>JBCDIS010000293.1:0-7727 GCA_038748685.1 Acidobacteriota bacterium | reverse complement strand
CTTTTCACCCAAGCCTGCGCCTTCTCTATTGTGGTTCCCGATCTTTGCCCAAGGAAGTATTGGTGGCCAATCCTACAACGCAGAGCATCCGCTTCTGTCCGCTTGGGCAGGAAAGGTGACCACCATGTTCTCTGTTTTCCTGCCAGGTCTGGTTCAGTTCCGTGGGAGTTTCGCCCATTACAGTGGGACTTATGGGTATTCCGTGTTCCCGCCTTACTTGCTTGCTGCCTTTCCGCCTTGCTTGCGTGCTGACTTCTTGCCTTGCTTGCTGCCTTGCTTGCTGCCTTGCTTGTAGGTTAGAGTGTGACGATGAGAGTCGTTACTCTGATCAACAAGAAGGGCGGGGTGGGCAAGACCACCTTCGCCGTCAACCTCAGCGTAGGGTTCGCCAATCGTGGCTACCACGTCGTTGTGCTGGACCTGGACGCCCAGGCAGACTGCAGTACTGTCTTCCTTCCAGACTCGCCTCATCTTTATGCCGGGTCATGTGATTTCCTCACCCTGCCAGATCAAGAGTTCTCGCCTAGCACCCTGCAAACTCTTCTCGAACCAGTTCCGCTACGGGCAGATCGCGGCTCTTTGAAGATCCTTCCCGCCTCTGAACACCTCTCGACAGCTCCAGAGGTCCTGCAACGCACGCAGAGATTCAACGTCAACGGCGTACTCCGCAAACGACTCGCGCTGTCTGACACCAGCGGCATCGACCTCATCCTCGTCGATGTGGCACCGGCCTGGAGCATCATCACCGCCAATGGCTTCCTTGCGGCTGATCTCTTGTGGATGCCGTCCGACCTCTCGATGTTTGGGGAAAGCGGGATCGCCACCCTGTTGGACTTCAGGCAACAAGTTGAGGCGCAACTGGACTACAGCCCAAGCATTGGAGCCATCCTCCCGAACAACTACTCCACAAGGACTAGGCGGTCCAGGGATGGCCTAGCAAATCTAAGGGATACCTTCGGCGAACGCGTCTCGCCCCCTATCCGCAATTCAACCGCGATAGGCGAAGCAACGGACCACAAGCAGGACATCTGGACGTTTGACTCCAAACGGAGAACAAATGGTCCAGGAGACTTCGAGCTAGTCCTGGATTTCCTGGAGCCCCAAATTGCCCAAGAAGAAACGCCCTGAAGCCCGCCGCTTTAACCCGTTGCTCAGTCTCTCAAGTCCCGGAATCGCTGAGGCCACTACCGCGGTCTCGCCGGACCAGTTGCCACCGCCTGCAACCGCGCCGCCTGCAACCGATCCGGTATCTACCTCGTCAGAGGAGCCAGCTGAACCCCCCAAGCCGTCGTCTCCTAAGAAGCGATCTCGGACTCCCCAACAAGCTACCACCACCAGCAGTCCAAGCGCCGAGCTTGAGAGTCCAGAGGTCCAACGCTTACTCGACAGCGGCAAGCGAGTTTCGACAAATCTTCGGCTGCCGCAAGCCCTCACCGAGGCAGTCGACGCGATCGCTAGGGAAACAACTTGGACAAAAACCGACCTCATCTCTTGTGGAACCGCGATCTTCGCTGCTCACTTGATGAGGCGCTACAAGGCAACGACCGGACGCGAACTGCCCTCCAAGCTCGCAGTCGACCTCAAGCCCTAAGACAGGAGAATAGCGACTTATAGAGGGGGGGGAGGGAAGGTCGCGGGTCCTAGACGACGCTCCGCCCTGGTGTACTGCTGGAAGCACTGGGGCTGTCCATTCTGGGGGAGGGGGGGCGCCGCCTATCCGAAGGCTTGCGACACGTCCATCAGCCTAGGGGAGGGGAGGGCGTCTATCCGAGGCTTCCCGACACCCCATCCAGGCAACCTCCCTTGAGCCTGGTGACGCCGCTTCCGCGACCTGCGAAGCCATGGAAGACGGAGCCTGCGATCTAGAGCGATTGGGGGAATAGCCCTCCAGAGTCAGGGGGTCGGCTCTGCGGGTCGTACTGTCCTTTCACTGCCGATAGCTCTTGGTTTGGCGTTCAGCCCCTTAGGTTTAGCCAAATCGCTGATGGGGAGGCTATGGCGGAGATCAAAGGACACCGTGTGCTGTCCGCGACCGTTCCGGCGTCGTTGCATCGAAAAGTTGAGATCGCAGCATCGACCTTGGGCGTTTCCAAGGCAGAGATTTTTCGCCGAGCCCTCGAAGAGTACTTAGCCCACTTGGCCAGGGCTGCGACCAGTGACTGCCCCCGTCGGCAATAACTCCGGCCATCAAGGAGCGTCCATTGGATCTACGGCCATGCTTCAAACGTCCTCAGGCGCCTGAGCGCCTCCGGGCGATCGCCAGCGCCGCCGTCCTCGTCGACCACTGCGAACCACCATACGCCGACGGCCGCCAGCTGCTGAGAGACTACCTTGAGCACGCATTCGCCACCGAGTTCGTGACCCTCAGGACTATGGTCGAGCGCTCTGGACTGCGGTCCGCCCACCTCTGCGCCGCCAGCCTCGATTGCTACTGGCGATACCGGCTCAGCACCGCCGACGACTTCGCCGCCCAGGTCCGGGACGCCGGTGGAGGGCTCGGTCACTTTCCCACCCTCGCCATGCTCGCCGCCGCGGTCCGCCTTGCCCGTACCCTCGACGCCGAGGACGAGGTTCAGGACCTCGCCGAAGATCTCCGCGTCGCTCTCGAGGCCTGGGACTCGCCCCCGTTCCCGCTCGCGGCCGAAGACGCTCGCCACCTTCAGAAGGCTCGAGCCCGCCTCGTGGAGGTCCGGATGTGCGCTTAGACGTCGTCGTGCATATGCCGGATGGATCCACCCCCGGCGAGATATCTACCGAGGTCTCCGGTGCTGAGGGGGAGCCCATCTTCATCCCCTGGCGCACGACGCGGGAGTTCGTGCAGGGCCGGCCCTACCCGCTGGCGGGCTTCTCCGGAGATCTCGACGAGACACCCGTTCGCATCCAGCTGATCCACCGCAAGCAGCTGACCCTGGCCGAGGCCCTCGACGTTCCGGGGTGCGACTTCGTCTTCGAGAAGCCCAGCTATCCGCCGAAAGAGCACCGTCGATCGGTCAATGTGAACCTGGAACAGAGGCAGATCACAAAGCTGACGCTGCTCGCCGAGCGGGACGGGATCGCCATGGCGGCATGGATCCGTTCGCTAGTAGAGCGCGAGCTCCACCTACGCCGAATGGTTTGATTCTTGGGAAGGATGAGGGGATTGCATGCATACGGACGAGGGAAAACTCTCAGGCCCTGACGCACTGCGTCTGGCACTGCAGCGCTACCGCCAGCGCGAGCACCGCAACACCATAGCCCACCTCGCGCTCCAGGCGATCTGGGGTCTGCAGATGGCACAGCCGCCCGATCGGCGAGCCCTCCGCCTTGCCGCCTACCTCAGAGCCCTGGCTCTAGGCGAGCGCTGGGGCGAGCCTGGTCCTGGAGCGCGAGAGCTGAGAAACGCGATGACCACCCTAGCCCAACATTACCACGACGCCTCCGAGCTCTCACCGGACTGGACGAACTGGCAGCACGCCCGGGGCGTCTGCCTCAGCCAGTTGGGGCAGCGATACATACACCGAGCCCATCCGGCTCTGTGGCACGCCGTAGAGGGGAACGTGCGCTATGGCCGCGTGGAGCGGGCCCTGCTGTGCGGTTTTGACCTGCTAGTGCTGGTGCGCCGCTACGGCGACTGGCCTAAAGATGCCTTCACAGTCACCTCTAGAGTCCAACAAGAGCTGGAGCGATATGAAGGCTCGGTGGAGATCTCAGAGCGGGCGAAGATATGGGACGAGCTCCTGTATCTCGCCGTCATATGGGGTAGTCACGGCCTCTACCGGCTGCTGCGAGTTCGTGAGCATTGTCTGCGAGAAACCTGCCAGAGAACCAAGAGCAAGAGCTACGATAGGCCCTTGCCACCTTTCCCCAGAGGAGGATGTCAACCATGATGATGAGGTGGATTGCTATTCTGATGGCCTGGGGCTTAGCGGTCCCGGCCGGAAGCTCGCCGGGACTCTGTGTCGCCCACCGAGATACCTACTGTTCGACCCAATGTGGGGAAGTCGGCGGTGGCCTGACGTGCTTCGACGCCTCCTCTGAGAGGTGCTGTTTCGAAGGTCCGAATACCTGCGGCGAAACAATGGACTGCCCGGAATGTACGAGTTGCGGCGGGGCAGGCGGTTTCTGAAATGGCTGCTCGCAGGAGTCGAGTTTGGGCGTTCGTCCTTGTCTGTCTGCTGGCGGGTTCCGATACCGGGCTTGCCCGTGAGCTCGCGATCCTCGATCCCGGTACCGGGGAGATCGGCGGCAAGCGCGCGATGGCCCTCTACCCAACCCTCTACGAAGGGACCCGGGCGGTCGAGATCCTCGACGCCGAAGGGTGCGAAGTCCACATGGTGCCTCTCGACAAGCCAGACCGGGAGTTGGTCAAGCCTTGCAGCACCTGGTTCGTTCCACAGCCCGGGGTATACCGCTATTGGCTCGAGCGTGAGTGGGAGATCACCCCGTATTCAGGCAGAGTCTCGTACTCGGCCTCGGCCTTCGACGGCCACGGTATGTCATCCGGCCTGCCCCTCGGGCCTGCTGGCCGCGTCGTGCTGCCGGAGGACCTCGACGCCCGGGGCGATCAGATGCGACTACTACACGCCGGCCCACACACCCACGCCGACCTCTTACGCCAGGAGCTGACGCGGCGGATCGCCCGAGACGCGGTGGGGGAGGGGGTGCGCATGCCAGCTGGCCCGACGATCGCCGCGCTGTGGGACCGCCAGGCGGGACGCTATGTTCAGCTGAGTCGTCCCTTCGATCTCGGGCATCGGGAAACCATGCCCGCACCGCTGGCCCCGCCTCCGCCGGACCGGGCCCACCTCGTGGTCCAGATCCTGCGCGAGACCAGCGCTCCGCGGCCGGAAGACGCAAGTGTCGGCGTGCACCTGGTGCGCGGCGGCGAGCTTCTGGAGCCCGACATGGCCCTCTTCCTGCTCCGCCGGGTCTACGCCCTCTGGTACGACGTGGGCCCCGGCCCCGCCCGGCTCGAAGCGGGGGACCGGAAGACGGTCATCGAGCCCGTCACCTTGGAGCTGACCGCGGGCACCATCGAGCACACCCTCGTCGAGCTCCTGCCACGCCCGGCCATCGACGCCGAGATCGAGCTGCCCGCTAGCCTGCGGAGCGATGAAGAGACTCTCCTTCAGATCCGCAGCTGGCCCGAGGGCGAGCCGGTGGAGGAACGGGCCTTAGAGCCCGGAGAGTGGCACCGAACGGAGCGCTTCGAGAGCCTGCCGCGGACGTCCCTCGAAGTGCGGCTGGTCACCCGTCTCGGTACGGTGTCCGACGTGGTGGACCTGACCGACGGCGTCGACGCCTTCGTGCACTTGGCGCCGACGTTGACTATGCTCACCGGCCGCGTCATCTTGGGGGACGATCCGCACGCTGCCACTCTGCGCTTCACCACCGTTGATCGGCACACCCTTGCCGTCGAGAGCGACGCAGAAGGCGCCTACGAAGCGACCGTGCTCGCCCCCGTGCGCAGCGTCGAGGTCGAGTTGTCGGAAGTTGGTGTGGCTCCGTTCGTCGAGTTTTTTCCCGCGGCTCTCGAAGGCACGGTAGAGCGGGATTTCGGGATTCCCGACAACCGCTTCTCCGTTCGTGTGGTGGACGCAGTGAGCGGCCAGGGCATCGCCGACGCGACGGTGACCTCCCGCAACCGCTACCTAATCGACGCCGCGTTGGATCCAGATGCGGACATGGCGGTCCTACAACAGGCGATCACCGACGACGGGGGGGCGGCCCACCTGCCTCCGCTTCGGGCCGGAGACCTTGAGGTCGACGCCGTCGCCGAGGGTTACGTGCGGCTGCTGGAACCGGTGACAATCCCAGTGGCTGATGGCGACCAGGGCACCGAGATCCTCGTTACCCTCGAGCCTCTCGGCGCCTCCGTCGACCTACACCTGGAGCTGGCGAACGGAACTCCGGCGGCAGGGGCAGCGGTCGTCTGGGTTGGCTCGCTCGAGCGCGGGAACATCCTCTTCGAGACCCTCACCGGCGCCGACGGTCTGGCATCGTTGCCAAGACGACCCGGCGGCTTCATGCTCGTGCGGCACGACCAAGCGGGCTTCCGTGTGGAGCCCTGGCGACCGTCCGGGTATACGGTAATGCGCTGGCGTCTGCCCGCGGCGGGTCCGCCCCTCACAGTGCGGGTTCTCGGCTCCGGCGGCGAAGGCGTCCGTCGCGCTGCCCTCGCGCTGTGGCACGGAGGCCATGCACTATCAGGCCGAGTGTTGGCCTGGCTCACCCAGACCCGCGGCTTCGCTGACATCGAAGGCTACTGGTCCACCCGCCATCTACCCGCTGGCCCGATAGGGATCGCCGCTGGAGTCCGCGGCCCCGTGCCGTTTGAACCCGTCGAGGCCCTCGCCACACGGCTGTCGCCCCCATGGCCTGAGGTGGTCGAACTACGGGCCTTGCCGGGTAGCTGATCCAGCCTGCTAGCGGTGATTGTCATCTTGGCTTGCGGTGGTTCCGACCATATCGCTAGCTCTAGATCAAAGAGCGCGTCTTCCGAAAGTCGCACTTCACCTTCGCGGTGTCGCTTCTGACGACACCATCCTTCGAAGACATGGGAGGCCCCTTGAGATGAGTCGACATACGACTTTCCGTATCCTGGTCTTGCTCGCTCTGCTGGCGACGTCCGCCGGCGCCCAGAGCTTGGCCATCTCCTTCGACGACCGCGACGTGGTGGCCACCGGCCTTGCGCCCCAGGCCCAGGTGGCCTGGATCGGCGGCGGCCAGTTCCTGAACCGCACCGTCCCCACCCTCCTCTCCGGCACCCACTGGAGCGCCGACGACAACGGCGACGGCGAGGTCCGGTGGACCCAGGACCACCCCGTTCCCGACCTTTCGGTCTGGGCCGTCGTCGATCTCGACACCGGCAAGGCCGCCGCGGCGTCGCCGCCGGCGGTGGGCCTGCGGGACGCGCCGTTCCCCGGCGTCCGGATCTCCCAGGGCTCCCTGCGCACTTGGGGCCGTCTGGCACTCGAGGCCTGGCAGGTCCAGGTCCTCCTCGTGCGACCGGGCAGGGGAGCGTGGTCCCTGTGGGCCACCGACGGCACCGGTGACGACCAAGACGGCCAGGCCGATGGCTGGCTCACCCTGGAGACGGACCGCTTCGAGCCCTTGGGCGCCACCGCCGGCGACGTCGGCGACGTCCAGGAGGGGGACCTGCTGACCGTGTTCGACGTCGAGGCGATGCGCCTGTCGACCCACACCGTCGAGGTCTCGGACTTCGTCGACCTCGGGGAGGGCAGCTGATGACCCAAACACCGAAGACCTTCGCCGGATGGGCCGCCGTCGCCCTCCTTCTCCTCGTCGCGCCGGCGACCGCCACCCAGCATCCCAACCTCGCCCGCGGCTTCTCCCCAGAGAAAGCCTTCCACGTCGGCGACCTCGACCACGTCAACCTCTTCAACGGCAACCTCACCGTCACGGTCCCCATCGGGCAGGAGTACTCCGCCGGCGGCAGCCTGCGCTACCGACTCACCCTCGTTTACAACTCCAACCTTTGGGACTGGCGACAGCGCCAGGTGGCGAACGTCGGCTTGGCTCCGGAGGCGGTGGCCAACGGCGACAGTAACGCCGGTTTCGGCTGGCAGCTGAGCCTGGGTCACCTAGTGGCTCCGAACACGGTGCCCCGAAACCCCGGCGATCGCTGGCTCTACATCGGGCCCGATGGCGCCGAGCACGTCTTCCTCGACACCCTGCACGCCGGAGAGACGCAGGCGGCGAACGTCTTCTACAGCCGCGACAGCTCG
>JBCDIS010000292.1:0-7741 GCA_038748685.1 Acidobacteriota bacterium | reverse complement strand
GTGGCGGCGCACGATCTCGGTGAGGGTGCGGCGCAGCGCCTCGACGTCCAGGGGCCCGTCGAACCAAAGGGTGAGCTGGAAGTTGTAGGCCACGGAGGTGGGGTCCAGCTGCTGGAGGAACCACACCCGCTCCTGGGGGTAACTCAGGGGCAGGGGCTTGTCCCGCGGCACTTTGCGGATCGGCGGTAGCTCCACGGGAGCGGTAGTGCTGCGCTCGCCGCCCCCTACCGCCGCCAGCTGTTGGACCCGCTCGGCGAGCTCCGCCACCGTCGGGTTCTCGAAGACGGCCACCAGGGGCAGCTCGACCCCCATGCCCTTGCGCAGACGGGAGGTCAGTCGACCCACCAGGAGGGAGTGTCCACCGAGCTGGAAGAAGTCTTCGTGGACCCCGACGGCGTCGACCCCGAGGAGTTCGGCCCAGAGCTCCGCCAGGATCTCCTCGATGGGGGTTCGGGGGGCGACGAACGCGACGCCGGTGCCGAGGCGTGCTTCCTCGGGATCCGGCAGGGCCCTTCGGTCCACCTTGCCGCTGGGGGTGGTGGGGAGAGCGTCGAGGACGGCGAAGGCCGCCGGAACCATGTAGTCCGGCAGATCCCGGCCGAGCCACGTCCGAAGGGCCTCCACCGCGGGGGGCGTTTCGGGGTCGGTAGATACCAGGTAGGCCACCAGGCGGTTGCCGCCGTCGGCGTCGGGGCGGGCGACGACCACGGCGTCCCGCACCTCTTCGTGACTCACCAAGGCCGACTCGATCTCCCCCGGCTCGATGCGGAAGCCGCGGACCTTGACCTGCTGGTCCACGCGGCCGCGGAACGAGAGCAGACCCTCCGCGTCGGCGGACACGAGGTCCCCGGTGCGGTAGAGCCGGCCGTCGACTCCGGGGGCGAAGGGGTCGTCGACGAAGGCTTCGGCGTCGAGCTCGGGTCGGCCCAGGTAGCCGCGGGTGACGCCGGGGCCGCCGACCCAAAGCTCGCCGGGGAGCCCCGGGGGCCGCAGCTCGCCGTCGGTCCCTACCACGTAGGCGCGGGAGTTGGCGATGGGACGTCCGATGGGGACTTCACCGCCGTGGTCCGAAGGGCGCCATTCCGTGAGCTCGTGGCGGGTGACGACGATGGTGGACTCGGTGGGGCCGTAGGTGTTCCACAGCGCAACGCGGCGCTCCCCCCGGCCGTCGAGGTGGGCGTGCCACTGCTCCAGCCGCTCCGCCAGGGCCGCCTCGCCGCCGATGATCACCAGCCGCAGATCGTGCGGCAGCGTCGCGGCGTCGTCTTCGGCGAGGGCGGCGCACAGCTCGTGCCAGTAGGCGGTGGGGAGATTGAGGACCTGGATTCGGTGCTGGCCCAGGGCTTCGAGGAAGGCGGCGGGGGAGGCCAGCATGGCGTCGTCCCGCAGTACCAGGGTGGCGCCGGAGATCAGCGCCGGGTAGATCTCCTCGGCGCTGGTATCGAAGCTGATGGAGGCGAATTGGAGGAGACGGTCCTGCGCTTCAACCCCGTAGACCCGCGCCGCGTCGGTCACGTAGTGGACGGCGTTCCGGTGCTCCACCAGGACCCCCTTCGGCTTGCCGGTGGAGCCGGAGGTGTAGATCACGTAGGCAAGGTTCTCGGGGCCCACCTCCACGTCGGTGGAGTTAGCGGGCAGCTCGGGGAAGGCGTCGCCCCCCTCCGGCAGCTCCACCCGGTGGGCCACGGTGGGCCACGAGGCCCCCAGGCCGGCGGAGGTCACCAGCACGTCGGCGCCGGAGTCCTCCAGCATGAAGGCGGCACGGTCGGCGGGGTAGTCGGGGTCGATGGGGAGATAGGCGCCGCCGGCCTCCAGAACGCCGAGCAGCGCCACCACCATGGCCGGGCCGCGTTCCAAGGACACCGCCACCGGACGATCCGGTCCGACGCCGAGCCCGCGGAGGTGGTGGGCCAGACGGCGGGAACGCTCAAGCAGCTGGCGATAGGTGAGCTCGCCGCCGCCGATCTGCTCCAGGGCCACGGCGTCGGGGGTGCGTTCCGCCTGCGCTGCTACCAGGCTGTGGAGGGTGGCGTCCTGGGGCCAGGGGGCCTCTTCGGACTGTGCCCTGGCGACGACCTCCGCGCGGGAGTCGGGGGCCAGCAGGGGGAGGTCCCGCAGGGGTAGCTCGGGGGCCTCCATCAGGCGCTCGAAAAGCCCCTTGAAGGTGTTGAACAGCCGCTCGGCGTCTCCGTCGTCGAACCTGCCGCGGTCGTAGACCAGCCGCAGGACGCCGCGGTCGCCGCGGATCACCACGTAAAGGACGAGGGGATGGTTGGTGACCTCTTTGAGATCCCCCACCTGGACCTCGAGGTCGAGCTCGGCGTCGACCCCGGGGAAGTTCTGGTAGATGACCAGGCTCTCGAAGAGGGGCCGGTCGTGGGGCAGGCCGATCCAGCGCTGGATGTCCTCCAGCAGGCAGTACTCGTGCTCCCGCTGCTCCGTCAGCTGCATCTGCAGATCCCGCACCGTGTCGAGGAACGGGCGCTCCTCGTCGAGCTGCAGCCGGATCGGCAGAGCGTTGATGAACAGACCGACGATCTGCTCAACGTGCTCCAGCTTCGGGGGGCGCCCCGACACGGTGGTGCCCCACATCGCTTCGTGGTGGCCGCCGTAGCGGGCCAGCACCAGGCCCCACACTGCCTGGAAGAAGGCGTTGGCGGTGATGTTCTGGCCCTTCACCAGCTCGTTCACCCGCCGCACGGCCGCCGGATCGAGCTCGGCGTGTTGGTAGTGGGCGTCGTCGAAGCTGACCCCGCGGCCCTTCATGTGGGCGCCGGGGTTGCGGTCGATGGGCAGCGGCTCGGCGCCGTCGGCCCCGGCGAGGGTGCGGCGCCAGAACGCCTCTGCCTCGGCGGGGTCCCGCTTTCCGAGCCACTCGATGTAGCGACGGTAGGGGGGAGCCGGGGGCCGCTCGAGGGTCTCCCCCCGGCGCAGGGCGGTGTAGTTCTCGGTCACCTCGGCCGTCACCCGGGACATCGACCAGCCGTCCACCAGCAGATGGGAGTAGGAGCAGAGGAAGAAATGCTGGCCGTCGGCGAGGCGGATCAGGCGGAAGCGGATCAGGAGGGGCTCGTCGAGCTTGAATCCGCGGCTCCGGTCGTCGGCGAGGAGACGGTCCAGCTCCGCCCGCTGCTGGTCGGCGGGGCGGTCGCTCCAATCCTCCACCTCGAACTCGAGGTCTGCCCGGCGCACCACCACCTGCAGGGGCCGCTCGCGGCGTTCCCACAGGAAGAAGGTCCGCAGGGCGGCGTGGCGCTCCACAGCCATGCCCCAAGCCCGGTGGTAGTGCTCGACGTCGAGGTCTCCCCCGAGGGTGCAGAAGTATTGTTCGAAGTAGGCGTCGGTCCCACCCTCGGAAAGCACCAGGTACAGCAACATGCCCTGCTGCGCGGGGGAGAGTGGGTAGATGGCCTCGATATTCTTCTTGTCCACGGTGATCCTCGGTCGTTCGGTGGCGAGTCAGTGATCCGTTGTTTTCGGGTGCGTCGGGGCTCTGGCGTTTCAGTCGAGGTCCAGGTCGGCGAGGACGCTTTCCAGCTCCCCCTCGTCCAGCTGGTCGGCTATGGGGCCGTCGGACGGGTCCCGGGAGGGTTCGTCATCGGCCGAGGACACCTCCGGCTCGACGATCTTGGCGACCGCCGCCAGGGCTTCGAGGGTCGGGTGCAGGAACACGTGCCTGGGTTCCAGGTCGAGTCCGGCGCGGTAGGCCCGGGAGACGGTCTGGATCACCAGGATCGAGTCGCCCCCCAGGGCGAAGAAGCCGTCGTCGAGGCCGACCTTTTCGACGCCGAGGACCGAAGTCCAAACCTCCGCGAGGGTGCGCTGGGCGTCGGTCTCGGGGGCGCGGTAGGCGACCTGCTCGGGGGCGTCGGGGATGGGCAGGGCGTCCCGGTCCACCTTCTCGTTGGGGGTCAAGGGGAAGGCGTCCAGCACGACGACGGCGCTGGGGACCATGGGCTCGGGCATCCGGCCGGCGAGCCAGCTGCGCAGCGCCTCCGGATCCGCCTCGGCGCCCCGCTGCCGTTCGGCGTAGGCCACCAGGCGGTCCGTCCCTCCCGGTCCGTCGTCCCGCAGCATCACCAGCGCCGCCGCCACCTCGGGATGGGCGCCGAGGGCCGCCTCGATTTCCCCGAGCTCGATGCGGAAGCCCCGCAGCTTCACCTGCTGGTCGATGCGGCCCAGGAAGTCCAGCTCGCCGCCGGGCCGTCTCCGCACCAGGTCGCCGGTGCGGTAGAGCCGTCGGCCGGGCTCTTCGGAAAACGGATCGGGCACGAAGGCGGCGGCGGTGAGGGCGGCGCGGCCGAGGTAGCCGCGGGCAAGGCCGTCGCCGCCGACCCACAGCTCCCCGGCGGCGCCGGGGGCGGCTAAGCGACCCCAGCGATCGACGACGTGGGCGGTGTCGTTGGCGAGGGGCAGACCGATGGGCACCGACGCCGCGTCCTCCGGCACGTCGGTGACTCGGTGGAAGGTGCAGGAGGTGGTGGCTTCGGTGGGGCCGTAGTGGTTGAGCAGGCGGCCGATGCCGGCGCCGAGGGCGGCGCGGACCGCCGACGGCTCGCACCGTTCGCCGCCGAAGTTGAGCACCCGAAGGGCCCCCAGGGCCTCGGTCCCGTGCTCCACCAGCTGGTGGAAGAGGGCGGTGGGGAGATCGAGGACCGTGATGCCGAGCTCCCCGATGGCCGCGGTCAGCCGACGGGGGGAGAGCACCACGTCCCGGTCCACCGGCACCACGCAGGCGCCGGAGAGCAGGGCCCCCCAGACCTGGAAGGTGGTGGGGTCGAAGGAGATGTTCGCCGCGTGGGCGATACGGTCGTCGGGCTGGATCGGGTAATAGTTGTTGCCGCGGATCAGCCGCACCACCCCCCGGTGGGGTGTCACTACCCCCTTGGGCCGGCCCGTGGAACCGGAGGTGTAGGTGATGTAGGCGGCCTGATGGGGGCCGGCGTCGGGAAGCAGGGTGGCGCCGCGCAACGGAGTGCTGTCGCCCCCCGCATCGAGGGTCCCGCGGTCGCGGTCAACGCAGAGGACGGTAGGCCCGTCGTCATCCCCAGCCGCCGGCAGCCGGTCCAGCAGGTGCTCCTGGGCCAGCACGACGGCTGCGCCGGTGTCTTCGATCATGTAGGCGAGTCGGTCTTCGGGGTAGGTGCCGTCGAGGGGCACATAAGCCCCGCCGGCGTGGATCACCGCCACCATCGCCGTCACCAGATCGACGCCGCGGTCCATCAGCAGTGCCACCGGCGTCTCCGGGCCGACGCCCAGGGAAACCAGGCAGCTGGCCCAGCGGTCGGCCCGCTCCGCCAGCTCGGCGTAGGTGAGGGTTCCGTCGTTTCCCGCCACCGCCGGCCGGTCTCCGTGGTCCTCAACGACGCCGGCGAAGAGCTCGGCTAGGCTGGCGTCCCGCGGGTAATCGGAGGTGGTGCCGGAGATCGGACCCAAGAGGTTGTCGCGGGACGACGGATCCACCGTGGGCAGTTGGGAGAGGCGCTGCCTTGGGCCGGCGACCGCCGCCGTCAGGAGGGTCTCGAAGCTGCGGAGCCACCCCTCTACGGTGGACCGTTCGAAGAGGTCGGCGTAGTAGATCAGGCTGCCGGACAGGGCGGAGCCGTCGTCCACGACGTTGAGATCGAGGTCCGACTTGGCGCTCGGCGTCGGGGCGGGCAGGTCGGCGACGTCGAGCCCGCCCATGGCCTTGGCCTCCACCTGGACGCCGTCCAGCAGCTGGAAGCCGACCTGGAAGAGGGGGGTGCGGGAGGGATCCCGCTCCGGCGCCAGGGCGTCCACCAGGGTCTCGAAGGGAACATCCTGGTGGGCGAAGGCGTCGAGGGCGACGTCGCGGACCCGCTCCAGCAGGTCCTCGAAGGAGGGGTCGCCGGACAGGTCGGTGCGCAGCACCACGGTGTCGACGAACATCCCCACCATCCCCTCCAGCTCCGACCGTCGCCGCCCGGCCACCGGCGCGCCGACGCTGATCCCGGCCTGGCCGGTGAAGCGGTGGAGGAGGGTCTGGAGGCCCGCCAGGAGCACCAGGTAGAGGGTGCCGCCGCTGCCGCGGGCGAGCTGCCGCAGGCCCGTGGACAGCTCGGGGGAGAAGGTGAAGGTCAGGCGTTTGCCGCGGTGGCTGAAGACCTCGGGGCGCGGCCTGTCCCCCATCAGGGCGAGGGGCTCGGTGTCCGCAAGGGTCCTTCGCCAGAAGGCCGTCTGCCGTTCCAGCTCGTCCCCGGAGAGGCGATCACGCTGCCAGGCGGCGAAGTCGGCGTACTGCAGGGTCGGCTCGCCCAAGGAGATCTCTGCGCCGTCCCGGAACGCGGCGTAGAGGATCCCCAGCTCGTTTCGGAGGATGCCCCAGGAGGCTCCGTCGCAGGCGATGTGGTGCATCACCAGCAGCAGCCGGTGGTCGTCCGCCCCCACGCTCACCAGGTGGGCCCGGAGGGCGGGGTCCGCGGCGAGGTCGAAGGGGCGTTCCGCCTCTGACCGGAGCAGGGCGACGGCGCGGTCTTCCCGCGTATCGGCCGCCAGCATCGACAGGTCGTGGCGAACCAGCACCTTCGCGGGGACGTCATCGACCCACTGGCGCACCTCGCCGGTCCCCCGATCCTCAGCGTAGCGGGTCCTCAGGATCCGGTGCCGGCTCACCAGCTCACGGATCGCCCGCTCCATGGCGTCGGGGTCGAGATCCCCCCGCAGGTGGAGGGTGAAGGGCATGTTGTAGGCGGAGGACCGGCGGTCGAACGCCTGGAGGAACCACATCCGCTGCTGGGCGAAGGAGAGTGGGGAACCCCCGTCCGTCGCGGAGGGCGACAGGGGCTCGATGGTCCCCAAGTCGGCGGTCCCGGAGTCCTCGGATCGCAGCTCCGCCAGGCGGCGGGCCAGGGCGGCGACGGTGGGCTGGTGGAAGATCTCCCGCAGCGCCACCTCCACGCCCAGGCGGTCCCGCAGCCGCGACGTCAGGCGCGTGGCGAGGAGGGAGTGGCCGCCGAGGGAGAAGAAATCGGTGTGGATGTCGAGTCGGCCGGCCTCCGAATCGAGGTCGAGCACCTCGGCGAAGGCCGCCTCCACCATCTCCTCCATGGCGTCACGGGGGAGGGTGGTGCTTTCCGCCGAGGCGACCGCGGTCACCTCGGGTAGGGCCTTGCGGTCCACCTTGCCGTTGGCGTTCAAGGGCAAGGCGTCCATCAGGTGGACCGTGGGGACCGCGAATTCCGGCAGCCGTCGGCTGAGGGCGTCGCGGAGCTCGGCGGCCGTGGGGGCATCCGCCCCGGAGTCCACCACCGTGAACGCCACCAGCCGCTGGTCCGCCCCCGTGCCCTGGACCACGGTGATGCTCTCCGTGACCCCGGGCTGCTCCGCCAGTGCGGCGTCCACCTCCCCGAGCTCGATGCGGAAGCCGCGGATCTTCACCTGGTGGTCGATGCGGCCCATGAAGTCGATGGAGCCGTCCGCCAGCAGCCGCACCAGGTCGCCGGTGCGGTAAAGCCGCCCGCCGTCACCGTCCGGGTCGGGCACGAAGGAGGCGGCGGTGATCGCCGGCCGCGCGTGGTAGCCCATCGCCAGGCCGTCCCCGCCGAGGAGCAGCTCGCCGGGGACGTGGGCCGGGGCCGGCCGGCCCCAGCGGTCCGCCACGTGGACGGTCGTATTGGCGAGGGGGCCGCCGATGGGCACGGAGGCGGCGTCCTCGGGGACGCCTTCGAGGTGCAGGTACGTGGCGAAGGTGGTGGCCTCGGTGGGGCCGTAGACGTGGGAG
>JBCDIS010000291.1:0-7745 GCA_038748685.1 Acidobacteriota bacterium | reverse complement strand
GAGATCCACGTCGACCTCACGCCGGACCTTTCCGGGGGGCCCCTCGTCAACGCCGACGATCCCCGGGTGTTCGAGGTCTGGAACCTGGTGTTCATCCAGTACAACCGCGACGGAGAGGGCAAGCTCTCCCCCCTCCCCGCGAGCCACGTCGACACCGGCATGGGCTTCGAACGCCTGGTGACGGTGCTCCAGAACAAAACCAGCAACTACGACACCGACGTCTTCGCTCCCCTCCTCGCCCGGCTGCAGGAGCTCACCGGGGCCCCCGCCTACGCCGCCACCATGCCGTCGGACGAGCCCACCGACGGGGAGATGCGGGACATCTCCTATCGGGTCGTCGCCGATCACATCCGCTGCCTCGCCTTCGCCATCGCCGACGGAGCCCAGCCCGACAACGAAGGCCGCGGCTACGTGCTGCGCCGGATCCTGCGGCGCGCGGTCCGCTACGGACGCCAGTATCTCGGCGTCGAGGGACCCTTCCTACACGGCCTGGTGCCGACCCTGGTGGATCAGATGGGGGACCAGTTCCCCGAGCTGCGGGACCACGGCGACCGTATTGCTGAGGTGATCCACGAGGAAGAGGAATCCTTCGGGCGCACCCTCGATACCGGACTCAAGCTCTTCAACGCCGCCGCCGACGAGGCCATCGCCCAGGGGCGCAGGCCCATCGACGGCGAGACCGCCTTCAAGCTCCACGACACGTACGGATTCCCCATCGACCTGACGTCCATCATCGCCGGCGAGCGGGGACTGGAGGTCGACCTCGTCGGCTATGACGCGCGGATGGAAGAGGCCCGGGAGCGGGCCCGCGGCACCGGGGGGGATGGCGCCGTCGACCACGCCCGCGCCCTGGTGGCTGCGGCCGGCCAGCTCGACGGCGCGGTGATCGACGCCGCCGCCACCGACGACGGCCCCAAGTTCGAGACCTTCGACCTGACCACCTCCATGACCGCCTGGCTCGATGGGGAAGGCGCCCTGCGCCGCGACCCGTTGACCTCCGAATCCCCCTGCGGCGTGGTGCTGGCGGCGACGCCGTTCTACGCCGAGCAGGGGGGCCAGGTGGGGGACCGCGGAGTGCTGCGCTCCCCCACCGGACGGTTCCGCGTCGACGGCACCCATCGGGTCCGGGACATGGTGCTGCACGTCGGAACCCTCGAATCCGGAGGCCTCGAGGTGGGCCAGGACCTCGAGGCGGAGGTGGACGCTGATCGCCGCCGATCGATCATGTCGAACCACACCGCCACCCACCTCCTGAACTTGGGCCTGCGGGAGGTCCTCGGGGACCACGTCCAGCAGCGGGGCTCCCTGGTGGACGACGCCAAGACCCGCTTCGACTTCGCCCACCGCAGCGCCCTGACCCAGGGGGAGATCGAAGCCATCGAAACCGCGGTCGAGAAGGCCATCGGCGACGGCCTCGAAGTCCACGATCTGGAGGTACCCCTGGAACGGGCCCAATCGATCCGCGGTCTGCGGGCGGTCTTCGGCGAGAAGTACCCCGACCAGGTGCGCGTCGTCTCGGTGGGGGCTGCGGTGGAGCACCTTCTAGGGGAACCCGATTCCGACCGCTGGGGGGATCTGTCCATCGAGCTGTGCGGCGGTACCCACGTCGGGAACACCGGCGAGCTCGGGGCCTTCGCCTTGACCACGGAGGAGGCGGTGGCCAAGGGCATCCGCCGGGTCGTCGGAGTGACCGGGGCCGCCGCCCAAAGCGCCCGGAGCCGGGCTGTGGAGCTCCTCGAGCGGGCCTCCGCCCTCACCTCGGTGGAGGACGAAGGCGCCCTGCGCAGCGGCCTCGCGGAGCTCCAGGCCGCGGTCGCCGGCGAGGTGCTCCCCACCCTGGGCCGACAGCGCCTCCTGGACCATATCGGGACCCTCCAGGCGGAGGCGAAGACCCGCCAAAGGGCCGCCGCACAGCAGCAGGGTGCGAAGGCCCAGACCCGCGCCCGTGCTCTCCTCGACACCGCCCTCGACGCCGGTGACAGCAAGGTGATCGTCGGCGAAGTCCCCAACGCCGACGCCGATCAGCTCCGGGAAGCCCTGGACTGGCTGCGGCAGAAGGCCGGGTCGGCGGCGGTGGTCCTCTTCGCCACCGGCGGAAAGAAGCCGGTGCTATTCGCCGGCCTCACGTCGGACCTGGTGGACGGTGGGCTCGACGCGCGACAGATCCTGAGGGAAGCCGGCAAGATCGTCGGAGGAGGAGGGGGCGGGAGACCGGATCTGGCCCAAGGTGGCGGCAAGGACGCCGCCAAAGTTCCTGAGGCCGTCGAGCACCTCGGCGGCTGGCTGCGGGAGCAGATCCTCAGCTGAAGGACGGTGCCCGTGGCGGGCCCGGTGGCGCCGCGTCCTGCATGGGACCGGCCGCATCAATCCTCGGCGGCGCGGCGAAGCAGCTCTCCGAACGCTTCGACGAGATCGGTCAGGGCATCGATTCGGCCTTCTTCGCCCCCGGTCTCGCCCTCCCCCGCCCGGGTCTCGAGATCCCTGGCGAGGGCCTCGATCCGGCGCGCCCCGAGGATGGCCGCCATGCCGGCGATGCCGTGGGCCGATTCGGCAACCCCCTGGGGATCCCTCCTCTCGGCGGACGACCGGAGGCGGATCAACAGGGACGGAATATCCGTCCCCCATCCCTCCCGCAGCTCGGTCAGGAGCGGGCCGAAGCGCTCCCGCAAGTTGCGGATCGCCTCGGCGGCTGTGCCGCCGTCGTCAGGGCTCCAGGTCACTTGCTCCCCTTCCGGCCGATTGCGGAGATCGAGGTTCCACAGTCGCCCCGCCGCAAACACGAACCCAACCCAACTCCGAATTCTTCACCGGATCCATCCTTCCTCCGAATCGAGCGGCACCCGTTCACCGGCCCCCGTGCGAGTCGAGAGCACCGCCAACGGCGTGCGAGCGATGGGAACAGATAACAAGCCACCAAGATACCACAGCTCCCTCGCACCCTCCGGGGTATACTGACGCTCTGACTTCCAGCCGCTACGGCTCTCTCCAGGCACCGCCTCCCGCCAGCCCCCCTTCCGGGCCCCCGCTCTTCCTGCCTCCGTTTCGATACCTTTGTCTTGCCGTTCCGCTCTCTTTTCCTCGAGGGAAACCGATGTCACAGACTGTTCGAATTTTGATCGTGGACGACCATGCGGTCGTTCGCCAGGGAACCCGGGGCTTGGTGGAAACCGCACCCGACATCGAGATCGTCGGGGAAGCCGAAAACGGCGCCCAGGCGGTCGAGCGTTATCGGGAATTGCGACCGGACGTGGTTTTGATGGATCTCGTCATGCCCGGTATGGACGGCGCTGACGCGACCCGCGCGATCCTGGTAGAGGAACCTTCCGCCAGGATCCTCCTCCTCACCGCCTCGGTCATGGACGAGCGTATCTTCACCGCCATCGAAGCGGGAGCCATGGGATACCTTTCCAAATCCGCCGCTGGAAAAGAGTATGTGAGCTCGATCCGCCGCATCCACGCCGGACTACCGGCGTTCCCGCCCGAGATCACCCAGAAGATCGTGGAGCGGCTCCAGGGGGTCCGTTCCGAACGGTGGCCCCTCGCCGAAGAGCTCACCCCGCGGGAGGAGGACATCCTGCGCCTCGTCGCCCAGGGCATGTCCAACCGTCAAGTGGCGGACACCATCCACATTGCCGAAGCGACGGTGCGGACCCACGTCAGCCGCATCCTCGGCAAGCTACAGGTGAAGAACCGGGTCGAAGCTGCCCTCTGGGCGGTCCGTCACCGGCTGGTGGATCTCGATTCCGACGACACTCCGTGAGGGCACCGGCCGCTGCGGGTCCACCGCGGGGCGCCGCCTCCGGGTGAGCGTTTCGCCGTACCCGGAGGGCGACAAAAGCGGTAGGGAAGATTCATCGTTTCGGCGGATGTCCACCGCACCGGGCCCCACTAGAGTAGTTCTCGTCAGGGGCGGAAGCCGAAACAACAGGACAGGCTCCGAGTTCGATCGGCGACCGGCACTGACCCGACGGAAACGTTGGATGCGAGCGAGCCAACGGGAACGCCCGGGAGGGCGTTCCCCCTCTTTCGGTCTTCACGTCGCGGCGCGGCGTTTCCCGGGGAGACCCCGACCGGTGCTCTTGAGGAGCGCCCGGTGCCGTCGGGGCCTCCCCCCGATATCTCACACTTCCCTCCTTGGCGACAACGCCTCGGCGCGGCCCCCCTGCTCCGCCCACTTGGGCGTCCGTCGGCCGTCCCGACGGAGTGAAGGTGAGAGCCCTTTCCTACGCTTCGCAAAGCGGCCCGGATCCCGTTCTCCCGGCTTTCCTTCCTGCTTCCTTCGCCTCACTCGATCGCGAGGCTCAACAACTCCACCGGCACCGGTTCGCAGGCCGCCGACTCCGCCGTATTGGCGGTGCCAGGGGTGTGGCAACGGCCGGCAAAATCGACGTTGTTCCGGTCGGTGTCCAGGCCATCCACCAGCCGCGAAATCCCGAAGTGGGGCCTGGAGAGGTCGTCCCCCAGGCCGACCCCTGACCCCTCGGTGTACGGCGGTGGGCTGTCCCCGCCGTAGCTCACCGAATCCACCAGAGCCCCGGAGCGACGGAGGGCGACGGCGTCCGGATTCCCCTCCTGGATCCAATCCCCTCCCCCGGCGACGATCAGGTCGCAGGGGAAGGGTAGATCCTTCCGCCCGCAGACGACCCGGTGGCCGCCGGCGTTCAAGGTGAGGGGGGTGAGGTCCACGACGTTGTAAACCCCGCCGCCGGCACCGTCCACCAGGACCAGCTCGTATCCGGTCAGGCTCACGGGCACCGACCCTGGATTGTAGAGCTCTACGAAGTCCGCCCCCTCGGCCCCCGGCTGTCCGTAGTCGACCTCGTTGATCACCGGATCGGCGGAGCCGCAGGTCGGGACGACGACCCAGAAGAGCGCGTCCACGGAGCCCGCGCCGAAGTCCACGGCGCCGCGGATCCACAGCCTGCCGTCGTCCCCCAGGGCGATGGCGTCGAATCCGAGGTCCGTCACCGTCCCCTCCGCCGCCCCGTCCCCATCCGCGTCGAGGCCGTCCCCCGTCGACACGACATTCCTCGCCGACGCCGGATCCGCGGCGGAGCAGCTGAAGAAGGCGTGCTGGCGCCGATTGCCCTCCGCCGTCCACACGAAGGCTGCACGCCCCCCGCTGTCCATCGCCAGCCCCCGCACCGTGGCGGTGGCCGACAGGTCGACGCCGGCAAGCCGATCCCCCTCACGGACGGCGATGGCGCCGTCCACCGCGATGAACTCGTCGGTCAAGGGATCGCCGGCGTTGGTGTTTCCGGACACGAGGTAGGTTCCGCCGTCGTCGATCACCACGGTGTCAAACTGGTCCCACAGGGTGCCGTCCCCCACCGGGCTTCCCTGCCTGGCGACGATGGTGCTGTCGACGTAGAGGGCGCCGTCCCGGTCGACGGGCTCGGTGGTGTCGAGGACATGGATGTGGTGCCCACCGCTTCGGGACAGATGAAATTCAAGCCCGACGCCGCCGGCTCCGGCGATCTCCAGACCATCGACCACGTCTCCAGAGCGCAGCACCGCCGCGATGGCCCCGGGATCGACGTCGACGCTGGTGTAGAGCACGGTCCCGTCTGTCGCCTGGCCCCCGGGCTCGTCGTAGCCGGCCACCCAGTAGGCGCGGCCGGCGGCCGTCACCTGGGGCCTTTCGTGGAAGCGCCAGAGGGTCGACGGCGGCAGGCCCACCGCCGGGTCGCCTTCCACCGCCAGCAAACCCAGGTGGCTCCAAACCGCGTCGTTGCCGTCCACCTGTGGAGCGAAGACGTAGCGACCGTCGTCGCTGACCCCCAGGATCGGCTCACCGCCGGTGAGGGTGGCACCGGTGACGGCGCTGTTGCGGTGGACGACGGCGCCGCCTACCCAGACGACGTGGTCCTCAAATCCGCCGGCGTCCACCGCCGCGACGAATCCCACCTCCGAGCCCCCGTCGACCACCGGTTTACCCAAGAAGGTCACCGGCCCCGCTACCCCCGGCAAGGATCCCCCCACCTGGGCCTGCACTCCCCCGCGGCGCAGGGGCGGGGGGGCCTCGGCGAAGGTCGGGGGCGCGACGGTCGAACCGAGGACCGCCGTCAGGGGAACCGCGAGCATCCAACGGATATGGGCTCGAAGGAGGTGATATTCCATGGCTTCGACTGTATCCCAGGCCAGGCCCCGGGAATCGTCTCCAGCCGCCTTGACCGTCGAAGGCGATCGCCGTAGGGTCCTGTTCCATGGGCCTTCCCCACCATCGAATCGCCGCACTCCATTTGCTGCTCGCGCTGGCGATCCTCTGCCTCGGCTGCGCCCCAGGCGGGGGGGATGACGGAACCCGCGTGCTCGTCCTCGGCCTCGACGGAATGGACCCCGACGCCATGGACCTGCTGATCTCCGAGGGCAAGCTCCCCCACTTCTCCGAGCTCCGCCGGCTCGGCGCCTATGGCAAGCTCCGCAGCCAGAGGCCGATCCTGTCGCCCATCATCTGGACCACCATCGCCACCGGCCAGACCCCCGACCGGCACGGCATCGGCCATTTTGTGACCACCACGGCGGACGGCGACCAGCTCCCCGTGACCTCCCAGATGCGACGCGTGGAGGCGATCTGGAACATCGTCTCCGACGCGGACAAATCGGTGGCGACGGTGGGATGGTGGGCCACCTGGCCGCCGGAGACTGTCAACGGCTCCGTGGTCAGCGACCACACGTCGTACCACTTCATGTTCGAAGAGGGGTTCACCGGCGGCGACGACGAGATTCCGAAGACCCACCCCCCGGAGCTGATGGCGAGGATCGAGCCCCTCCTGCGCCGCCCCGCCGATCTGACCCCCGCCGAGTTGGAGCCGTTCGTCGACGTGCCGCCGGAAGCCTACCGCCGGGAGTTCGACTTCCAGGACGACTTCGCCCATTTCCGCTGGGCCCTGGCCACCGCCCAGGGCTACCGCGACATCGGCCTCGAGCTCTGGCGGCAGGACCGGCCGGACCTGGCTATGGTCTACATCGAGGGCACCGACTCCACATCCCATCTTTTCGGTCATCTCTTTCGGGTCGAGGAGCTAGGGGGGGAGTTGGCGGAGCAGCAGGCGAAGTTCGGCGACACGGTGGAGGCGATGTACGTCTTCGCAGACGAGCTCCTCGGTGAGTACATGGACGCGATGGACGAGAACACCACCCTCATGGTGCTCTCGGATCACGGTTTTCAGCTCGGGGCGCTCCACGACGACCCTAGCCGCACCCGCGATTTGCGACGGGTGAGCGAGAAGTTCCATCGCATCGACGGCATCCTCTACCTCTACGGCGCCGGGGTCCGGGCCGGCGCCCAGATCCAGGGGGCGTCGATCCTCGACATCACCCCCACCCTCCTGAGCTTCCTCGGCCTCCCCGCCGCCGACGACATGCCGGGACGGGTGCTGGAGGAGGCCATGTCGAATCCCCGTCCCATCGACCGGATCGCCACCTACGAAAACGCCGGGGGCAAGGGGGGCGGCGCCGACGGCCGGCAGAGCGCCCGCATCAACCAGGCTCAGCTGGAGCACCTCCGCAGCCTCGGGTACATCGGCGGCGACGGCGAGCCCGCGACGACGTCGACCCCCGGGGACCGCAACCTCGCCGCCATCCACTTCGAACAGGGGCAGTACCGGGAAGCGGCGCAGATGTTCAAACGGCTCGTCGACGAGGAGCCCGACAACGCCAGCCTGAGGGCCAGCCTCGCCGGGGCCCTAGGGGCCCTCGAACGCTACGACCTGGCCCTGGAACAGCTCAACCGATCGATCGAG
>JBCDIS010000290.1:0-7746 GCA_038748685.1 Acidobacteriota bacterium | reverse complement strand
GTGCAGCGTCAGATGCAGAGGCGGTATGGGACGGACCTGCCGGCCTACCAGCAGTTTTTCCGGGGCGCTAGCCAGGGCAAGGTATCGCATGAGCTTTCCGTTCCCAACCCGACAATGCTAGAGGTCGTCGAGCGCAGTGTCAAACCGCGGCGCGGCCCCGTCCGTCCCCAGGATCCGGCCCCTTGGCGCGACGCCACAGGACCACCGCCCCCAGCAGGCACAGGAAGGCGTAGTTGCACTCGCGGATCTCGGACACCGCCAGATGCTCGAGCATGTCGTCCACCAGGACGAGCTCCGCCACCGCGGTCGCCAGCCAGTTGGCGGCGAGCCCGAGGCCGAGGCTCCACGGCAGCACCGGCAGACCGAAACGGTCGATGAGACCACGGGCCAGCGGAATGCGGCCATGGGCGAAGGGCAAGATCCAAAACAGCCCCACCATGAAGTAGTCGAACAGGCGGTTCGAGTTCAGCAAGAGAGCGCGCCAACCCGCCTTCTTGTCGCCTGAGCTCGCGTCGTAGCTGTCGAGCAGCCAAAGATTATGGAGGTTCACTTCTTGCTGGGCGTTCAGTTCCCGGAGCGGTTCCGGAGTGGCGAATCCAAGGTGATGCTGTCCCCAACTCAGCTCCTCCCCCGCCGCGACGAAGAATAGGAAGCCGAGGGCCAGGAGCCCCAACCGTCGCCATCGGCCGGCGCCGGTAGCTTGGGGCCCAAGGCGGCGATACGCCATCAGGAGGAGAATCGAAGTGGCCAAGAAGAAGGCAGCTCCGACGGTTTCGAGCACCTGTTCCCGCCCGGCGAAGAGCCTCATCGTCTCCCGGGAGCCGAAGAGCACGGCGTAGGTCAGGGGAACGAAGGCAAGGGCCGATATCGTCAGCTGTCGGGTGCTAATTGTCATGGGCTGGGAGCTCCGCCGTCCGCCGTCTCCGTCGCCGGCCCGCCGAGGGACAGGGCGGAGTTTGGCGAGGTGTCCAGGTCGAGGGGGTCCGAAGCCGCTGGATCCGGAGCCAGTCCGTCCAAATTCGGCCCGTCCAAAGTCGGTCCGTCCAAAGCCGTCGTATCCGGCCAGCCGGCGTCGATCAGGCGACGGGCCAGGGCGCGACCGACGAGGGCGTGCCCGTCGGCATTCCAGTGGGGGTCGTGGCGGAATACAAGGGGCCCACCGCGGTGGGCGCGGAACTCCTCGATCAGCGACCAGACCGGAAAACCCGCCCCGCCCGCCGCCTCTTCGAAGTACCGCAGGTACTCGTTTTCGTAGGGTTCGTCGACGCCGTACCGATGGGCCTCCCAGTTGTCCGGCGCCTCGTCGTCATTCCAATGGAAGTAGCGGGGCAGGGCGGCGAAGGCGAAGGACGACCCGGAGGCCCGCACGTCCCCCGCCGTGGCCTCGACGTTGGCGAAGGTGGCGTCGAAATAGGGCCGGGTCTGTTCCAGGGGATAGCGGAGGACGAAGAAACGGTTCGTCTCCTTCTTCCCCGCCACCTCCACCTCGAAGGCGTAGTAGTCGTAACGGCGGCGCTCCCATCCGAGAAGCTTGGAGGCTACGGCGAAGGGGCGACCAAGCTTCGACCAGACCGGCCCTAGGCCGCGGCACAGCACCGAGCGCTGACACAGGGACGGCCCTTCGGCGGGGGGCACGTCGAACCGGGGTCGGGCTGGATCACCTGAGACGTTCTCCCGGGCGTACTGATGATCGTCTCCGATGTCGTTGAGGTCCACCAACATCAGCGTCACGGTCGGGTCGTAGGCCGACACCACCTCGCGGAAGGCCGCCCGTTCGAGCAAGGGCGAATAGCTGATCACACCGGTGTTGAGCACCGCCACCGACGATGGATCACCCCCCTGGGATTCCAGGTGCGCCGCCAACTCCCGCTCCAACACCGCCGACACCGCCTCGTGGCCCTCGACCCCTAGGCCGAAGACATAGGAGTCCCCCAGCAGGGCGACGCGGTGGTCCTTGGCCAGGAACCCATCCCGCGAGTAGGGGGTGCGGAAGCCGTCTCCGTTGGTCTCGACCCGCGCTCCCCCCATCCCGTAGCTGGAACGGTCCGGCGCGTTGACGTGGTGCAGGGTCGGCGACGGCAGCCGTTCGAAGGGGCGGGCCATCTGGGGCCGTAGGATCCGCAGCGCCACTTCCACAAAAACCAGCGAGATCCCTATGGAGAACACCATCAGAAGCAGCGGCGCCGCCTGAAGCCGCAGCCAGCCGCGGACGGCGGAGCGGTGCCCCCAGGCAAGGAGCAGGCAGGACGCCAGGGCCCAGTAGACCAGCAGGTTGAGGATCAGGGTGCGTTCATAGGCGATGGCGTTGTGCCGCTCGACCCAGCCCCCGCGGTGCAGGGCCAGGTAGAGGATCGGCGGCACGAAAACCGCGGCGGCCCAGGCCACGGCCTTGACCACATCCCCCCAAGGTATCCGGCGAAGGTTCACGGGTCTTCCCCTCCATCTGGTTGCCTGGGCGTCGGCGACCCCGGCTCCGGCGACCCTCCGCCGCCGGATCGCGGACGGGCCCGCAGGAAGCCCTGCAGGTCGGCGACCGGCGCCAGGACATAGCCGGCTGCTTCGAGTCGAGCGCGGGTCCCCCCGTGCTCCGAGAGAAGCCAGAGTTCCCGACCGGCGGCGATGGCGCCGTCCAACCGGGCTTCCGCCTCGACGCGGCGGTCCTCGCCCCACGTGCCGGCGAGCCACGCGGTGTTGATCCAATGGCCGGTGTAGGAGGCCCTGTGGAGGTAATGCTCGAAGAGGATGCCCCGGTCCCAGGTCCCGATGGTCAAGAAACCGGGTTCGCCGACCTCCCCGAGGGTGAGGATCCGTTGCCGATAGGCATCGACTCTCCGGGACTCCTCCGACACCAGCCGCGTCGCCCAGAGGCCGTTGACCCCCAGGGTCACCGCCAAGATGAGAGTCGCCGGAAGCATCGAACGGCCACCCCGTGGATCCCCTCGATCCAGGACCGCGCAAACGACCACGGCAGCCGCCAGCGCCGTCCCCAGAGCTGGAATCCACCAGAACGGCAGCGCCCCCAGGTCATCCACGTTCCCGCGGACCAGCCAGGCCAGCGCGGGGGGCACCAGGGACAGCCCACACAGTGCCCACCAGCTTCCCCGCTTGCCCGTCCGCTGGGCCACGGCGTCGGCGAACCAGCACCATCCCAGGGCGGCCACCGGTGCGAGCAGGGCGTAGGTCGGTAGCTGAACCGGCACGTCGCGGAACCGCTCCCCCATGAAGAACGTCGTCGTCCCCATGAACGCCAGCCCCAGGCCCAAGGGGCGATGCTCCGGCCTGGTCCCCAGCCGCCACAGCCCGAGCACCAGCCAAGGCAGCGCGGCGAAGAAGCCGAAGGCCACTTCGAAGCCTTCCTTGAGCACCGCCATCGGGATGTCGACGCCGCTGGTGGACGCCGCCAGTAGTCCGCGGTCGCCAAAGAAGTAATCCCGCCATACGACCGCCAGCGCCCCCGCAATCCAAGCGGCCGCCGAAAGGCCGAAGGTGGCGAGGGCCCGCAGCCTGGGGCGACGGATCACCAAGAACGCCGGGGCTGCAAAGAGCGTCGACGGCGTTACCAGGACCGACGCGGCGAACGCCAAGCCCGCCGCCGGCGGGCCCCACGACGCCTCCCCGAAACGCCAGTACAGCCAGACCGTCGCCACCAGCAGGCAGGTCTGCATGCCGTAGACCTCCGCCTGGGTCGACGCCGTGACAAAGGGCCAGCTCACCGCCAGCACCGCCGCCGACACCCAGCCGCCGGCGAGGCGACCGGTCCAGGCGATCCCCAGCAGGGCTACGAAGGCCAGGGTAAGGGCCGAAGAGCCGGCGCTCAACAGGTTGAAGGCGAGGTCGGGGGCCGCCTCTGAAAAGCCAGTGAAGACGGCGCCGAGAAGGTAATAGCCAAGGTGGACCGACCGGCCGGCGAAATCCCGCTGGAGGATCTGCTGGGCGTAGACGGCTCCGTCCCCATTGGCGAATCCCGCCGGCACCAGGGACGCGTAGAAGAGAAAGCCGAGAAACGCGACCGCAGCGGCGGTGCCGACGGCCCGCTGGGCCGCGACCGGCGCTCGGCGGACGACGTGACGCTCTTGGGCCTGCCAGAAACCGTCGAACATGGGCGGGGGTCCGACCTCCTCGAAGGAAAAGACCAGTGTAGTGCGTCGCTCGGCCTGGGGCAACGCCGTCATCAAAGGCCCCGAAACACGTCTATCTATTGACATCAATGAACTTGCTGACTCAGCGGCGAGGCGACCGGAGATCCTCAGCGGGCCCTGTCGGATCTTGCCAAGGTCCTTTTTTCTCAGGTACTTACGCCAGGGCAGGCCCCCACTGCAAAGAGAATCGGGTTAAACTCGCGGCCCCAGCCCCCTTCCCGCCCCCTCCCCGAGGCGAGCCTCGATGTCCGACCATGGAGCACCTTCGCATGCCGACCAATGAACTCCCCACCGCCGTCGCTGCGCCGAGGCGCTTCAGCGCCGCTCGATTCGCCGTGGCAATGCCCGTCGCGGCCCTCGCCGCCTGGACCCTGGCGACGACCTGCCCCGCCTCGGCCACCGAGATCCCCTTCGACAACGGCACCGAGATCACCTCGACGTTCGATCGGGCCTTCGCCGTCCACACCGCCGACATCGACGGCGACGGCGACCTCGACGTCCTCGGCGCCGCCCGCAACGACGACGAGCTCAACTGGTGGGACAACACCACGGGGGACGGGTCCACCTGGGCCGAGAACATGGTCGACGGAGCCCTCAACGGCGCGACCTGGGTCGCCACCGGCGACGCCGACGGCGACGGCGACCTCGACGTGGTGGGTGCGGCGTTCTTCGACAGCGATGTCGTCTACTACGAAAACGTCAACGGCGACGGCAGCGCCTGGACCGCCACGACGGTGGACGACTCCTTCGCCGGCGTCAGCGTGGTCGAATTTGCCGACATCGACGGCGACGGCGACCTCGACGTCATCGGCGGCGCCATGAACCTCAACGACGTCGTGTGGTGGGACAACACCGCCGGCGACGGCTCCGCCTGGACCGAACGGACCATCGACGCGTCCTTCAGCGGTGCCCGTTCCGTGGTGGCCGCCGACATCGACCGCGACGGCGACCTCGACGTCGTCGGCGCAGGCGAGTTCGCCGACGAGGTGGCCTGGTGGGAGAACGTCAACGGCGACGGGCTCACCTGGAACCAGACGACCGTTAATACCCTCCCCTTCGACGGCGCCGCCGCCATCTGCGTCGACGACCTGGACGGCGACGGCGACCTCGACATCGCCGGCGCCGCCGAGGGTGCGGACGACGTCGCCTGGTGGGAGAATACGTCCGGAGACGGCTCCGCGTGGGCCGAGACCATCATCAAGGGTGAGTTCAACGGCGCCCACGGCCTAGCCACCGCAGACGTCGACGGCGACGGCGATAGGGATATCGTCGCCGTCGCGCGGTTCGAGGAGCCCAGCAACGGCAGCGTCGAATGGTGGGACAACGCCGCCGGTGACGGCTCCGTCTGGACCCGGCGCCTGGTGGAGGCCTTCGGCGGCGGACGGGCCGTCGCCACCGGCGACATCGACGGCGACGGCAACGTCGACATCCTCGCCACCGGTGACAACGACAAGGTCGAGTGGTGGCGCAACCAATCCATCCACCGTAACGCGGCGACCCCCATCGAGACCCCCTTGGACGCCGACGCCCAGGGCGCCCGCGGGATCGCCCTCGGGGACGTCGACGGCGACGGCGACCTCGACGCCGTCGCCACCGCCGCCGACGAGCACCAGGTCCAGCTCTGGCGCAACGACGCCGCCGAAGGCTCCAGCTTCACCCCGGTGAGCCTGGCGGCCGACTTCGGCGGAGCCGAGGGGGTGACCTTCGCCGACCTCGACGGCGACGGGGACCTCGACGTCCTCGCCGCCGCCGCCCTCGACAACGACGTCGCCTGGTTCGAGAACACCGCCGGCGACGGCTCCGCCTGGACCCGCCGGGACGTGGACACCTCCCTCCTCGGTGCGGCTGGGGTCGCCGCCGGCGACCTGGACGGCGATACGGACCTCGACATCGTCGCCGGCGGCGGCGCGGCGGAGCAGGTGGTCTGGTACGAGAACGACGGAAGCGGCGGCTTCGCCGTGGCCCAGACCGTCGACGCCTCCGCCGACGGCGCCCTCGGTGTCGCCCTCGGCGATATCGACGGCGACGGCGACCTCGACATCCTGGCGGCCGCCGAGCTGGCGGACGACGTCTCCTGGTACGACAATACGATGGGCGACGGTTCCGCCTGGACCGAAACCGTGATCGACGGAGACTTCGACGGCGCCGTCGCCGTGGCCGCCGCCGATCTCGACGACGACGGGGACCTCGATGTCCTCGCCGCCGCCGAGCTCGACGACGTCGTCACCTGGTTCGACAACACCGCCGGCGACGGTTCCGCCTGGACCCGCCGGGACCTCGGCACCGGCGCCACCGCCTTCGTCAACGGCGCCCGCGCCGTGGCCGCCGCCGACCTCGACGCCGACGGGGACCTCGACGTCGTCGCCACCCAGTCCAAGGACGGAGGCAGGGTTTCCTGGTGGCGCAACGACGGCGGCACCCCGGACACCTGGCCCCGCTTCGAGGCCACCGCCGCCTTCGACGGCGCGTCCGGTCTGGCCTTGGGGGACGTGGATCAAGACGGTCGCATCGACCTCGCGGCCACCGCCGACGTCGACGCCGACGTCTCCCTCTTCCCCAACCTCGGCGGTCAGTTCGGCCTCGACACCGCTAACAGCTCGCCGGCGACCCTCGGCAACTCCGAGACCGCCGAAATGCTGGCGATCACCACCCGCCACAACGGCAAGGCAGGGGAGGGGGATCTCGAGCTGGTCACCTTCGAGCTTCTGTTCGAAGAGACCCCCGGCGACCCCCTCACCTCCGCCGAGGCCAACGGCGTCATCGCCAACCTGTCGATCTACGCCGACGACCCCGGGGGAGCCTCCCCCGGTGTTTTCGACGGCGCCGACACCCTCGTCGTCAGCGTCAGCACCCTGGCACTGACCGCCGGCGTCGAGACGGTCCCGTTCCTCGACGCCGACCCCAACGTTACGGTGTCCCAGGGCACGCCGAGGACCCACTTCGTGGTGATCACCACCGCTCCGGATTTCACCGCCCAGGGTCTCAACTTCTTCAGGATCAGCCACCTGACGGAGGCCAGTAGCAGCGCCGAGGACGCCGCCAACGATATCCCCCTGCGTCTCGAGTACGCCGTCAACGTGGCCTCCAACCTGATCGAAGTCAATCCCGGGGCCGCCAGCGCCGACCTCGGGATCACCAAGACCGCCCAGCCCGGGGCCTACCTGGCGGAGGCGCCCTTGACCTACACCCTCACCGTCACCAACGCCGGCCCCGACGACGCCTCCGGCGCCACCGTCACCGACACGTTCCCGGCGGTCCTCCAGGGCGTCACCTGGACCTGTTCCGGTGCCGGCGGCGGTACCTGCGCGGCGGCGGGTTCCGGCGACCTCGCCGAATCCGTCAGCGTGCCGGCGGGGGGAAGCGTTACGTTCGTCGCCACCGGGACGGTCGCCATTGGAACCACCACCCCGATCTCCAACACCGCCACGGTGGCGCCGCCGCCGGGGGTGACCGACGGAAACGCCGCCAACGACTCGGCGGACGTCACGACGCCCTGGGCGGATCCGATCTTCCTTGACGACTTCGAGACCGGGGACCTGACGGCCTGGTCGTCCCAGTTCCCGTCCCCCTGACGGTCCGGCGCTTCCTAGGACGCTGACGTCCCGAG
>JBCDIS010000289.1:0-7932 GCA_038748685.1 Acidobacteriota bacterium | reverse complement strand
TTCCGCAGGTGATCGTCAGCGAGATCCACGCCGACCCAGCCAGCGGATCCGCCGGTGACGCCAACGGCGACGGCGTCCGCAGCGCCACCCAGGACGAGTTCATCGAGCTGCTGAATACCGGCTTCGCCGCCGCGGACCTCTCCGGCTGGACCCTGTCGGACGCCGGCGGCGTTCGGCACACCTTCCCCCCGGGCACCGTCTTGCCGGCCCGCGAAGCGGCGGTGGTCTTTGGCGGCGGCACCCCCACCGGCGCTTTCGGCAACGCCGCCGCCGGGGGACTGGTGTTCACCGCGTCGGCGGGCACCCTATCGCTGAACAACGGCGGCGATACCGTCACCCTGGCGGACGACCTAGGGGCCTCTGTCCAGATCATTGTCTACGGCTCCGAAGCCAACGGTAACCAGGGCATCGTCCGTGATCCCGACTTCTCCAACGCCCCCTTCGTGCGCCACCTGGACGCCGCCGGAGCCGCCGGGGCCCGCTGGTCGCCGGGTACCAAAATCAACGGCCAGGCGTTCACCGTGCGTCCTGGAGACGTGCTGCTGTCGGAGGTGCTCTACGACCCGTCCGGCAGCGACGGTGGCCTGGAGTGGGTCGAGCTCTACAACACCACGGCTCAGCCCATCAACCTGGGCGACCTGTGCATCGGCGGCGGTGGCGGCGACTACACGAATAGCCTGATGTCCCTGGACGGCTGTGCCGGCGACTGCGTCATACCTGCGGGGGGGACCTTCCTTGTTGGCGGGCCGACATCGTCGTCGTCGAATTCGAGTCCGGTCTTCGACCTGGCGTTCCAATTCTCACCGGGGCTACAGAACAGCGGCTCCACGGCAGACGGCGTGGCCCTCTTCAACGTTGGCTGTGCCCAGGTGACCCCCATCACCGTCCCCGTGGACGCCGTGGTCTACGGTGGCACCAACTCCAGCGGTTTGATCGACGAGACCGGCGCCGCCAACGCTCCAGACGTGGGGGACGCCTCCTCCGGCCAGTCCATCGAGCGGCTCGACGTAGCGGGGACCTGGCAGATCCAGGGGGTTCCGAATCCGGGGACCACTCCCTTGAACGGCAGCGCCAACGGTCCGCCGGTGGTGACCGTCACGGCGCCGGCGGACGGTTCCAGCGCCGTCGCCGGAACGTCGGTGACCTTTACCGCCACGGCCACCGACGCCGAGGACGGCGACCTGTCCTCCCAGATCGCCTGGTCTTCGGATCTCGACGGCCCCCTCGGCACCGGCGCATCCATCCAGGTCGGGACCCTGTCCCAGGCCACCCACTGGATCACCGCGTCGGTCACCGACTCGGGCGCCGCCGCCGGCAGCGCGACGATCACCTTCACCGTCGACCCGCCGCCCCCGTCGTCTTCTGACCTGGTGCTCTCGGAAGTGCTGTACGACGCGCCGGGGGGCGACAACGGCCTCGAGTGGGTGGAGCTGTACAACGACGGAGCGTCCGCCGTCGACCTCTCCGGCTACTGTCTCGGAAACGGGGGTAGCAACTACACCTATAGCGAGGTACAACTCTCCGGCACGATTGCGGCGGGAGCCGTCTTCGTCGTGGGTGGGCCGACCTCAAACGCGGGCAACGGCAACCCCACCTTCGACCTGGCCCTGAACTTCGCCACCGACTTCCAGAACGGCGGCTCGGCCGGGGACGGGGTCGCCCTATTCGATGTGCCCTGCTCCTCGGTGGGGCCGTCGACGGTGCCGGTGGACGCTGTGGTCTACGGCTCGAACAACAACTCGGGCCTGGTCGATGAGACCGGAGTCGCGAACGCTCCGGAGGTGGCCGACGCCCCCTCCGGCTCGTCCATCGAGCGGACGTCCATCGCGGGCTGCTGGCAGGTGCAGGGCTCGCCGACCCCCGGGACCTCGCCCCTCTGAGGTCCGTCCGCGACGCCGCCGGTCATCCGTCGGCGGCGTCGTGGATCCGCCAGCACACGGCGGTGGTGAAGAGGCCGTTCGGGACCATCCCCTGGTCCCGCTGGAATCGGCGGAGGGCAAGGTCGTCGGCGCGAAACCAGGCGTCCGCGTCGACGGCGACGGCGGAGTCGTATCCCAGGGCCCTGAGGCTCGATCGGCGTCCGCGGTCGGTCCAGTGGCGGGTCCACACGTCCGGCAGGTCTGGATCGCCATAGATCCCCCGCAGCACCCTGGCGAAGGGGAAGCCCGCCGGGTCCACCTTGTAGCCAGGGCAGAGGTCGTGGTGCCCGTGGTGGCAGCGGGGGCCGAGGTGGGGCCAGCGGGCCAGGATCTCCCGGCCGACGGCGATCATCATCTCCACTTGCTCGTCGGTCCATGGCTGGACGAGCATGGCCCGTTGGCCGTCGACGGTGTGGGCGCGGATCCAGTCCTCCGCCGCCGGAACGCCGTCGCGGGCGTAGCCCAGGTTCACCGTCTCGACGCCGATTGAGGTGCGGGCCCCCTTGTCGTCAGGGCCGGCGTAGGGACGACCGTCGAATCGTAGGGTTTGATGCTTGCCGGCGTGCCAGCTGCGGTCCCCGAGGTCGACGTAGCGGGCGATCCCCTCGTCGAAGGTTCGACCGACGGCGTAGTGGGCCGACGCGCGCCCCTTGAAGGCGGCGTCGTCTCCTCCGAGGAGGGCGTTGCACTCCGCCAGCGTGGCGGTGGCGGTCCAGTGCCAGGTGACGGCGACGGGGCGCTGACCGTTGGCGGCGGTCCAACCTCGATCGAGGGCCTGGCCGGGCTCGATCGGAAGGCGCCAGTCGTCGTGAAATCGGTATCGCATGGTACCGCCCGTCGTCCCGGGCGGCGGTGGGGACTTACTCGTACTCAGCCCAGCATTCGTCGTCGTTGCAACGCAGCACCACGACGTACGACTCGCACAAGTTGATGGCCGACCAGGTCACACTGCCTCCCTCTTCATCGGTCACCATCATGTCCCAAAGGCAGGCGCTCCGGTTCGAGAACGAAATATCGACCCGGCCGCCGTCGGGCAGGATGTCCCTACCCATCACGTCTTCCTCCCAGTCGTCGTTCGACGTCTCCGAGATGAAGACTTGGTAGATGTCGATCCCCGTTTGATTCACCAAGGTGAAGTCCTGGGTGCCCGCCATCGCCGTGGACGGCAACAGGAACACCGCGCAGAGGATCGCGAGCTTCGCCAAGCGTCTTCCCATACAACTCTCCTTGTCGGTCAGTTCGCCCCCAAGGCGGGGGCTTGGTGGTTGGATCCTTCGATGCTATCCGAAGGACTCGGCGTCGGAAAGCGTCGCGACTAGGCCCGGGCCCGGATGGCGGCGATGCGGTGAAGGACCGGGGGGTGCGAGTAGTTCAAGGCGACGAAGAGTGGGTGGGGGGTGAGGTTGGAGAGGTTGGTGGCGGAGAGCTTCTCGAGGGCGTTGGCCATGGCGTCGGCGTCGCCGGTGGTTTCGGCGGCGAAGGCGTCGGCCTCGAACTCGTGGCGCCGCTGCACCGCGTGGATCGCGAAGGTCAGAAGCATCTCGATCGGCGAGTAGAGCAGGCCGAAGAAGACGAGACCCGCGTAGACCGACATCTCGTCCATGAAGAAGGCGTCGAACAGGCCCCGGTGGCTCAGGAAGATCGACATCAGGAAGAAGAGGATGCCGTTGTGGGCAATGCCCAGGGCGAGCATCTTGGGGATGTGGCCGCGGCGGTAGTGACCCACCTCGTGGGCCAACACCGCCACCAGCTCGTCGACGCCGTGGGATTCGATCAGGGTGTCGAAGAGGGCGATTCGCTTACTTTTTCCCAGACCGGTGAAGAAGGCGTTGGACTTGCTGGAACGCTTCGAGCCGTCCATGACGAAAATGCCGGTGAGGCGGAAGCCCACCCGCTCGGAGTAGCGCTCCAGGGCGGTCCGCAGCTCTCCCTCCTGGAGCGGCTCGAACTTGTTGAAGAGGGGCAGTATCCAGGTGGGGAAGATCAGCTGGAAGAAAAGCGTGAAGACGGTCGTCAGCAGCCAGCAGTAGATCCACGCGGAGGGGCCCACCTGCTCGAAGAAGTAGAGCACCAGGGCCAGAATCGGTGCCCCGAGGACCGCCGTCACCGCCACCCCTTTGACGAGATCTCCTGCGAAGGTCGACGGGCGGGTGCGGTTGAAGCCGAAGCGTTCCTCCAGAACGAACGTGCCGTAGATGCGGAAGGGGAGGTCGAGGAGGCCTTTGGCGACGACTAGGGCGCCGATGAATATCAGTCCTGTGGCCACCGGCCCGAAACCGAGCCCCCGGAGCCACAGGTCGAGTCGGTTGAAGCCGCCGCCGAACCAGAAGGCCAGCAGCACCACCAAGCCGAAGCAGGAGGTGACGTAGCCGAACAGGGTCTGGGCTCGGGTGTACTCCTGGGATCGCCGATAGGACTCCGGGTCGTAGAAGCCTTCGGCGCCCTTCGGCAGCTCTGGGCGCAGCGCGCCGAGGTTGAGATAGTCCGCCAGCCAGGTCAAAAAGAGGTCGATACCGAGGGCGGTGAGAATGACGATGCCGTAGACGTTCATGGTATCGATCGGGGCGCCGCGGAGGGTGCGTCGTGGGTGCCGAAGTAAGGTGCTTGGGACGGCCCGAGCCTAGACGGAAAAGGCTGGGATGACAATCGCGCCAACAGCAAGGACGAGGCAAGACGCGAAGGCGGCGATCGAGCTTCATGGGATCGGCAACCGATCCTCCCATTTGTTACCGGACGGCTCTGGTCACCCGGCGGCCCTGCTAGTCTCTGCCCTCCACCGACCCGGAGGCCTAAATCGATGCCCACGCCGAATCGTACCCATACCGCCGCTGTTGCGGCCCCCGTCATCGCGTTGGCCGCCGTCGGCTTGCTGGGCATGCTCTCCGCCCCGGCCGTTGCTGGTGGTTCTGGAGGGACAACCGCCGGAAGTGGCGAGAACGGGGCAGCCGGACCCAAGGTCGTCGGTGCCCAGCTCGCCGAACGCTTTCTGGGCCGTCGTGCCTTGACCCCTCCGCCGGCGCTGGACTTGAAAGAGGCGGGCCGCATCCGGGGGGCTTTCGTCGAACATCTGGCGTCGGAGTTGGGGGGAGTGGCGGGCTACAAGGCGGCCCTCACCTCCCGCCCGGCGCAGAAGCGCCTCGGCGTCGACGGCCCGTTGTGGGGAACCCTTTTCTCAGGCGGATTACTGCCCTCCGGAAGCGAGCTGACGCCGGACGTCGGAATCGCGCTGATGTTCGAGCCTGACCTGATGGTTCGGGTGGGCAGTACGGCGATCCGGACCGCTTCGACCCGTGGGGAGGCCCTGGCGGCCCTGGATGCGGTCCTCCCCTTCCTCGAGCTGCCGGACATGCCCTTCGCCGCGGGGGTCAAGCCGGGGGCGCCGGAGCTGGTGGCGGTCAATGCTGGTGTCCGCGCGGGCATCCTCGGCGAAGCCATTCCGCTCCGGGGGGGCGAGGGCTGGGAGCGCCGGCTGGGGACCTTTCAGGTGGAGCTGATGGATCCGGATGGCGGAGCCCTCGGCCAGGGGCGGGGGGCGTCGCTGATGGGGCACCCCCTCGACGCGGTGCTATGGCTGAGGGATGCCCTGGCGGCGGAGGGGATCGAGCTCCAGCCTGGGCAGCTCCTTTCCCTGGGGTCCTTGGCTCCGCCCCGTCCCGTCGCCCCCGACCTCGAGGGTATTCGGGTCCGATACCTGGGGCTCGCTCCGGACGGGGCGGTGGAAGTCTCGGTGCGCTTCGCAGCTCCTGTCCGCTGATCGTAGCTGCCGGAAGGGACCAGCGGGCCCGTCCGGCCGCGGGGAAGCCCGCCGCCGGACGGCACCCTCTCAAGGGAGCGACGGCTAGAGGTCGAAGAGATGGGCACCCCAGGCGCCGGTGTCGAGATCCTCCACGAGGATCGCCATCCAGCCGGCGTTCCCAGGCCATCCCAAGTCCACCTCCGAGTCCAAGGCCTCCGGCCCCAGCCTCCTATGTTCGACCACCGAGGGTTCGTCGAGCTGACCCCACGCCATAGAGAGCCTCAGGGCCGGGGACAGACCGTCCCCGAGGTCCGCCGGAGTCAACGTCCCCCTGCGCTCCCCGCTGGAGGAATCGAAGCGCACCGCGGCCAAGACGTCGAGGCCGCGGTCGGTATCGAGGCCTGGGCCCAGGTCTTCGTCCAGCAAGGTCCAGAGACGGGCCTCGGCCACCCGTTCGGGGGTCCCGTCCCGGGACGCACCGGGGTGGCGGATGGGTGTTCCTCCGCCGTACGTGGCCTCGACGCTGCGCAGGGTGCCGTCCGGGAGGCCGGCGACTTGGTAGGTCAGCCGAACCCGCCGACGCAGGTCCTCGAAGGCACGGTCGAGGTCATTCCCGCGGTCCCCCGAAGCGAGGGGGTCCACCACTGCGCGGCCCACGGTGGCCGTCGCCAACCGCTCCAACGAGGCCGCCCGCGACGCGGAGCTAGAGCTGGAGCCGATCCCCTCCCGCTCGGCGAGGGTGGGGTCGAGGGCCATGGCCTCCTCGACCGCCCGCCGCGCCAGGTCCGAGCGACCCCGCGCCGCGAGGGTGTTGCCCAAAGCGACCCAGACTTCGGCCTGCCGTTTCCGGGTCCGCGGATGGTCTCCAAAGTGGTAGAGGGCCTTGCGGAAAGACTCCTCCGCCCGCTCGTACTTCTCTTGGCCGTAGAGGGCTCGGCCTAGCTCCAGGTAGCCGTCGGCCTTGTCTGGATCCAAGTTCTCCCGCAGCTTGGCGCGGATACCGCCGAGGAAGAGTTGCCAGGGATCCCCGGAGTCGATGACTTGCCCCGGAACCCGTTCGACCTTCAGCTCCGGATTCGGGTCCCCCTGGAGCCGCGGGCGTGCGGCGGAGAAATACCAGGAGCCGATGTAGGCCCCCGGAGGGCCTGCGGTGGGGCGGCCCTCGCCGAGGGTGACGACGGTCCAGCCGTAGGACCCGAGAAGCCTGCCCAGATCCTCAGCGGAGAGGGCGAAGCTGCGGGGCGCGGCGGTTCCTTCTGACAACGGCGGGCGGTTCGCCGAGGGGGACTCCGGTTCCGCGGAGGCGCCGCTGCCCAAGAAGCGCCCGTAGAAGACCTGGGGCTCGGGATCGAAGCCGCCGTGGATCAGGTAGAGAACGTTCTCGACTCCGCGGGTGCCGCGCTGGGGGTCCGTGAGGAATCCCACCATGCCGAGGGCGGATCGACGGACCGCCGTCCTCTCGGTGGCCATCGCCGCCCGCGCCAGGACCCCGCGGTCGCCGGCGTCCGCCAATGGAGCGGGGGAGGGGGCGGGTGCGCCGTCGCCGGCGCGGGCCAGCTGGTCCCGAATCGCCATGACGTCGTCTCGGCACCGCTGGGAGACCGCTAGACTGGAGAGGGCTCGCTCGATGTCGGAGGCGTCGCGGGTCGGCCGAAGGACCGTGGTGGGGGCCGGATCCGCGACCACCACGGACAGGGTACCGAGGGCCGCGAGGTCGGCGGCCCGCGCCTGGAGGGCGGCGACGGCTCTCCGTACCTGGGGCGTCGACGTCATCCGGCAGTCGATCCAGACCACCTGATTCCACGCCGGATCAGCGCTGTCCTCGAGGGCTTCGACGCTCACCACCGGAACTGGAGCTCCGCCGACGCGGACTTCGAAGTCCGCCGCCTCTAGATCCTTGGGGGTACCGCGGCCGGCGGCCCAACTGGCCGTTCGGTCGCGGTCGAAGGCGAGCAGTAGATCGACGGCGGTGACCTGCTCCTCCTCGCTCAGGGTGGGTTCGGCGGGGTCGGGCTGCGACGACGCGCTCGCCGCCGCGAGCAGCGCGACGGCGGATAGGTAGAAGGGGAGACGACGGCGCCGTCGCCCGGAAGAGATCTGGTTCTGAGGAATGGTGCGTGACATTGGAACCTCCGGATCCAGCATACCGCTCTAGAGCCCCCATGTTGCCGCCCAATGGGGTAAGGTCCGGGCGGTTTTCGGCCCGCCCCCATTTCCGTCATGTTCATCGCAAGGTTCGCCAGACACCATGGCAGGTGGATCGTTCACCTATCCCAC
>JBCDIS010000288.1:0-7973 GCA_038748685.1 Acidobacteriota bacterium | reverse complement strand
TGCGATCTCTTCTGCACCGATCCTTCGCCGTCCTCTCCTCATTCATTGCTCTTCTGGCGGCCGTCTCTCCGTCCCCCGCCCAGACCTGCCCGGCCGGTAGCGCCGCCGTCTCGGTGGGATTCGTCGATCTCGACGGCGACGGCATCCCCGACGCGAAGAGCAAGTCGAAGGAAAGGCGAGAGCACGCCGTCATCACCGAGGGGCTTCGCCAGGCCCTGAATCTCAGCGTCGATCCGAGCGAGGACGTCAATCCTCAGATCCGCATCATCGTCGACGATCCCCTCCTCCTGAGCGGCGCTGTGAGCACCGCTAACTTCACGGTGGTGGACGTGCTCGCCGGGGACCTCACCCAGCGGGTGGACGTCTACGATCGGGAGGACAGCTCCGACGAAGACAGCGGCTATTTCAAGCTGTTTGAGAACCGAACCGTCACGGACCTCGGCGACGTCTGCGCCACGGTCCGCGCCGTCGCCCCCAGCTCCACCACCACCTCCATCGACGGCGGGGTGGACGCCGTGACCCAGCACTTCCCAGAGCCCAACGCCGCCCACGGCTTCACCGAGACCGTCCGCCGTCACGACGACCACCGCTTCGTGCTCCTCGTTCCCCACGGCGCCGACATCGAGGAAGGGACCAGCGAGCAGATCCCGTCGTTCCGGTCGGTGCTCGAAGGGACCTACGGCGTCGACGTCAACCTCTGGGAGGCCGGGGGCACGTGGTTCGGCGCCGAAAGCGAGTCGGAGCACTGGCACATCACCTCCAGCGCGGTGAGCGGAGTGTCCTTCCCCGGCCTCGGCGCCCTGCTGGCGGACCCGCCCTTTAACGGCGCTCGGCCTTTCCAATACGCCCTCTCCCTCCACGGGTTCGGTGACTACGAAGGCAACGGCCTGGTGATCGGAGGACGGGCTCACCGGGAGGCCAAGTGCTTCCTCGCCGACCGCGTCCAGCAGCGCCTGGAGGCCGAGGGCAAAGGAGCCGTTGCCTACTACATCTGGGACCTGGATGACGACGACACCAACAACATCGACCTGCCGGACGTCCGCAACGTCAAAATCACCGACGAACGCCCCGACGTGGGCCTGTCGGGCCGCGACCGAGACAACATCGTCAACCGCGCCTCCCCCAGCGAGGGCCTCCTCGCCACCTTCGGGGGTTTCCAGATCGAGGAGTCCCGGCCGCTGCGGGACGATCCAGCCGTCAGCATCCTGGTGGCGCAGGAGCTGGCCCACGGCATCGCCCAGCTGATCGGTGACCCCAACGCCATCGACCCCGCCGGCACCGCCGTCTGCGACGCCCTGGTGTCGGGGCAGATCGTCCCGACCGCGTCGATTTCAGGCCGCCTTTGGCAAGACCTCGACGGGGACGGTCAGGAAGCCATCACCGAGCCCGGGATCTCCGGCGCCACCGTGGAATTACTCGACGGTTCCTCGGCGGTGCTCGGCACCGCCACCACCGCGGGCGACGGCGGCTACGCTTTCGGCTCCCTCGATGCCGGCGACTACCGGATCCGCTTCACGGTCCCCGGCTCCTTCGACCTGATCACCCAGGATATCGGCGGCAACACCCCAGCCAGCGAACTGGTGGACAGCGATGCCGACCCCGCCACTGGGGAGACGGCCCTGCTGTCCCTGGCACACCAAGAGCAGCGGGCGGATGTCGACGCCGGTGCCGAGGCGACCTCGATTCCCTGCCACGACGTCACCCCCGTGGCTTTCGGATCCACCTGGCGCACCTCCCCCAGCTTCGTTGACCACTGGTTCGAGCTGGGCTTCTTAGACTCCGGCTGGCCTCAGCTCCAGGCGACCCTCGGCTATCCCGCCGACGACGTCGAGAAGGGGATTCCGGAGATCGGAGTCGCCTCCTACTTCCGTCTCGCCTTCGAGGTCCCCGACCCGTCCCTCTTCGACACCCTCAATCTCTCCCTCTTCCGGGACGACGGCGGCATCGTCTACCTGAACGGCATCGAAGTGCTGCGGTCCAACATGCCCGCCGGCACCATCAGCCCCACCACCACCGCGTCCCGCAGCTCCCGAACCACCGACACCACCTCCATCTCCGGCGCCCTTCTGCGGACCGGGACCAACGTCCTGGCGGTGGAGGTCCACGAGCGGCGGGGCACCTCCAACCCCGACGACGACCTGGCCTTCGACCTGGAGCTCTCCAGCACCGTCTGCCGGCCCTGCGTCACCGCGACGTCCTTCGACGCCGACCGGGGAACCTACCTCCGCGCCGGCTCCAGCAGCCCCAAGGGCGGGGACTCGGCCATCGAGATCGATGGCAGCCCGGTGAAGAACGGCCTGCTTTCCTGGGATGTCGCCGCCCTCCCGCCAGACGCCCAGATCCTCCACGCCGAGATCGAGGTCTTTGTGGAGGACGACACGTCCTCCAGCTTCCGGATCTATCCCCTGGTGAAGAGCTGGGACGCGGGCTCCGCCCACTTCACCCGCGCCACATCAGGGCCGCCGACGGAGCTCTGGAATACACCGGGGGCGATGGACGCCGAAGACGACCACGACGGCGACCGCCCCCTCGGCATCGTGCGCCTTCCGGATTCGGACGTCCTCGGGTCGATCGTGCTCAACGTCGCCGGCCGCGCCCAGGTGGAAGCCTGGCTCGCGGATCCGTCGTCGAACCACGGGATCCTCATCCCCGGCGACGACGGCCAAGGGGGCCTGGACCTCACCTCCGACGAGGATCTGCAGAACCCGCCCCGCCTGAAGGTGGTCTACGCCAGCGCCTGCGGGCAGTAGCCCAAAGTGGGCGGCCGTCCAGGCTCTGGTGCCGCTCCCCGCGAGACGGATCCGAAAGGCCAGGTATCCAGTGCCCCAGGGCTCACAGCTACCGGACGACGCCTGACGTAGCGCTGACGTCCCTTCAACGTTAGGGCTACGTCAGCTAGGCCGCCTCGGAACTCCAAAGCCTAAGAAATAGGCGACTTCCGGCCCGTGCCGTCCTGATCAGAGGTGGCACGGGCCGTGCTCTTAAGGACCGGTGAATCGGGCGAGCGACGCCGCGGGACTCCCCCGCCTCCGTCTAGCCCACCCATCCGATCAAGGAGCACGACATGGCCATCACCCATCACAACGAAGACCTCCTCCCCAACCTCGAGAGCACCCCCGAGCAGCTCGCCACCACCACCGGCTGTTGGGCCTTCGGCCCGATCAAGATTTGTTGGACCCTGCGGGGCGGCGAGCTGCGGGTCTGCGTGTACCTGCTCGAGATTGAGATCGGCTGCGCCACCCTGAGTCCCGAGAACACCGAGCTGTGCATCGGGGCCGCCGTGCCGCCGTTCTATCCCCTCGCCAAGGCGCAGATCTGCGTCTACGCCAACTTCGACAAATGCACCCTCGGCGCCAAGGGCGAGGTCTGCGCCCGTCCCCCCGGAGGCAGCTGGAACTGCGCCCGCTTCGACGAGATCATCCTCCGCTGGTGCTGATCCCCTAGCCCGCTTCGATTCGATCGCCCCACCGGCCCCCGCCACCTCGGCGGGGGCTTTCGTGTCTCGGGACGTCACAGGCCGATCCCTCGGCCACTGGATCGCGGTAACATCGCCGAATGCACGAGCTCCAAACCCGTCGACGGATCGAGTTCGCCGACACGGACATGGCCCGCATCGTCCACTTCTCCCGGTTCTTCGACTTCATGGAGGCCGCGGAGCACGAGTTTCTAAGGGAAGCCCTGGGGGACGGCCGCCAGGTCCACTTCGAGCACGAAGGGCACGAAATCGGCTGGCCCCGCGGCCGGGTGTCCTGCGAGTACAAGAGCCCCGCCCGGCTAGGGGACCTGGTGGACATACGGGTCCGGGTGATGCGCAAGGGCACCAAGTCCCTTACCTACCGCTTCGACTTCTCCATCGAGGGGCGACCGGTGGCCAGCGGCGAGATCACCGCCATCTGTTGTCGGGTCGGTGGCGAAAAGCTAAGTGCCATCCCCATCCCGGGGTTCCTCGCCGCCCGTATTGAAGAGGCGCCGGCCGACCCGCCGGCGTGAGCTCCGCACACGCTGCGCCACCGTCATCCCCCGTCCCTCTGGACAACCCCCCGACCCCCGACCTGGAGGGTGCCCCACTTGAGCGAAAATCCCGACGTTTCCCTAGACGTTCGCGACCTCACCAAGTCCTACACCGGCCGCGCCGGAACCGTGGACGTGCTGCGGGACGTCTCCTTCCACCTCGCCGCCGGTGACAGCCTCGCCATCACCGGCCCCTCCGGATCCGGCAAGAGCACCCTGCTCCAGATCGTCGGCACCCTCGACCGCCCCACCTCAGGGTCGGTAACGGTAGGGAGCGAGCATCCCTTTGAGCTGGCGGACGACGACCTCGCCGCCTTCCGCAATCGGCGGGTGGGTTTCATCTTCCAGGACCACCACCTCCTACCCCAATACTCGGTGCTGGAGAACGTCCTACTGCCGACCCTCGCCTTTGCAGGTAAGGCTAGGGGCGACCGGGACCGGGCCCTGGAGCTGCTGGACCGGGTGGGTCTCTCCCATCGCCTCGGCCACCGGCCAGCGGAGCTTTCCGGCGGTGAGCGGCAGCGGGTGGCCGTCGCCCGCTCGCTGATCAACCGGCCCGCCCTGCTGCTGTGCGACGAGCCCACCGGCAGCCTCGACGCCAAGACCGCCCACACCGTCTCCGATCTGCTTCTCGAGATGCACGCCGCCGAGCCGGCGATCCTGATCGTCGTCACCCACAGCCTGGAGCTGGCGGACCGCTTCGCCCGCCGCTTCGAGCTCAAGGAGGGATCATGCGTCGAGATCTGAGCTTTTTCTGGCGGACCAACGTCGCCGTGGGCCTCGGCGCCGCGGTGGCGGCGGCGGTGCTCGCTGGGGCCCTCGTGGTGGGGGATTCGGTGCGCACGAGCCTGCGTCAGCTGACCCTCGAACGCCTCGGCGGGGTGGACCACGCGATGGCCGGGCAGCGCTTCTTCGCCGAGGGCGCCGTAGACCGACTGACGGCGGACCCCGCCTTCGCCGCCGGCGGCTTCGCCCAGGCGGCGCCGGCCATCCTCCTGAGGTCGAACGTCCGTCACGGCGACACCGAGGCCCGGGCTTCCCAGGTCGGGCTCCAGGGGATCGACGGGCGCTTCCTCGCCCTCTTCGGCGGCGCAGGGGCCGACACCGATCTCTTCGCCCCGGCCGAAGGGGACGCCGCCCCCCTCGGCATCTTCCCTCCGGTGGTGATCAACCAAGGCCTCGCCGACACCCTGGGCGCCTCGGTCGGGGATCAGGTCCTGGCGTCCCTCAAACGCTGGAGCGACGTTCCCGACGGTTCCCTCTTGGCCCGGGATGACACTGCAAGCGTGGTGGAGACCCTGCGGCTGGAGGTCGTGCGCGTCGTCACCGACGCCGACCTCGGCAGCTTCGGGCTCCAGGCCCACCAAAGCCTTCCCTACAACGCCTTCGTGCCCCTCGAAGCGATGCAGGATGCCCTCGATCAGGAGGGCTCCGTCAACGCCGTTCTGGTGGCGGAAGCCGGCGACGGAGCCGACGAAGACCTGGCCACCGCCGCCCCTAGGAGCGTCGCCCTCGACGGCCTGCTCAGAGAAGCCCTCGACGCCTCGGATCTCGGTCTCGAGATCCGTGACGACGGTGCTTTCCTCACCGTGGAAAGCAGCGAGTACGTGATCAAGCCCGTGCTCGGCAATGCCATCGAAGCGCAGGCGGAGGCGGCGGGGGTGGAGGCCATGCCCCTCCTCACCTACCTAGCCAACGGGTTGTCGAGCGGCGACCGAACCGTCCCCTACTCCACCGTCACCGCGCTGCCGACTCCGCCGGACCCCGCCTTCGGTGCCCTCAACCTGGTGGACGGCGGACCGGCTCCTGCCCTCGGAGCGGACGACATCCTCCTCGACGCCTGGACCGCCGAGCGGCTCGGGGCGTCGGCCGGAGACTCGGTGCGGGTGGACTACTTCGTCGTCGGCCCCCGGGAGGAGCTGACGGAGGAATTCCACGAGTTCACGGTCGCCGGCGTGGTGGCGATGGACGGGATGGCGGTGGACGGCGTGCTGACCCAGGAGTACCCCGGAATCGCCGGCAGCGCCGACATGTCGGAATGGGATCCGCCTTTCCCCATTGACCTCAAAGCCATCGGCGACGACGACGAGACCTATTGGGACGACTACCGGGGCGCTCCCAAGGCCTTCATCGCCCTCGAAACGGGCCAGCGCCTGTGGCGCAACCGCTGGGGCCAGCTCACCGGCGTCCGGGTCGCCGCCTCCGGCAGTACCGGCCCCGTCGAGCCCGGCACCCTGGCGCAGGGGCTCAAGGACCGCCTCGACCTGGCGGCCTTCGGCCTCACCTTTCAGCCGGTCAAGGCCCTCGGGCTGGGGGCTTCCGGCGGCGCCACCGACTTCGGCGGCTTGTTCGTCGGCCTGAGCCAGTTCGTCATCGCGTCGGCGGCCTTGCTGGTGGGGCTTCTCTTCGGCCTCGGAATCGAGCAGCGGGCGGCGGAGATCGGCCTGCGGCTCGCCACCGGCTTCAAGCCGGCGCAGGTCCGCCGGCTTTTGCTGGGCCAAGGCTTCATCGTAGCCGCGATCGGCGGCCTCCTAGGCCTGGCGGGGGCCCTCGGCTACGCCGCCCTGATGATGCACGGTCTGCGGACCTGGTGGCGTCCGGCGGTGGGCACGTCGCGGCTGGAGCTCCACGTCGAGCCGGCGACTTTGGCGCTGGGCTACGCCATCACCCTGGCGGTGGTGTTGGTGGTCATCGTCCTCACCCTGCGCCGGGTCGGCCGGGTTCCCACTCCGCAGCTGCTCAAGGGTTCCGTGGCGGTCGCCAAGAGCCCGCGGTCGGGCCGCTGGCCCAAGATCATCGCCGCGGTCGCCCTCGCCGGTGCCGGCGGCGCCCTCGGCCTCGCCGCCGCCCAAGGCAAGCTCGACGACCCGATGCTCTTCGGAATCGCCGGCCCCTGCCTGCTGGTGGGCCTGCTGGCCCTCTTCGCCATCACCCTCGACCGGCCGCAGGCCAACGCCCTGGCGAGCCCCGGCCTGGGAGCGATGACCCGCATGGCCTTGGCGAACGGACGACGCCACCGGGGCCGCAGCCTGCTCTCTGTAACGTTGGTGGCCTGCGCGACGTTCTTGGTGGTGACCGTCGCCGCCTACGAGCAAGGCTTCTCCTCCGGGGACCTGGGCCGAAGCTCCGGTGCCGGTGGTTACAGGTTGATCGCCGAAGCCGACGTGCCCCTCCAGGGAAACTTAGGCAGCGCCGACGGTCGCTTCGACCTCGGCATCCCACCGGACGCCGAAGCCCTGCTCAAAGACGCCAACTTCATGCCGATGCGACTGCTCCCCGGGGACGACACCAGCTGCCTCAACCTCTACCAGCCCGGCAAACCGAGGCTGTTGGGGGTTCCCGCGGCCCAGATCGAGCGGGGCGGGTTCACCTTCCAGAAGACCTCCCGCGAGGTCGACAACCCCTGGACCCTCCTCAACGAAGATCTCGGGGAGTCGGTGATCCCCGCCATCGGCGACTTCAACTCCACCCAGTGGATCCTGAAGCTTCCCCTCGGGGAAGACTTGGTGATGGAGAACGAGCGGGGGGAGGCGATCCGCGTCCGGCTCGTCGCCTCCCTAGCCACGAGCGTCTTCCAGAGTGAGCTGCTGATCTCCGAGGCCCAGTTCCTCCACCACTTCCCGAGCCGGGGGGGCTACCCCTACTTCCTCGTCGACACGCCGGCGGGCACCGAGGGTGAGGTTTCGGCGGCCCTGGAAAAGGGGCTCGCCAGCTACGGCTTCGACGCCGTCACCGCGGTCGAGAAGCTGGAATCGTTCCACGCCGTCCAGAACACCTATCTGTCGACCTTCAGGTCCCTGGGTGGTCTCGGCCTGCTGCTGGGGACCATCGGCCTGGCGGTGGTCCTGATCCGCAACGTCATCGAACGTCGCGGCGAGCTGGCGGCTCTGCGGGCCTTTGGCTTCAAACGGCGTACCCTCCTCCGCCTGGTGGTGGGCGAGAACGCGGCCCTGCTGTTCGCC
>JBCDIS010000287.1:0-7973 GCA_038748685.1 Acidobacteriota bacterium | reverse complement strand
GGGTCAGTGATGACCCGGACACCCTAGCCGTGCTGGATCCGACGGTGACGTTGATCACGGACGGCGGAGGCCCTCAGGCGCCGGTCGAGATCCCGACGGCCGGGACGATGGGTCTTCTGGCCTTGGTGCTTGGCTTGGGCCTCGCCGGAGTTCTCCGGATGCGGACCCCGCAAAGTAAGAACGTGGTCGCTAGTTCGGTGGGCATCGTTTGGATCGGGGCGCTGCTTCTGGTCGGGGAGTGCGCGCACGCCCAGTGCGGGGACAACACGCCGGCGGTGCCGGTGCCGGAGTTCCGCGCCGGCGTCCGGATCTGGAGCGATAGCCTGCGGCCGGGTCTTCCCGGTCAGCAGCTCCCGGCGGACCGGGACAGTACGGATCGAGTGGCTGGCACCAGCATCCCTGGGGCGGGCTCTGGCCATGAACTCTGGAAGGCAGTAGCTGCCCATGGGTCGACGGTGTTCGTCGCGTACAACGCCGGTTTGACGGCGTGGAGCGTGGCCAATCCGGAGGCTCCGGTCCGCGTCGGTATCCAGGATGGATGGCGGGGGGATTTCCTCGACTTCCCGCCGCCGTCCGAACAGCTGAACTTCGTCGAGGACCTCGACGTCGTCGAGGGTCCGGCCGGTGATTTGCTGATTGGCGTCTCAGGTAAGGACCCTGTGGGTCCGAGCCTTTGGCGGTATTCGGTAGCCGGCGGCGTGGGACGGCTGGATGCGATCTATCAGGACGTCGGCACCATCGCACGGGAGGTGCGGTTTCTGGAGGACGGAGGCGGCGTCTACATGGTGGTGGCCACCGAGCGTGGCCCTGCGATCTACGACGCGGCCCTAGCGTCGGTCTGGCCGGTGCCCTGCCTGGACGATGCAGGGCAGGGCGCTTGTCCCGGGGTCTATCTGGGTCGTTTGCCGTTTCCGGATTCTGGGCCTCTGTTCCGGTACATGGACGCGACGACCCACGGGGGACGTTCCTTCGTCGTGGTGTCGGATGGCAACTTCGCGCCTCTTGAGGTCTGGCAGGTGTCGCCGACGGCCCCGTCGACGTCGGTTCGGGTGGTGACTGGGCCGGCCGCGGCCCGGGGTGTCACCTTCGCGGAGACCAGCGAGGGCCCAGCCCTCGCGTACGTGCTCAAGGACGAGGACCGAATCGTCGTTCGCGACGTGTCGGATTGCCTGGATGGGTCCGGTTGTTCGGGGCTCGGTCCGGAGCGTCTGTCCTGGCCCGTTCGTCCTTGGCCGGCTGGGGAGGAGTTCCTCTCCTTCTCGCGAGACGGAGAGCGGTCGTTCCTCTACTACGGTGCGGCCGCGTTCGATGTGCCGGGTCGGGGCGTTGAGCAACTCCTTGACATTACGGACCTTGCGGCCGCGTACGAGCTGACCGCCGGCGGCGGTCAGTACATCGACGTTTGCAGCGGGGAGGCGGTCGATTACTGGGGTGATTACAACCCCGGAAATCGTCATGGCCTCCGGGATCTCTACGGCCGTCACGGGGTGGTCTCTGGCGGCGTGTTCTACCGCGCCGCTCAGACCATTTTTGATGCCCACGTGATCGGGGCGCAGGACCCGGGGACCCCTAGGGTGGTGACGCGGCCGTCGTCGCCTGGGCCCTACTACCTCGGGGATTCGATCGGAGTGGAGGCCGTCGCTAGCAACTGCCCCGGTGCGGAGCTTTGGGATTGGACGTCCAGCGGCGCGGCCGTCGGTGGCCTGACGTCGACGTCGAGCACGGCGCGGTTCTGGGTGCCGCTGGACTGCGGCGCGTCTCCGTGTCCACAGCAGTTCGTCGACGTGCTTGGGGTCAAACGCGCGTGCGCGGGGGCCCCGGACTTGGAGGCGGTTCCGGCGGTCTTCGCCTTGGCGGATCCGCGGCCGTCGATTAAGTCATTGCTGGTTTCCCCGGGTGGCGCAACGCTTCCCGCCTGCGCGGATGTCACATTCCTTGCGGAGGTGGAGGGGCGATCGCCAATGGCGATCGACTGGACCATCAGGGCGGCCGACGGGCAGGTCCTGGGTCAAGCGGAGGGGTCGGAGTGGACCTGGTCCTCCGCGGCGGTTCCCACGGGCTCGGAGATCTTCGTCGACGGCTTCGAGGCGGCCGACGTCGGCGCGTGGTCTCGCGCCTGCGGTCCGGGCGGTTGTTCGGCAGGCCGGGCTCTCCAGGCCTTCGGAGGTCCCGTTCGGATCGAACTGGAGGCCTCGAACGCGGATGGGGTGGCGTCTCACACCCTGACACGCTCGGTGGCCTCGATCGGTACCGTCGGGGCGTCTGGCTTGTCCAGCGTCGCCCTGGGTGACGGTCGCTACCGTCTGACGGGTTCGACGTCCAACGCGACCGAATGGCGGTGGGTGATCGAGGACCCCGCGAACGGTTCGGAAACCGAGTGCGGTGGGACGGGCTTTGCGCGGTGCGCCATCGTAGATTGGAGCGGTGCCAATAGCCTCGTTTACCGGTACGAGACGCCGAACACGCCAGGGACCTACGGCGTCCGGATCCAGGCTCGGAACTGCCAGTCGGGGCGGGTCGCGACGGTGGATCGAGAGTTCCGGGTGACGTCGGTCGGGGCCCCGCTGCCGCCGAGGGTGACCCGGTTCGAGGTCGACCAGGCCGCCACACCGGCGTGCAATTGCAGTAGCGCTTTGCAGCTCTGTGAGTGTCCGTCGGGGACAGAGATCGTCTTCACGATCGAGGCCTCGGAGGCCACCGGCTTGGAGGTGGACTGGGATGGGGATGGGACCTTCGATGCGGTCCTACCTCTCAGCGGTCCGTTCCGCAGGGTCTACACCGGCCCGGGCCAGGTGTTTTTTCCCGGGGTTCGCGCAGTGCGCGGATCGGCGACGTCGGCAGTCGTGAACTGCCATGAGGTCCTCCGGCTCACGATTTGAGCCGGTGTCCTTCATCTTCGACCTAGATCCGAAGGCCGCCGCCAGTTTTCGAGCGGCGGCGGACCTTCTTCACTCGTGCAGCTTCGTCGAGCCGGCGGAGCTGCTGCTTTGCTGTGCAGCACTTTTGGAGGCGGATGGAAGCAATGGAAACGAGGACAAAGTTTACGGAAGCAGAAGGCGAGCTGGCGGACCTGGTCATCGATCTGGTGACGGTTTGGCAGGAGCAGATAGAGCGGTTAGGTGCGACGGACCCGCGCCGGTTTCTGAGCCCAGCGCTTCAGGAACGGTTGCGGACGGCGGCGGAGAGTCCGCCGGCTCTGGGGAGGTCCTACGACTTCGCGAGCACGGTAACGCTTCTTAAAATCCTCCGGGCTCACATGGTTGACCATGACCTGAAAGAGGAAGCCGATCAGGTTCAGGAGCTGTTGACCCACGTGACAGCAGGACAAAAGCGGTTCGCAAAGGCGGCGTCAGCGGAGATAGAGGAAACCACCGTCCATGAGGCTTTCGGGGGGGGCTTCTAATGGCGCGGCAGACGGAGGAGGAGGGTAGGCTGCTTGACCTGGTGGCCAGGTTGGCTTTGGTTTTCCTCCAAGAATTGGTGGATTTTCGCCCACCAGAGCCGGAGCGCTACTTGAGTGCGGAGCTGCTGCAGGTTCTGGTAGCGGCGTCACGGGAACCTCCGGTTATTAGCGCGGGGTTCGATCGTGGGGCGGCGGTTGGTGTCCTGGAGTACGTTTGGCTCGATATGGTCAACTGTGGAATGTCGGAGCCGGCGAGGCAAGTGGAGGATTTGATCCGGCACCTCCGCCCTTTGGAGTCGGAGGCAGAGGACCAGCCTGGAAAGGGGGTGGACCTGGGGTGGCCGCCGTATGGCTAGAGGCTCTGAGGCCGCGGGGAGTTTGGAGGGCGCCGACCACCAGGTGGCCGGCGCCCTGCTCGTGCGCGTTCAGATTCGGATGTGGGAAGGGGAGGCGGTCGACAAGGCGGCCGGTCGCGATCTTGAACGCGCCAAAGGTGCGAAGTATGAGTCGACCACGGTTAAGAAGAAGCTGGTCGACTCGGAGGAACTCCGAGAGGTCAAGCGGTTGGGGGGGCAACTGCGACGGTGGCACTACGACGAGACCCTCAAATGGGAAGAGGGTGGCGATCGTCTGATCTCGGCCGAGTGCTTCGGGCCGTACATGGACGGCGTTAAAGAGCTGAAGGCGCGGTTCGAAGCGGCTGTGGAGGAGTTCGTCGCCGCGTATCCGGCGGCAGTGAGGGCGGCGGAGCGGGAACTAGGGTCTCTCTTCGAGCGGACCGACTATCCAGTGGACGTACGCGGAAAGTTCGGAGTCGTCCTCACGGCCTCAGAGCTGCGGGAGTCCGAGGGCCTTCCTGAGGGCCTCGATCTGTCGATCGCTGATCGCGACTGGCTGGAGGCGTCCGCCGAGGAACGGAGTCGAACATGTGTCGTGACGGCGCGACGTGACCTGTGGTCGAAGTTGTTCGAGGCGGTGGCCCCTCTTGCGGGCCGGCTCCGGGAGCCAGATGCCATTTTCAAGCGGGGCACGGTTCAGGGCCTGGTGGATGCCCTCGACCGGATGGAGGGCTTGAACGTCTTCGACGACGTCCGGAGCCGGTCGGCCGTTGGCTACCTCCGAGGGGTGGTAGGCAAGGACGTGGACGCGCTCGTCGAGGCCTTACGGTCAGACCCCCGACGGCGGCGAGAGGTCGCCGACAAACTGGAGGTGGCGTCCAGAACCATCGCTACCATCCTCGGAGGGCTTGGAGAGGATGGCTGATGCGTAGGGAGCGCTATTGGTCCTTGCTTCTGGGGGCCTTGCAAGGCCAGGAGGGGCGGCCTTTGGTTCAGGTAATAGGGGACTTGCTCCAGTGGGGCAAGTCGTGCCGTGAGGCGGACTCTGGCGGCTGGAGAGCTGGTGGAGGAGGAGATGCGACAGAGATTCTCTTGGGGGCGGTCTGTAGGGGTCCGGAGCACGAGGATGGGCATCCCGGCCGGGACCTGGTCGAGGTCGCCCGTTTGCTCGGGATGAGCGGAGCTGCTTCGGCGGAGCTATTCGCCGAGGTGGTGGAGCACTTGAGGCGGCGAGACCGTGAGATCCTCGCCGAGCTGGTGCAACTCACGCTCTTGCTCGGCTGTCACTGGTTGGGGGCCGGTGGGCCGGATGCGGCGGTGGCGGCCGTGCTCGATGCGGAGGCCTGGATGTCGGGGAGGCTCGACCGGTCGGACGTGCGGGGCCCTTTGAAGAGTCTTCGGACTCTGGCGGGCTTCGGGGCGGCCCACTGGTCGGAGATCCGGTGCTTCATTCGCACGGAGCAGGACTGGCACAGGCTCCTCGGCGAAGTGGAGGCGTGGATCTCCGAGGGCGCGGGAAGGAAGAAGACCGCGGGAAGGAAGAAGAGCGCGGGAAGGAAGAAGGCCGCGGCCGCCGTCAGTACTCGAAGCGTGGCGACCGCGGCGGAGGGCTAGTCCTCGAACTGGGCCCCTTCGACAGGTTCCCAGCTGGCGACGTCGAGGACGGCCCAGGGAATGAGGTGGCGGCCCTGGGTGCCCCGGTAGTGGGTCAGCATTAGACCGTCTTTGGCAGCTGCAAGGGTGAGCCGGCCGCGGTAGGTGGGTAAGGCCAGCGCCACGCGTTCGAGGGTCGCTCCCTCTCCTACATCTGGGGCGTAGCGGTCGAGGGTGAAGGGCCTGGGGCCTTCGCCGGCCGTCGTCAGCAGATAGAGCCGGTCTCCGTGTCCCGCTGCAGCGCGAATCCGCTTGGCCGCAATTTGGGTCGGAAGGTCGCGCGGAGCGCCGCCACGCTTTGCGATTTCTTCCTCCATTCGCCGCTGGTGGGCGTCGGTCCGGGCCTTGTACTCGGGTTCACCGGTACCGACGGTGAAGCGGTCCCGGATCTTTCGGGTCCGGTCTAGCCGGAGGACCTGGTAGCGGTAGTCCCAAATGAGCCACGTGGAGCCCTTGGGACCGCTGGCCAAGACCGTGGAGCGCCAAGGGCGCTGGGCTTCGGGGGAGGGTTGCTCCAGTGGTCGCGAGTGGATTGGCTCCCACTGGCTTCGGCGTGAGTCGTAGGCCAGGAGGACCGGTGGCGGGTCCCATACGTCTGACGCGTCGCCGGCGCCGTCGAGGGGGCCGCCGAGCTGGTGCGGCAGGACGCCGACGGCTGGCCGGTCGTCCCACCAGCCGACAGAGGTCACCTCCCAGGTGGGCAAGGGTAGGTGGGCCTCTCGGTCGCGCTCAAAGTAGCGGACGCGGTTGGGCGGGTTAAACGTCATCCATTCACCGTCGAGGCTCATCGAGACACCGAGGACAGGAGGTCCCCCGTCTCTATCCGAAGGGATCGTCTCGAAAGGCTCCGGAGGGCCTAGGACCGCCTCAGTCCGGCGGTAGGGGTACACCTCGTAGGTGCCGAGGTCGAGGACGTAGGCGCGGCCGTCTCGGCCGGCCTGGACGGCTTGAGGTCCGCTCCACGTGGTTGCGGTGGCCACGGGGATTGGATGGATGGCTTCGGCGGCTGGGGCTTCGATGGCGAGCCCGGAGGGGGAGAGGGCCGCGGCGAAGGCCGCGGCGGCGAGAGGGGCTAGATTCCGTGGCATGGCCGCCAGGCTCCACAGACGTCCCACGACTCGATAAGTTCGCCGTCCTCGTAGATGGCACATCCGGTGCATTCGATGATCCAGCATTGATTACCGTCCCGGATTTTTATCGTGTATCCGGAGCAGTCGACGAGGATCTCCCCGGCGGCTGGCAAGGCGACGGCCGAGAGGACGAGAATAACGATTAGGACGGGGGCCCAAGGACGTTTCGACACAGCAGTACCTCCCTTAGATGGATGGTTGTTGGTCCATAGAGGGTACAGGCCGTGGCGGTCCGGTCAAAGAGCTGAAGAAAAAGTAAGAAGGCGCTGAGTTCAATGGTTCGAAGGTGGGGGTATCCCTTCGACGATCGCCGGCGAGCTCGCTCCTCGAGGAGAACGGGTGTTGGTGGAAACCCCCGCGCGGTGGTCGAGGACCTGGCGCCTGGCGGAGGGGTTCGTGTCAGGGGAGTTCTGTTAGGCCCCTGGAACCTTCGGCTCCCATCTTTCCGGAGGAGAGCCCCACTTCTGCGGGCCTTTCGAGGGCTTTCCGGCGGAGCCGCCCCACTATTTATTCGGCGTGGAGACGGCGCCGATGTCCAGGGTTTGACGCGTAGCGTCCGAGCACGGCGGAGCCGCGCGCAGCCCTTGACGTCGGGGCCGCCCGCGCCATGCTGGGGTTTATAAACAAAGCCCTCTAAAGGCCCTACGTACAGGGGGTCGGCCGGAGGCCGTCGGTCAGGGGATCTTTTCTGGTCTGTCGTTCAAGAGCCGAAGGAACTTGTTCCACTGGCGGTCTGTGTCTGCGTTAGTGATCCGGACGTTGGTGTCCCTTGGGACGACATTAGGAAACCGGAGTGCGTCGATCAGTTCTCGGAGGCCGTCCGCGGTGGTCGCGGCCCGGGCGATGACTAGGAATCGGCGAGTGGTGGCAAGGTCCAGCCTTTCGCGGCCATGAGGCGCGCTTGCTTGGCTCTCGTGGCCACCAGGTCTTCGAGGTAGAGGCGAAGGTAATAGTCTTCCTCGGCGGCGTGGGTCGACCAATAGACGTCGTCCACCTCTTTGTCGTCGACGGGCCCATGGTCGACGCCGGCGGAGACCCACGCATAGTCGATCTCTTCTTGGGCTGTGCGGGCGTAGTTGGTGGCTGCCGATTGGGCCGCCGCTTCTGCGTCCTAGGCGGCGTCTTCGAGGGCTTCCCTCAGGGCCGCTGGGCCGCCGAAGCGTTCGAGTTCGGCGCAGATCTCTTCCGAGGTGAGGTTTGCCGTCTTCTTCATCGCGTTTCTCCTTTTGGTTCCGGCCGGGGCCGCAAATCCCCCTTGGGGGCGTCGATGTTTTGGTCGTTGAGATCTCAGCAACCACTACTATGGTTACCATAAGCTAACTTATGACAACCATATCTGTCCGCCGCAATACCGCCCTAATCTTGCCGAGCTTCGGCTATCAACTCGTCGACCAACGCGGCAAGGGTGGCTTTGGCTGCTTCGAGGCGTTGGATGCGATCACCACTCGC
>JBCDIS010000286.1:0-8051 GCA_038748685.1 Acidobacteriota bacterium | reverse complement strand
CTCCCCTAGGCCCGTCGGCGAGGCCCCAGCTACGCGCCAGGACCCTACGACTGCTGACCCTCCTCGGTGCCCCCGGACGCGCGGCCCCCAGCGTGCTCGGTTTCCATCGAAGACACTTCCCCGAGCTCCTCTTCTCCAACGCTCCCTGAGCGACCGTGGAGCCCCCTACCTAGAAGCTGGAGCGGGAACGGCCAGAACCGACGGTTCCACCGCGGTTCGGCCCGCTCGCCGCGGAACGGTCCGTCTGGACTTAGCGTTCACGGATCTGAGGGTCCCAGCACCCTCAGCGCGCCCCCCGACCCCCTCCGAGGATCGTTCGACCACACTCGTTGATTCGCCGATGGTCTCGGGCTCCCCGAGAATCGGGCCACAAAACTTTTGGAAGAGATACGGGACGCGGTGACGCCGGGCCCAGAGTCGGCCAACCGCGGATCCGAAATGGACGGAGGGAATGCCGTGAGCAGAGTCTCGACTGCTGGAAGCAGGGCTGAGGTGCCACACCGGTGAGAACTTCCCTACCCCTGGCCTGCTCGCCGTCGCCCCGAAGAGCCCTCGTGCTCTCCGGGGGCGGATCCCTCGGCGCCTACCAGGTGGGAGTGATCAAAGCCCTCGCCCTGGGCCTCAGCCGGGGGAACGGACGCGAGCCGTTCGATCCGGGACTGGTCGTCGGCACGTCGGTGGGTGCTTTCAACGCCGCGTTCCTCGCGGCACAGGGCGATGTACCTTTCACCGTCGCCGCCCGCAGGCTCGAAGCTCTCTGGCTGGAGCACATTGCCGATCGGGGATGGGGCAACGGAATCTTCAGGAACCGACTCAGCCCGACCGGTCTTCTTCGCCGGCTGGCCCGGGACCCCGCCGGAGCCGGCGACATGTTCCTCAGGGACCTGCTGGAGACCGGGAGCGAGCTGAGCCAGGCCCTCCTCCGGTCGCTGCGGGACAACAGGGAGTTCTTCGCCGCGTTTCTCAGCGCCTTGGATCTCTCCAGCTTCACCTCTGTCGAACCCCTCGTAGAAACGATCCAAGGTTCCATCGACTTCAGACAGCTGGCCGACTCACCCAGGAACCTACTGGCCACGGCCGCGAAATGGCCCGAAGCCGTAGGACGTTCGTTCGACGGCCGCTCGGAAATCTGGACGAAGGATGGGGTTCGCATTCTGCTCGCCGCCACGGCGCTGCCCGGGATCTTTCCCCCCGTGCCCATCGATGGCGCCCACTACGTCGACGGGAGCTTGACCGCCAACGCCCCCGTCGCCCAAGCCATCAACGCCGGGGCCACCGAGCTGCACCTGCTGCTCCCGTTCATGGACCTGCTCCTGACCGACCGCGTCCACTCTACGGGCACGTTGAATGCCCTCTACCGCGTGTTGATGGCTTCTTGGGGGCTCGACTGCTGGACCAGCCTCCGCGACGCCCACTTCATGAATCAGCTCGACGCATCCGACGAAGGGGCCGCAGCGAGAACGGAATTTCTTGCGGAATCCCTGACCCACGGCCTGGAGGTGCCCCAAAGGGGTGGCACGCAGATCAGGGTCTATCTGCCCGAAAAGCCACTGGGCTGTGATCTTTGGCAGCTCCTGGACTTCCGGTACCCCCGCATCTCGCGGCTGATCGAATGTGGCTTCAGGGACGCGACCCGGCAACGGCTGTTCAAGTCCAAAGTCCTGGAGCCCTTGATGCGCGAAGGGAGGCCCTCGATGCCGGCCCGGCTGTTCACCCCCCCCGAGCCCGGGGGCCCCCTGAAAGCCGCCGGTCCTCCAGGCAGCCTCGCTCCTACGGGGGTGGCCGCCCCATTCTTGGGGATGGGGATTCGCGACGGCCAAAGGTGGTCCGCATGAGTGTGGCAAGGCCTAGCCTGGCGAGGCTCTTCGGAATCACCCGGGTCATCCTGGGCCACGGCAGCTTCACCCTGCTTTCCAGCCGCTACCTCGCTCCGGTCGTCCAGGCGCTGCCACGGAGTTGGGCCCGGGGCCATCGGCGGCGGGCGGAGCTCTCGGAACCGGTCCGTATGCGGATGCTCTTCGAAGCGCTCGGGGGCTCGTTTCTGAAACTCGGTCAGATGCTCGCCCTTCAGCCCGATGTACTCCCTCCGGAGTATTGCGATGCCCTCTACGATCTTCTGGACCGAGTCCCCCCGGTGTCGACCCAGGAAGTGGAGCGGGTCGTGGCGCAGGAGCTCGGGGATCTTCCGGGCCGTCTCTTCGACCACTTCGAATCCAAGCCCCTGGCCAGCGCCTCCATAGGCCAGGTCCACGTGGCCTGGCTGCGGGGTCAAAAGCTGGCGGTGAAGGTACAGCGGCCCGCGGCGGCCCGTGAGTTCGGTGGAGACTGCCGAATCTTGGAGCTGCTCGCGGGCCTCATCGAGGGTCTGCGCCTCGAGCGGTTTCGTTTCTTGGTCGGACCGATCCGGGAAGTCGTGGAATGGACCCGCGACGAATTGGACTACCGGCGAGAGGCGCAATTTCTCACCGCCATGGGGCGATGCTCTGAGAGCCGCCCCCATCAAACCGTGCCGCGGGTCTCGGCCCGGCTGTCCTCCCGCCGGGTGCTGACCATGGAGTTCCTCGACGGCGTTTCGCTGCTCGACTACCTGCGTGCTGTGGACGCGGGGGACCGGGTCACCCTCCGCCGACTTGCCGGTCTCGGTTTCGACCCCGAAGTCTTTGCCATCCATGTGATCGAGAACTTCCTCGAACAGTCTTTCGTCGACGGCGTGTTCCATGCCGATCTACACCCGGCGAATCTGATGATCCTGCCGGGCAACACGGTGGGCTATCTGGACCTCGGAATCACCGGCACCCTCGGCGTCTCCTCCCGAAGGCACCTGGCGACCATGACCTTGGCCTACACCCGCGGGGACACGGACGGCATGTGCCGGGCCTTTGGATCCGTCTCGGAGGCCGATGAAGAGGCCCTGGAGCTATACCGGCAGGGACTCGAAGATCTTGCGGAGGACTGGTACGAACGCTCCGGCGTCGGCCTGCGCCTGCGCAAAAGCGTGTCCAGCGTCATGCTCGACATGCTGCGACTCTCCGCCGAGACCGAGGTGTGGGCCCAGCGGGATGTCATCAAGTTCATCCGATCGTCCGTCGCCACCGACGGGCTGATCGCCCGATGCGCCCCCCAGGTCGACGTCGGCCATCACCTCGGGCGGGCCTGCCGGCGCCACATGGCGGATCTCTTGGGGGGGCCAGCGGCGGGCCCCGGCGGCCTCCTCGCCGGCTGGCTCAAGGGGTCCGCGGCCGAGGTTGGAGATCTGATCCGCGGCGGGCGCCAGGCCGTCGACATTCTCCGTTGCCTCCGTCGTGGCGAGGCACCCCCCCTGGCGATCGAGCTGGTACCGCCCTCCCCCTCAGCTGCCGGAGTCCCCGGGCCGCAGCGTCTTGCCGGCAAGCCAAGCCCGATTCCGACGGCCGGGACAGGTGCACCCTGGATTCGCCCGAGGGAGGTGGCTCTCCTCCTCGTCGCCCTGGGTCTCCTAGCACCTTCGGGTATGGACGCCTCCGTGGCAGCCCCCCTCGCCTCATCCTTCGGAGCCGGCCCCTTCATGTTGATGGCGTTCCTGATCCTGCCCTTCCTGAGAAGACGGGGCTCCCGCCCCAGAAGGAGACCGAAATGACCTGCAAGTCTCATCCAGATCGAACCTGGCAGCCGCTTTCCGGCATGCTGAGACTCTTGGGTCTGGGGCGCCTCGCCGGCTGGATCTCCCAGGGGCGCCCCCGCAGACCCGCCCTGGGCCAGATGTCGGCCGCCGACTCTCTGATCCAGATGCTCGAAGCAGGGGCCGCATCACCACTCTTTGCTTTGCTTCGACTGGGCCAACGGATCCGCTCCCTCGTGGCCCCCCCGTGGAGGCATGAAGGAACGCCATCTCCGCCGGCTTCGAGCCAGCCCGCGGATCTGCGGGGGTCGAGGACGGAACTCGATGTCGTTCTTCAAACGGCGGCAGAACACGTCATCCAGCATCCCCCCGCCTCGAAACCGATCTCGGCCCAGCCCATAGATCCAGACCCGGCGCCGACCGCGGATACGGCCGCGTTGCCCTTCTCGACCCTGCCTGCGGAACCAGACCCGGCGCCGACCGCGGCTCCGGCTCCGCTGCCCTTCTCGACCCCGGAAGCAGAGCCGACCTCGTCGCCTTTCTCGCCTCTGCCCGAGGGGCCAGACTCGGCACCGGCCGCGGATCCCGGCTCGGCACCGGCTCCGGCTCCGGCTCCGGCTCCGGCTCTGACTCTCGAGGAAGTCTTCGAACCTGATTTCGACGCTGTCTTTGGCCCCTCCCCTCTCCGACAGGCCTCCACTGACCTTTCCGCCAGGGCCGGCGTCGGTCTCGGTTCCCAGGATTCGCCATCTTCGGATCCTCGTTCATGACCGTTCATTCCTTTCCTTCGACCCGCCGAGCCGGCGACCTGTCGAACATCGAGCAGCAACTCTCCAAGCTTCCCCGGCGCCCCCAGCCGGGGCGAGAGACATTCTCCTCCGGGGAACGTCGGGGCGACGAGGAAGAACGCAGGGCTCTGCAGTGGCGGGATCGGCTCGTCGACTCGGGTCCCCTCTTCGTCGCCGTCGGGCTCCGCTGGGCGAGCCGGGTCGATCTCTTGCCGACGGTCCTTCGCCGCTCCTTGGCGGAGCTGGCGGAGCCAGGCCTCCGACCGCCGCCCTTGAGCTCCGAGCCCAGGGATCTGCTGGCAGAGGCCCTCGGCCGCCCCCCCGAGACCCTCTTCCACGCCTTCGATCCCTGTCCCTACGAGACCGACCTGCTCTTCCATCGATTTCGGGCCGAGCTCCCCCACGGCGGGACCCAAGCGGGAAGCCCCCTGACGCCTCGTACTCAGGGTTTAGAAACCGTTACCGTGGATCTTGAGCTGGCCCGGACGGGGCTGCCGGAAGCCCTGGAAGCCCTCAATCTGCTCGACAGGGCCGTCCCTGCCCTCGAAACCTGGCTCGTCACCGGAGACGCCAGCGGGGCCGAGGCTTTGGTGGACTCCGCTCGCCGATCGGTACTCCAAGAGCTCGACCTGGAGGTTCGGGCCGAGGCCTTGGAAGCCCTCGGCCGCGATGGAGCCTCCTTTTTCGGCGCCGGCCGCAGGTGGCATGCACCTCGGGTTCTCGGCTCCCTGTCGGGCTCAGAGGTGCTAGCCACCGAAGCCTGTGACCGGCGGTCCCTGGACCACAGGATGGGCTCGCCAGGACCGTGGGGTACGAGCGGGACCGGCGAAGCCCAGGGTGAGGAGTTGGCGCGGCGGATTTGCTCGGCGTGGTTGCGCCAAGCGCTCTTCGGCAGCCGCCTTCCAGCGGCCCCCACCCTCCCCAACCTGGCCTTTGGCCCAAGCGGCCGGCTGCGGGTCCTCCGCGGCGGTTTCGTTCGGCCGAGCCCGGCGTGGCAGGACCGTCTCGCGGGCTACCTCGAGGCGGTCTCAGCCCAAGATCCGGACGCCATCCTCGACGCCCTCTTCGCCCTCACCGAACACCCCCCGGAGGATCGGCAGGCGTTCCACTCGAAACTGAGCCAGATGCGGCCCCTGCGGGAGTCAGAGGAATATGCCCCCTACGGTCGCTTCGCGAGTCAGCTGCTGCTCCACTGGCGATGGATCGCCGAGGGGGACGGTCGTCTCGAAGACCGCTCTGTGGACTTCTTCTGCGGCGTCACCCACCTCGAGTCGACCCTACAGAGGCTGGCGCCCCAGGTGGATCCGTGGCCGGCGGTGCTCGAGTACTTCCGCCTGGAGGCGGAACTCCGGCGCTGGATCGAGCGACTGAGCCCCGAGAACCTAGCCCTGGCGGTGCGGGAAGGAGCTTCTCTTCTCGCCCGCGGACCCAGCACCTTGACTGGAAGCCCCGCCGCCGACGACGGGGGCCTGCGGATCCGACTGGAGCTAACGGAGGAGGTGGCGCGCTCCCTTGGGGGAGCCCGCAGCCCGATCCGGGTCGCCGTCGTCTTCATTCTGTCCGTGGCCGCCGCCCTGCTCGCCCTGCAGTGGCTCGGACTCGACGGGAAGGAGCTCGCTTCCGGCTTGGCGTTGCCAGAGCCCGTCCGCGGCGTGGCCCTGCTGCTCGCGGGCCTCTGCCTGGGGGCCCTCCGGCGATGAGGGTCCCGCCGCCCAGGGGCTGGTACCGCCCCCCCCGACGACTGCACAGCCCGGCCCGCCAGGGTCGACCGCCCCCGGGCCTCGGATCGAGGGCGCTACGCCTCGGCCTCGATCTCATGATCGCCCTTCTCGCCGTGGCCCGACAGGCTGTAGGCGGCAGGGAGCCGGTCCAGCAACGCCGATTCGTCCATCCAAAGACCCGCTGGATCGGTCCGACGGGGGGGCCAGCCCTAGCTCTCCCGTCGCCGGGGCCGGCGGGACCCCCACTCGATTCCCGAAGACGATCTCGAACCCATCCAACTGCACGAGAGGACACCCAAACCATGCATGTCAATCCGAACTCCGCACACTCCGCCCAGGACCTCAGCGGAGACCAGATCAAAGTCGTCCAGTACTGCATCATTTCGGTGGTGTCGGGCATCGCCGACAACGCTCGCGTCCTCGTCGGCCCGAAGGTCGTGGCCTTCGGAGACAGCATGACGCCGGAGGGCTTCACCGCCTGGATCATCGCCGAGAACTGCCTGCCCGAGGTCAAACCCATGGACCCCTGCTATCCGCCCGGAAACATCGCCAAATGCTGGGATCGCAAGTACCTCCGCGTCGCGTTCTTCGTGATGGGCCGCTTCGACAGAGCCGAAATCCGGTGGGAGGAGCTCCAGGCCCTTTCCGTCGCCAGGATCGCAGAAAAAATGCCTCCTTGCCCGTGCCCGCCCCCGAACGAGCACGCCGGTCATGCTGAACAAGCAGCGGCGGCCGCGGCGGCGACGGTGGCGTCGGGGGAAAGCAGCGATCCATGATTGAGCGGCCCCAGGATCCCTCGGGCGCAAACCCGTTGGGCCCGGCCCCAGCCCCCGGCGACGCCATCGCTGGGGCTGGGCCTGGGGCTCCCACCCCGACCGGTGCCCTTTGGGGGCCGAGACCAGGTCCTGGCGACCATGCGCGCGGGGGAGTGGAACCTGCGCCCGTCGATGGGACGGAGCTCGCCAATCTTGCGGACGATCGGAAAGCGGGGCTGGCTCTCTACGATTGGCTAGAAGGAGCCCGAGCCTCGGGGGGCCAGGCGTTCGCGAGAAACGACCGTCTACCGGGCCCCCGGGGGACCACCACTCGGACCTTTTGGGCGGAAGCGGAGCTCTCCGAACTCGGCCCGGTTCCTGTCAGGGGAATCATTCACGACAGCCCGTTGGACACGCCGAAGTCCAAACCCGGTCGACGCGCCCAGGCCGCCACATGGATGCGGGGCCAGGCCAGGGCCTTTATCCTGAATCATCTTCTGAACATCGCCACCATCAATCGGAGTCAACGCTATCCGCTGCTGGGGCATCCAAACCTCCCCGCGGCACTGGAGCTCTTCAGTTGGTGCCCCGCCGACGGCATTCCCTCAGCGGGGGTCCGCTTCCGTTGCAAACAATACCGACTTGCGAATGGAGAAACCGTCCAGAACCCTGTAGCGCAGCGCATCGACATTCCGCCCCTCCGGAGCCTCGAAGAACGCTTTCGCTGGATCAACCTGGTGGCCGACCCCCTCGAGCGATTCCTGACGGTGCGGTTCTCAAACCACAGGGGCGCAGCCCTTCGATTCCCTGTAAGTCGACCCCACAACTTTCTGCTTACACCTGAGCTAGTGGTCGACAGGAAAATGACGGCGAACGGAAATGCAAACTATGGATTCGGTCTCATCCTCGTCAGAGATCAGCTCCAGTCCTGGCATACGCCCATTCCAGCTCTCTTCATGCTTCGGCTCCAGGTCGACGAGCTCGGCCACATCATGGCCCGCAGCTTCTTCGTGACTCGCGCGCCGAGCTACCCCCCCGCAGTCCCGGGGTTTGACCCCGTACGAAGGATCCTCCGGATACCGGACCTCCTGCCCCCGACCTTCTGCGGGCCTGGATCGCCTCCGCGAGCGGTTCAGCCGCCAGGAAATAGCGCTCGCGACCACCACCGATCAGGCTCTCACGGCCGTCG
>JBCDIS010000285.1:0-8057 GCA_038748685.1 Acidobacteriota bacterium | reverse complement strand
CCTGTAAATCGCGGTGTCCTGACATGCGGGATACAAGCCAAACCTCCCACGCATCCTATACGACGCCGGTGAGCGGCGGCGCCTCCGCCGGCGAAGCGCCGCTGTCCGCAAAGGCGGTCTGGCGCCGCCGTGGCGGAGCCTTCTGGCGGGAGTGGCTCAAGCCCCTGGCCATCATCGGCCTGGTGATGTTCTCCTTCAGGTCCGCCGTGGCGGACTGGAACGATGTCCCCACCGGCTCGATGAAGCCGACGATCCTCGAAGGGGACCGGATCTTCATCAACAAGGTCGCCTATGACCTCAAGGTGCCGTTCACCACGGTCCGCATCGCCCAGTGGGACGATCCGAAGTGGGGGGACGTGGTGGTGCTCCGTTCCCCGGAGGACGGCAAGCGCCTGGTCAAGCGGGTGGTGGGGCTGCCGGGGGACATCATCGAGGTCCGCGATCTCTTCCTGTATCGCAACGGGCAGCGCGCCGCCTATTCGCAGCTGGATCCAAGTATCGTGAACAGCATCGAGCCGGAGATCGGGCGGGACATCCTGCTGGCTGAGGAGATCGACGGTCGAGAACATCCGATCATGACGAAGCCGACGCCCTATCGGGCTGAGGCCCCCGAAGGGCCCTTCGAGGTACCCCCGGGCCATTTCTTCATGATGGGGGACAACCGCGGAAACAGCCGCGACTCCCGCTTTTTCGGCACCGTTCACCGCGACATGATCCTCGGCCAGGCCACGGCGGTGGCCCTCTCGTTCGATCCGGAGGCCTATTTCTGGCCCCGCTGGGAGCGCTTCTTCAGCCGTCTTCCTTGAGGTCGGAACGGCGCGGTCGGCCGGAACCCGCGGCAAGGGTCCCGGCCCGGCGGATGGGAACGGCCTCGCAGGGTTAGACTAGAAGGATCGTCTAACCTGCGCCGCTCCCCTATGGGTCGAGGCGCATTGACCGCCCGAGGACCAGGCCATGCCCTCCGACCTCGTCGACGTCGTCCCCAGGACCCTCCGCGGCCTAATTCGCCAGCCCCTGTCGTCCGGCCTGGCGATCCTCGCCTCCGCCATCGGCATCGCCCTGGTGACGCTGGTCTTCAGTATCCTTCATGGGATCTTCCTGCGGCATCCTCCGGGGGTGGACCTCGAAGACGTCTACCGGGTCCACTGGCGGAACTCCGCGGCCGGCGTCGAGAGCATGCCGGTGGTCCCATCCGAGCTCGACACTTGGCGTGACCACGCGACCCTATTCGACGATCTAGCGGCCTTTGTCGGGGTGAGCGCCACCCTGACCGAGGGGGATCATGCGGAGCGTACCAACGCCGCCCGGATCACCCCGAATTTCTTTCGCATGGTGGGAGCGGCTCCCAGCCTGGGTCGTGACTTCGAGCCGGAGGACGCCCTCCCCGGAGCTCCGGGGGTGGTCCTGCTGAGCGAAGAGCTGTGGCGCCAGAGATTTGAGGGAAGTGGCGACGTGCTGGGACGCCAGATACGGGTCGACGGCGAGTCCCGGACCATCGTCGGAGTCATGCCGGCCGGCTTCCGATTCCCCCTCAACCAATACCTGTGGATGCCCCTCGCCCCTCGCCCCGATTCGCGGGTCGTCTGGTATCTCCAAGTCCTGGGGAAGCTGGCCCCCGGCGCCGACCCGAGGGGGGCCCAGGCCCAATTGGCGGGATTCGACCTGCCGGCGGTCGATACCCTTCCGGAGGCCAGACGCGGCGCCGAGCCGGAGCTCGAGCGCTTTCTAGCGGCATATACCGACCCAGAGCTTCGATCGTACCTGCAGGCGATGCTGGCGGCGTCCTTGATCGTCCTTCTCATCGCGGCCATCAACGTCGCGGCCTTGTTGGTGGCGCGGGCGTCGATCCGGAGCAGGGAGTACGCGCTCCGCGGAGCCCTCGGGGGGAGGGGACTCCAGATCCTGGCGATTCCCCTCTCGGAAGCCCTGCTGATGACCCTCGTGGCGGGGGGCCTCGGGGTTCTGGGGGCCCACTACGCGTGCCGGTGGGCTCAGGCCCTCATCGGGCCGCGGCTGATGTCGTACTGGATCGAGATCGCCATCCACCCCGCGGTTCTCGCGGCGTCGCTCGCCGCTTCGCTGGTCCTCGCGGTGGGGGCCGGCAGCTTCCCGGCGTTGAGGGCTTTCCGGCTATCGAGCTCCGGCCTGGGCGCCGGCCGCGGTTCCTCCGGCTCCCCGCGCACCTCCCGCCTACATCGGAATCTGGTGGTGCTCCAGATCGGACTCACCGTCGGCATGTTGCTACCCGCCGGCATGGTGGTACGAGGTCTTGCGGAGCTCGATAGCCTGGACCTGCCGATCCGGACGGAGGGCGTATTGACGGCTCAGCTTTCGCTTCCCGCGTCCTACTCGGCTACCGACATCGAAGGCTTCCTGATGGACTTGGAGGATCGGGCCGAGACGATTCCCGGCGTCGCAGGGGTTGCCTTCGGTACCCAGCTTCCGGGCACTCGGCTGAGGTCCGCGGGGGTCGTGGTGGAGGGGGCCAAGGCTTCGGCGGCGCGCCCGCGGACCTGCCTGTGGACAGCGGCGACCCCTGGGTTCCTCGGCGTTTTCGGTCTGGAGCCCCTGTTTGGGCGGGATGTCTCCCGAGCTGACCAAAGGGAAGGCACATCTACCGCCTTGGTGACAGAGAGCTTCGCGGCCAGTTTCTTCGACGATCCGGAGAGCGCCGTCGGGCACCGCATCCAATACCAAGGCTCGGAGGCCTGGATTCGGATTGTCGGTGTCGTCCCCGACGGCCTGTTGAAGCCGGGCCTACCCGAACGCGCCCGCGGGAGGCTGTCGATCATTCAGCAGGGATCTACGGACGGAGCGGTGGGTGTCATCCTTCCCAGCGTGCGGGCCCGTTGGGTTCGCCTGGTGCTCTCCACCGACCTTCCCGGCCCGCCGGCGGCCGTGGTCCCCGCGCTGCGCCGGGAGCTGGCGCGGGTTGACCCGGGCGTTCCGCTTTTCTGGGCCCGTTCAATGGACGAGGAAATCGGGAACCTGGTCTGGGACTACCGGCTGTTCGGAGGTCTGTTCGTCGTCTTCGGCGGCCTGGCGTTGCTCCAGACGCTCCTCGGCCTGTTCGCGGTCATTCAGTTGGGGGTTACCCGACGACTGCGGGAGATCGGGGTCCGGATGGCCCTCGGCGCCGCGCCGGGAGCCATTCGGGGCCAGGTTCTCGGGCGGTGCGCCGCCCTGCTACTCGGCGGCTTGGGGGTCGGCGCGTGGATCGCGTGGGGCCTGGCGGAGGGCCTGCGGTCGTTGATCTATGGGGATATGGCTTGGAACTGGGGACTGGTGGGCGGCGTCGTGGGCGTCCTCGCGACCACGGGGCTGCTGGCCGCCTGGCTGCCGGCGCGTCGGGCCAGCTCGGTGGACCCTTCGTCAGTCCTGCGGGAAGGGTGACCCCGGGTCACCCCACCTAGGTGCTCTACGATCCCCTGGACGGCGCTGGGAATGTTCTGCAAGGCTTGCGGCAATCGAAGTTCGATGTCGCGGTAACGGTCAAGCACTGCCTTGAAAGCCTCCGTTGATCCGGTCCAACCCTGGAGACACTACCGTGAAGTATGCATCCTCTATCGCCTTGACCGCCTTGCTCGCACTCCCCTTGGCGGCCTCGGCCTCCGACCAGCGGGAGTTGCAGGGCCATCAATACGTCAAGAACGGGTCGAACTGGGAGCAGGTGGGGGCGAACGGCCAGCGCTACCGAGTGAACCCCCACGTCATCACCGTCAAGTTCGCCGAGACGGCGACCCGCTCCTCCGAAGACGCCCTCCACGAGCAGCTGGATACCTCGGTCTTGCGTCGGGCCCGGACGGGCTTCGTCGACATCGAGATCCCCTCCGGCGAAGACGTCTTCGAGATCATCGACGCCTACCTGGCCAGCGGATCGGTGGCGATCGCCGAACCCAACACCTTCGGTGAGTACACCCTCGTTCCGAACGACCCCAGCTACGGCTCGGAGTACCACCTGCCGATCATCGACGCCGAGGAAGCTTGGGACACCACCGTCGGCTTGCCGAGCGCGATCGTCGCCGTGCTCGACTCGGGGAGCGAGTTCACCCACGAGGATCTCGGTTTCGGCACCGACGCCTACCAGAACGTCTGGCTCAACAACGGAGAAGACGCCTGGAGCGATCCCGACAACCCGAGCACGGGCAACGGTGTGGACGACGACAACAACGGCTACGTGGATGACTGGAAGGGCTACGACTTCAGCAGCGGCAACAACAACAGCAGCGGGCCCTTCTTCCACGGAACCGCCGTGGCCGGCGTCCTGGGCGCCAAGACGAACAACGGCACCGGTATCGCCGGCGCCGCCGGCGGTTGGAACGGCGTCGGCGCCCTGGTGATGATCGCCGGCGTGGGCGACTCGTTCCCCGATGGTTCTGCCATCGACGACGCGATCCTCTACGCCGCGGACATGGGTGCCCATGTCGTCCAGCTCAGCCTGACGGTGGGGGCCTCCGCGGCGATCGACGCGGCGGTCGCCGACGCCCAGGACAACTCCAACATGGTGGTGATCTGCGCCTCCGGCAACGCCGGGTCCACCACCATGCCGTACCCCGCTTCGAACCCGCGGATCATCTCCATCGGCGCCACGAACGCTTCCGATCTGCGAGCGGGATTCTCGAACCACGGCACCGACCTGGATCTCTCGGCCCCGGGGGACAACATCTTCGCCCTCGACCTCAACGACGGTTACAACTTCACCGGCGGAACCTCGTTTGCCGCGCCCCTGGTGTCGGGGGTGGTGGCCCTCATGCTGTCGGTGAACCCTGACCTGACCCATACCGAGGTGCGCCAGATCCTCCACGACACGGCGGACAAAGTGGGTGGGTATAATTACAACTGGGACGCCACCCGGCCGGGGCACTCCTTTGAGCTCGGTTACGGGCGGGTCAATGCTCGCCGGGCGGTGGAAGCTTCGGGGGGCCTGGACATCTTCAGGGACGGCTTCGAGAGCGGTAACACCAGCCTCTGGTCGGCGGCGATCGTCGACTGATCTCCGCCGGGGTATCGACCCAGGATCCCCCCGATCTGCCCGCGGGCTCCGGCCCGCGGGCGGTCGTGCATCTGGCTCGGTCGGGGGCGATCGATCGGGCGGCGGAGGGGACGGATCAGCCCGCGTCCGGCGACTCGACCGAGGCCCGCAGCTTGCCCCGGTCCACCTTGCCGAGGTGGGTGCGGGGGAAGGCGTCGAGGATCAGGACCCGACGCGGATGCTTGTAGGCCTGTAGCCGCCCCAGTGCGTAGGCCTTGAGCTCGTCTTCGAGGCCGTCTTCAGCGGCGTCGTGGGGGAGGACGAAGGCGTAGGGTTTGAGCAGGCCCTCGGGGCTCCTGGCGCCGACCACCGCGCACTCCGCCACCGCGGAATGGCCGAGGAGGCAGCCCTCCACCTCGGCGGGGACCAGCCAGCGCCCTGAGACTTTGATGGCGTCGTCGCTGCGGCCGCAGAAGGTCACATAGCCCTCGTCATCCCGGCACACTAAATCGCTGCTGGCGAACCATTCGCCGCGGAACGCGTCGGTGGACTTCTTGGCGGCCTGCCAGTAGCCGTCGGCCCGCGATTCCCCTCGGACCCAGAGGCGTCCCACGGAGCCGTCGGGCATCGGGTTCCCGTCCGGATCGCAAACCTTGATCTCGAAGCCGTCGACGGCCCGGCCCAGGGTGCCGGGGCGGGCCTCGCCGGGGCGGTTGGTCAGGAAGACGTGCCACATCTCGGCGGTCCCCAAGCCGTCCAGGAGTTCGACGCCGAAAGTCCTGAGCCAGGCGTCGTAGAGGCTCGGGGGCAGCGCCTCCCCCGCAGAGGTGGCGAAGCGGAGGCAGGAGAGATCCTGATCCGCGGCGTCGGGGTGGGCCACCATACGCCCGATGACGGTGGGAACGGCGATGAAGATCGTCGGTCGGTGGCGGGCGATTTGCTCGAAGAGGGTCTCCACCGTGGGGGGGTCGGGAAACAGCACCGACGAGCCTCCGACGGCGAACGGGAAGAGGAGGTTCGAGCCGGTGGCGTAGCCGAAGAACAGCTTGGGGACCGAGAGGGTCACGTCGTCGGGGCCGTACCCCAAGGTCCGCACGGCGTAGAGCTCCGTGGTGTTGGCGAACGATCGATGGCTCTGCACCACCGCTTTGGGGTGGCCGGTGGTACCGCCGGAGAACAGCCACACCGCCGGGTCGTCCCGGTGGGTGGGGGCCATCGCCACCGGACCGTCCCCCGCCGAGGCGAGGGCCGTGGCGAGGGAGTCGGCGTCCGCCGCCCCGTCGCCCCCACTGCTGGGGATCGTCAGCAGGCCCCCTTCGAGCCACGGCGAGGCCGACGCCGCCCGGCGGTAGGCGTCCGCCGCGCCGGGCTCCACCACCGCCAGCCGGGGGCGCACGTAGGCCACCCGCGACTCGACTTCCTCCGGCCGCAGCCCGGGATTGAGCATGACCGCGACGGCTCCGATCTGGAGAATGCCGAAGAAGGCGGCGACGAACTCGGCGCCGTCCGGGAGGACGAGAAGGACTCGCTCTTCCCGCCGGACCCCCCTGGCGAGGAGGGCGCGGCTGACGTCGTCGGCCGACCCCTTGACTTCCCCGTAGGTGAGGCTGCGGCCCGCGAGCCGCAGGGCCACGCGGTCGCCGTCCCCGGCCCGCAGCCGGCGGGCAAGGAAGTGGTCGGCGAGATTCAGCGTCTCGGGCAGCGTCACGGCTTTCGTGCCCATGGCTCCTCCAGCTTCGGTGGGGTGGATCCGCCGATCCTACCAACCCGGGGAGGGCGGCCGCACGGGGGCCGTCAGCGGGATTGGTGTTCGGGGCGAAGCAGGTCGAACACCGTCTTCACGGGGGCGAAAATGGCGGCCGGCACCTCGACGAAGACCGTATTCCAACGCCCCATGGCGCCGTTCCACAGGCCCGGGTGCTCCAACGCCAGGAGCGACCGACCGTCGACGGACTTCTGGCTCACGAAAACCGTATCGTGGTCGACGAAGCTGCGGAGGGGGTAGTTGTCGCCGCGGTGGGAGCGCAGGCGGCAGAGGAGGTGGACAGGGTTGAAGTGGGTGGCCTTGGCGACGATCCCCCCCTGCTCCGGATCGTCGCGGTCGATCTGGGACGCTTCGACGATCTGCAGGCTGACGGAGCCGTCTTCGTCGTGGACCCAATAGGGACCGCCCCCCGGTTCCCCGAGGTTCGGCACCATGCCGCAGAGGCGGAGGGGTCGGTCGAGGATGTCGAAGAGGAAGCCGCGTTTGGCCCTGGCAGGGCGGTCCAGGTAGTCGAGGGCGCGGGGTACGCTGAGCACCTCCGCCACCCAGCGCAGGCCTCCGTCGAGCTCCGGGTGACCCACGTCCCCCGCTTCGAGCCGGTTCATAAGGGCGGTGATGCGGGCCTCGATGTCGAGGAGGTAGCCCCCCAGGATCCGGTTCCAGCGCACCACCTCGGGGCGCCGGTGGTCCGGCTGGATGTTGTCGATGTTGCGGACGAAGACGAGGTCGGCGTCGAGGTCTTCGAGGTTGCGCAGCAGGGCGCCGTGGCCGCCGGGTCGCAGCAGCAGGCTACCGTCTTCGAGGCGGAAGGGGCGGCCGTCGAGCTCCGCCGCGACGGTGTCCGTCGACGGATGCTGGATGGACGACGAGAGCACCAGCTCCACCCCTAGACGCTGACGCAGGCGGTCCCGGATCTCCTCTAGCCGGGCTTCGAATAGCTGGCGCTGGTTCTGGGGGACGGTGAAATGGACGCGGCAACGCCCGTCGTTGTCGGCGAGGTGCTCGGCGGCCTCCACCAGGTGGTCTTCGAGGGCGGTCCTGGCTCCGTCTTCGTACCTGTGGAACGGGATCAGGGCCTTGGCGGAGGTGGCGAAACCGAGGCCTTCGTCGTCGAGGAGCGCCGCGAGGACCGGTATCGGGTCGCCGTCGGCGTCGTCCGGCAGGGCCCCCCCGAGTGTCTCAGCCAGCTGGGTGGAGAAGGGCAGGTGCCGGAGCTCGGCGAGGAATCGGCGGGCTTCGGCCCGTTCTGGATCCCCGGCTTCGCCCCGGTGGACTGCCACGAGCGGCTTGAACATGCGGCTGGCGGCCCCTGAGGCGGGG
>JBCDIS010000284.1:0-8110 GCA_038748685.1 Acidobacteriota bacterium | reverse complement strand
GGGCAGGGGGCCCTCCATCACGTCGAAGACTCCGAACTCTATGCCCGGCGACCGATGGGTCGCCGCCAGATGCTCCACCACCTGGGGGTTGATATCGGCGGCGTAGATGGAGTCCGCCACCCCCTGGAGCACCGGTAGCCCGAGCCCCAGGCCGCATCCGAGGTCCGCCACCCGCGTCGGCGCCGGATGGCGGCGGGCCGCGAAGCGGTAGCGCTCCTGGTGCCACCGGGCCCGACGGGGATCCTGTTCTGGATCGGGGGCGTGGGCTCGGTAGGACTCGATATCGATCTCGGCTTCAGCTCTCATCGACGCCCTCTCGTTCCATTTTCCGATATTCACAGTCCGCCAGCAGCACCGCCCGGCCGGCCTGGATCAGGCGTTCCGCCTCGTATTTGCCCCGGCACTCCAGGGTCATGCCGAGGCCTTCGTGGAGCTGGTCGAGCCGCTTACCGTTGCGGATCGCAATCCAAGGCTCCACCAGATAGTAGCCTGGAAACAGGGGTAGGGCGGGGACCCGGATCTCGAAGGTCTGGGGCCCATCCGAGGCCACGGCCTCGAGCACGACCCCCTGACCATCGCTTCGCAGGTTGAGCACGGGCAGGCCGTTGCTCTGCTTCACCTCGGCGCCGATCACCAGCCGGCGGCTGCCGCTCGGCAGCCGGATCCGCATGCGGACGCTGAACGGCTCCCCGACGCCGAGCACCCCCGAAGCCTGTCCCGCCCCGTCGACGATGCTGGCCTCGACGATCCGCCCCTCGCCGGTGCCGCTCCGGCGGCTGTCGGGCCCTGGCACGAGGACGGCGCCTGCCATTGCGACGGTTCGGTTCAGGTATTCATCGATTACGGCGGAGGGATCTCCATCCGCCTCGACGCGCCCCCCCTCGAGGAGCAGGCAGCGGTCGCACAGCTGGCGGACGCTACCCAGGTTGTGGCTGACGAACAGCACGGTCCGCCCCTCCCCGGCGATGTCCTGCATCTTGCCGAGGCATTTGCGCTGAAACGCCGCGTCCCCCACCGCCAGCACCTCGTCCACCAGCAGGATCTCCGGTTCGAGGTGCGCCGCCACGGCGAAAGCCAGTCGGACGGTCATCCCGGAGGAGTACCGCTTCACCGGGGTGTCGATGAAGGTCGCGACCTCCGCGAAAGCGACGATCTCGTCAAATTTACGGTCCACCTCCGCCTTCGACATGCCGAGGACCGTGGCGTTGAGATAGACGTTCTCCCGCCCGGTGAGCTCCGGGTGGAAGCCGGTGCCGACCTCCAACAGGCTCGCCACGCGGCCCTGGATCACCGCCCGACCGGCGCTCGGCTCGGTGATTCTGGACAGCACCTTGAGCAGTGTGGACTTACCGGCGCCGTTGCGACCGATGAGCCCCAGCACCTCGCCGTGGGACACGTCGAAGGACACGTCCCGCAGGGCCCAGATGATGTCCGGGGCGTCCTCCCCGGCGTCGAACCGACTCAGCCGCCGCAGGCGGCGGTAATTCTCCAGAGGAGAGGCGAGCCAAGACATGGCGGTGCCCAGCAGGGTGTCAGGCCGCTGCTCGATCAGGCCAATCCGATATCGCTTGCCGAGCCCCTCCGCCCGGATGGCGACCCCGGTCACGGCCTACGGACTCCGGCCCTACGGTTCCTGAGACGTCGGCGGTTCATGGGTTGCCGGAGGGTCATGCGACGTCGGCGAAGATCCGCTCGGTGCGGCGGAAGTAGAAGGCGCCCGAAACCGCCAGGGCAACGGCGACCGCGGTGCCCGAGATCAGCAGGTCCCACGGCATCGGCCCCGTGCCGAGCAGCGCCGCCCGGAAACCTTCGATCACCCCGGCCATCGGATAGAGGCCGTAGATCCAGCGGAGGAGGTCGGCGGACTCGGGGAACCGCTCGTTGATCAGGGACACCGGCCACACCACCGGAGCGGCGTAGATCAGCAGCTGGGCCACGAAGGGCATCGCGTGGTTGACGTCGCGGTACTGGATCGCCAGGGCCGAGAGCCACATGCCGATGCCCGCCGCCGTCAGCATCATCAGCAGCATCAGAAAAGGCAGACCGAGGACCGCCGGGGTGGGGATGACCCCGTACCAGGCCATCAATCCCGCAAGGATCACGCCGCCGATGGCGAAGTCCACGAGCCCCGCCAGCACCGGGGTCATGGGGATCACCAGCCGCGGGAAGTACACCTTCGATAGCATGCTGGCGTTCTGTACCAGGCTGGCGGTGGACTTGGTCATCGCGGTGGAGAAGTAGATCCACGGAAGAATCGCGGCGAAGGAGAACAGCGGATAGGGAACCCCGTCGCTGGGGACCGAGGCCAGGCCGCCGAAGACCACCGAGAACACCAGGGTGCTGAAGACCGGGCGGATGATGGCCCAGGAGAAGCCGAGGGCGGTTTGCTTGTAGAGGACCTTGATGTCCCGCAGCACCAGGAAGAAAAACAGGTCCCGGTAGGCGAGGAGCTCCCGCCAGTCGATCAGGCGCCAGCCCGACCCCGGGCGGATCACGGTTTCGCGGGAGACTTGGGTCTGCATGGCTGACGGGCCCGGCGAAGGATCGGGGGAAATCCTATCGCTGGGCGCTTGGGAGGGGGAACTGGCGTCGGTGAGGGCCGACGGAGGAGCCGGGGCGGCGGGGATACCGCCCGAAGGATTCGTACGGGTCCCGCTCGGCCGACGGGGGCCGGGCGGGTCCGTGGAGTCAGGACCCCGAGCAGACGGTCCGCCTTAGGGTGCGGAGGGCGTCTCGGGACTGGGATCGTCGTCGTCGATGAGGAGGATCCCGGTCAGGACACCGGTACCCGCCGCGACGGGGATGAGCACTTCCTTGCGCTTCCACCAGGCGATCACGCAGGCCCGGCAGATGCCGTCCCCCCGCTTCACGCGGTTGGGATCGACGCGGGAAACGATGCCGTCACACAGCCAGTGGAAGAGCTGTTCGTCCCGCTGCCAGTAGGCGGTTTCGCCGACGGTGAGGTTCTCGGCTTCCCCCAGCTGCTCGGCGGTGAGGTCGACGCGGCAGTTGTCGCGGACCTCCGCCACCTGGGTCTTGGAGCGGGCCAGGCGGTTGCCCTGGTAGTCGTGGACCGAGACGAAATACTCGGAGGGCTCGTTCTCGAGCTGCTCGAGCCACCTCTGGAAGGTCGCGTCGTCCATTTCGGCCAGCCAGTCCCGGCTTTCGAGCTTGCCCTGACTGGCGCGCTCGCGGATCAGATCCTGGTCGAGGGTGTCGGTGGGGTTTCGGTGGTCCGACGCATCTTTGTCCCGCCACCATTGGGCCCAGGCGTAGTCATCTTCGGCTTCCCGACGCTCTTCCTCCAAGGCGTGGCGCTGGACCTCACGGTCCTCCGCCTTCGGGAAGAGCCCCCAGTAGCGCCCGTTGCCGGCCGGGACCATCGAGACCCAGTAGAGATCCTCCACCGTGTCGTGCATGCGGCGGAAGTACATCCTCACCTGGGTGTCTGGGATGTTGTCTTCCACCGTGGCCCAGGCGACCGCATTCTCGCCAATGGGCAGACACTCCACCTGCTCTGCCTCGACCTGGACCGAGTTCTGCGCGGCGGCCATCGCCGTGATGAAGAAACCAACTGAAATCAACCTGACGCTAAGATCGACGATCCGCATAGGGCCCTTGCTCCTAAAAGCTATCTAGAATTCATTCGGTAGTTTACGGAATCGGCTCTTCGACTGCAAACCGGCAGCTCGACGGCGAAGGCCCTTCTCCGGACGAGCCGATGTTGCTCAATTCTCTTGGCCGCGGATACGTGCGGTCCAGAATTTCACGTAGTCAGACTGCTGAATTTGAGGGAGGCAGCGCTCGAGCAGGTCGAGGGATGCGCCCCGGTTTCCGGACTTGTACAGCGCCACCGCCAGGTAGAACTGCAGGTCCGGACGCTGGGAGACGATCTCCTCGCCGCGCTCGAAGTATCGCACGGCCTCGCTCCAGCGGGAAAGCCGGTACGCAAACTCGGCGGTCAGGTGCTGGGCCTCAGCGACCTGCGGGTAGCCATCGGCGATGCTCTGGGCGTCGACGAGGGCGCTTTCGAAACTCCCCCGGTCGTCGGAACGCAGGGTCCTCCATCCTTCGTCCAGGCGCCGCCGGACGTCGTCCGGCAGCCCCGAAGGCTCCGGGGCGGCGGCCCTGGGGGGCCGTTCCGTCGCGGCTTGGGACGTAGCAGCGGCTTGTCCGAGGGGAGCCGACGCGGCTTCCCCGGCCGGCCCAGCGTCCGCCGGAGTCCCTCCCTCCGCCGAGTCTTCGGTAGCTTTGCCGGAGGCGTCCTTCAGCCCCCTGCGGACCCGGCGCTCCAGCCGGCGGGCGTCGCGCCGTTCGTCGGCGGGCATGGCCGAAAGCGCTTCGGAAGCTCCGGTCCAGTCGCCGAGGGCGACGAGGCAGCGCAGCTTCGCCTGCCGTCCATCGGCGTCGCCGCAGGAGGAAAGATCCTCCAACACCCCGGGGGCTGAGCATCGACCCAGCTGCTCCCGGGCACGGCCCCGGATGCAGCGGATCTCCGGGGCGTCCACGCGCTCCAGCAGGTCGTCCGCCGCCTTGGCAGCCGCGTCGTAGTTCTCAGAATCCCATTCGAGCTGGACCCACATCCGCCGCCATCCGGGGTGGCTCGGCTCGACGGCGAGTCGCCGATCGAGCTCCTGTCGGCGTTCGTCCAGCGGCAGGGCCAGGAGCTGATCCCCCAGCTTGCGGTCGGCCACCGAGCGTAGGGCCGGAATTGCCGACAGGACTTCGTAGGTGCCCCAGCCTTCGATCTCCGCCAGCACCCGCCGACGGGTCTCCGGGGAGAGATCCGCCCGGGTCAAGGCCTCGAAACGTCGTTCGATCTCGAGCAGTCGGCCGAGGGTGTCCCCACGTCCCTCGATGTCCCCCGCGTCTGTCTGAGCCAGGGCGAGGTGGGCCAGGCAGGGGGCCAGGGCGGCGGTATCGTGCAGCATCCCGAAGCACGCGAGCCGGAGGGTACCGCTGGCGGACTCGGCGTCCCCCCCCTGTTTGGCCAGTAGGCCGTCCTGGTACAGGCGCTCGTAAAAGGGGTCGATCGCCGACGCCGGGGCGCCCCAGACGACGGCGAAGGCCGACGCCGCGACGGCGAGGAAAGCCGTCAGCGGACGGCGGGTTCGTTCCGAATTACACACGGGTTCTTGGCTCCGGACTACCGCAGACCTGGGGAGAATAGCCGCCGCGCGAGTCCGAAGGGACCCTGCCTGGTTTTCGTCGGGCCGGCTTCGGAGACGCTCTGCGGAAGCGCCTCCAAGGGCCGGTCGTCCAGCACGGCGCGGGGGTTGATCTTGAAGAGGGCTCGGGCCGTCGCGGCGCCCCAATGACGCCCCACGTGCTCGAAGGCGTCGGACAGGCCCGTGGGCCGCAGCCGAGCGTCGTGGGCGTCACTGGCGACGAGATGGACCAGCCCGGCGTCCATCAGCCGATGGGCGGCGCCCCTGGCCACGGGCCCGAACCCCTCGGTGAGACTCATCGCGGTGACCTGCATCACCGCGCCGTGGTCCACCAGGGCCCGGAGCAGGTCCATGTCCTCCATCAACCAGGCCACCCGCTCTGGATGGGCGAGGATCGTCCGCCAGCCGGCGACCCCCAGCTCATAGACCATCTCCACCGGGTCGAAGCCGTAGTCCTGGAACGGCAGCTCCAACAGGAGGTAGCGGGTGCCGGCGAGGGGGAGGAGGCCGCCCCCGGGTAGGGCGTGGATCTCGTCCAGACTCTCGGCGTGGACCGCGATCTCGCCCCCGAGGTGGATCTCGATGCGACCTCCGACCCGCTGACGGAGCTGACGGCACCGCGCTTCGAGGAGGGCGCGGTCGCCGTTCCAAAAGCGCTCGTGACGCAGGTGGGGTGTGGCCACGATCGCTTCGCAGCCGTCGTCCGCCGCCCGCAGGCACATGGCGAGGGCCTCCTCTAGCGTCTCGGCTCCGTCATCGACCCCCGGGAGGATGTGGCTATGAAGATCGATCACGCGGACCCCCCGGCAACCTTCACGCCGCGGTGTTGGCCTTGGCGGTCGCCGTTTCCTCGTAGACACCGTAGTAGCGGTACTTGCGGTCGTAACGCCCGGGGCGGGAACGGTACCGGTTGAGGACGACGCCGAGCACCTTCAGGTCGGCGTAGCGCAGGCGCTCGCGGCAGAACTTGGCGTCTTCCCTCACCAGCACCCCGGCGCGGGCGCAGATCACCACGGCGTCCGCCATGGTCCCGAGGATCACCGCATCGGCCACCGGCAGCACCGGGGGGGTGTCGATGAGCACGAAGTCGAAGCTCTCGCGGACCTTGGTGAGGACGTCCCGCATACGGTCCGAAGCCAGCAGCTCCGAGGGATTCGGCGGGATCGGCCCGGACGGGCAAACCCAGAGATTCGGCACGTCGGTCTCGACGAACAGGGAGCCGATGTCGGCCTGGGCCGTCAGATGGTTCACCAGACCGGCGCGGTTCGACAGCCCGAAGACTTTGTGAAGGCGGGGGCGCCGGAGGTCACCGTCGATGACCAGAACCCGCCGTCCGAGCTGCGCCATGACCACGGCCAGGTTGGTGGTGGTGGCGGTCTTGCCCTCGCCGGGCTCGGCGGAGGTCAGCGCGACCACTTCGAGCTCGTCGGCGGTCGAGAGCAGCAGCGCGGTCCGCAGGGAGCGATAGGCCTCGCTCACCGCCAGCCGGGGACTGTGGTGGGGAAGCAGCTCGATCTTCTGCTCGTCTTTGCCGCCGTCCTTCCCACCCTGGACCGCGCGACCATAGCCGTAGCCGTACCCATAGCTATAGCCGTAGCTGCCTTTCCCGTTGCGCAGGCGCATACCACCGCCGCGCCCCTCGGCGATATCCGGAATCACCGCCAGGTTGGGCAGACCGAAGATGGATTCGATTTCCTCGGGGGTCTTGACCGTCCGATCGAAGTATTCGAGCAGGAAGGCGCCGCCGAAGCCGAGCATCAGCCCGAGGACCAGGGCCTTGGTGAGGTCCGCCTGGAGCTTCGGTTTGAAGGCTCTGCCCGGAACCACCGCCCGGTCGACAACGCGGACGTTGGACTCCCGGGAGGTCTGGACCCTCGACGCCACCTCGGTTTCGGACTGCCGCTTCACCAACTCCCCGAGCAGCTCTTTTCGGGTCTCGATGTAGGTGTTTTGATTCGAATAGTCTAGGGCGGTCTGGTTCTGCAGCCGGGCGTCGACCGCCAGCTTCTGGAGCTCCGCCTCCAAGGTGTCCTCTTCCCGCTTGGCCTTCTGGAAATCTGCCCGGGCCCGATCCACCGCTTCCTGATGGCTCTCCGCCACCAAACGCCTCAGCTGGTCCTGCTTGTCGTCAATCTCCCCCTTGAGGGACACCATCTCCGGCCACTCCGGGGTGTAGGTGTCGAGCTTGGAGCGGTACTCGCTCTCCAAGAGGAAGATCTCCGATTTCAGCTGGCCCACGAGGCCGCCTGAGCTGGAATTCGCCACCGTTTCCTTGGGCAGGCCGAGGATCTCGTCGTAGGCGGCCCCTTTGCTGATCCGCTCCGCCACCAGCAAGTTGTACTTGGACTCGAGGGTCTGCCGCCGCTCTAGCAGGGCTTCGCCCGCCGGGTCGAGGGAGAAATCGCTGTCCGACGCCATGGCGTTGAGCTGCCGTTGTCGGTCTTCGATCTCCTGGCGCAGGGTCTCGATCTGGGCCGAGAGGAAGCTGGAGGCCTGGCCGACGGTCGACGTCCGATTCTCGATGCCCCATTCAATGAACACGTCGGCGTAGCCGTTGGCGATGCGAGCCGCCAACTCCGGCGAGGTCGACACGTAGGACAGCTCCACCAGCTGGGTGTCCTTGATGGGCTTGACCTGGAGACCCGCCTTCACCTGCGCCGCCAACTTCGCCAGCTGAGCGCCGGAGTCGGCGAGGGAGCCGTCGGCGGCCTTCGCCTCCAAGTCCTCCGCCCGATCGTTGAAATTGGGGTCGGTGTGGAGCCTGAGGTTCATCACCACCCGCTCCGCCATACCCCGGCTCTTAAGCAGCCGATACTGGGTCGGGTAGTACTCGAGGTTCCACCAGTCTTCGAGCCAGCCCGCCTGACCCAGGGCCAGCAGTGACAGGCGCTTGCGCTCGATCTGGATGGTGACGGTGGACTGGTACTGCTTCTGCGTCAAGG
>JBCDIS010000283.1:0-8136 GCA_038748685.1 Acidobacteriota bacterium | reverse complement strand
GCCAGCCCGGGCGCACCGACTTCCGCCAGACCTTCAGCGGCCTGCCGATCTACGGCACGTCGGTGAGCGAGATCGACGACGACCTGGGCTACCGGGTGGCGGTCTGGACCTACCCGGAGGCGAAGCTGCACCAGGTCAGCCGCGGCTTCTACACCCCGACGGTCACCGAGCAGGAGGCCCTCGACCTGGCGGCGCAGCACCTGGGGACGGCGGAGGCGCAGTTCGCCGAGCTGGCGATCCTGCCCCTGTCGCGGGGGCCGATGCTGGCGTGGGTGGTGCGGCCGGGCACCGCCGGGGACCCTGTCCCCGGGCGAGAGTTCTTCGTCGACGCGAAGAATCCGCACCGTTGGTACGACTTAGTGATGGACGACGCTTACGTCCCGGAGCCCACTGATCCCATGGCGCCCAGGCGCTGGTACGACTTCCTTCCGGACTCCCCGACACCCGAAGGGGCTCCGCATTCGGGGCCGCCCCTGGCCTCCGCCATGGCTCAGCCCAGGACCGGGTCGATGTGCCCGCCCGGGACCCTGGTCTCCATCGCCGTGGGTGAGGGCCACTCGGGTACCAAGTGCTTTGCGGCGAAGTTCCGTTTCACCGGCATCGACCAGGTGAAGATCTGGAGCATGGACACGGATGGGGTTTGGTCCCCGCGGATCCGGGTGTATGAGCATCCCGCCACACCTGTGCAGAGGACAGCGCCTCTCCTCCAAGAGTGGATTCCGGAAACTCGTCGGGAGGTGGCCTCGACACAGATCGGAGACTTCCAAAACAATCACAATTCCGCGGTGGATCTGATGGTGTGGATGCAGAAACTCGCCACCCACTGGGACAACGAGCTTCCGGGCAGATACCCCACCGGGGACGAAGGAATCGAGGTGATAGTTCACAACGACAGCATGCTTCCCGTCGCCTTCTACGAGTACGAACTAGAAGCCTTCTTTTACTCAGAAATCCCCGGAACCGGTTTTACGAGACCCTACGCTGCCTCCCTGGACGTGGCGGCCCACGAGTTTGGTCATGCCATCACGGGTCTTTTCAACACGAGTCAGGCCATCCGCGAATCCTTCGCGGATCTGCTCGCGGTGCTCGCAGTTAGCGGGATCCAGAATCATCAGTCTGTCGATTGGATCTTGGGTAACGACTTCAATGGGCCCATGGGCCTGCGCAACCTGGCGAATCCCAGGGGACCCAACGCCAGGGACCTGGGTTCGGATTTCGACCTCGATCCAGAGGGAACCCCCTACCAGGAGTCCGCGATCCTGAGCCTGGCCTTCTACTTGCTCATGGAGGGCGGGGAGCATCCCGCCACCCTGGGTGACGCTCACCCGGGGCCATCCGTAAGGGGCCAGGGTCTGGCTGAAGTTCGACGGATGCTCTACGCCCTGGGCACCGAGAAATTGGTGACTGGCGGTGACTTTTTGGATGTGCGGAATGCTGCCTTTGCGCTGGCGCCGAGGATCGACGCGAGCGGTGATCTCGGCGCCGCGGTCTTGGACGCCTTTCGCGCCGTGGGCGTCGTGGATCTCGAAGCCCTCGATGACTCGATCCACAGGCTGACGTCAACCGGGCCCCTCGACATCGCGCAGGGCGGAAGGCGCTACTTCCTGGTCAACCGGCCCGGCGGCCACGACTGGTCCCAGGGCCTTCTGAATTTGACATTCGAAGCCCAGGAAGGCGCCGAGTTCGCGGTCAGCGTCAGGGAGAACACCCTTCCCTGGCAGAACGAGTTCACCTCCCACTACTCACAAACCGAGGGGAGCAGCCAGCTGTCGATCGGCTTTCGGCCGGAGGGAGACCTCACGGTGCCGATCTATCTTGAAGTCACCGCCCTCACCGAGGTCGAAGACCTGCAGATCACGCCGAGCTGGGTAGATTTCGAGGACATCTCCCCCGGAGACGTGATCACGTGCGAGTCTCGGACCCCCGGTGCGATCTTTTTACGCCTGGCCGTCCCGAATCCCCCGGGGCGGAGCAGCGTGGGCCCGCCCCTGGTGATCCAGACCCACGGCAGCGACGGCCAGGGGGACCTGGCGGTTCGGCTCTGGCGGGGCAGTGCCCTGGGGCCCGATCAAGTGGTCGCCGACCTGTCGGGGCCCGGCCTCGAACACCAGCTGGTGTACGGAGATCCCGAGCCCGGGAACTACTGGGTCGAGATCGAGTCCCTCACCGACACCGACGAGTTCGCCGTGCTCTTCACCCTCGGCGTTCCCCAACCCCCGGTGGCCAGCCGCCCGGGGTGCAGCCCGCCGTGCACCTACGAGCTGGGGGACGACGCCGCCAGCCTGCGGATCGTCACCCACCCGCCGATGCCCAACCAGCCCATTTACTCGTGGCGCAGGAAAGACACCGAAGTGGAGAAGGTGGCGGCGCCGGTCCTGACGCCCAGGGGAACCTGGCGGAGGCGCGGACCAACGAGCAGGGGGTCTTCGAGCTCCTCGACGTGCCCCTCACCGCACCCCACCTGTGCGGCATCTACTCCCAGGAGCAGTTCGCCGTCGGCTCGAAGCACCTGCCGAGGTCCGCGTCGCTGTCCTACGAGATCTCCTGCCGGGCCAAGACCTCCGGGCCCGGGCCCAAGGTCAAGCGCGCCGACGCCAGCTTCCCCCACTACCAGCTTGGTGACTCCGCACGGCTGGAGATCACCACCGATCCGCCGGTGCCGAACGCCCCCATCTACACCTGGCGCACCAAGGACGGCGCGCCGGAGCGGGAGGCCCTTCCCCTCATGGTGTGGAACGCCGTCGGGGTCCCGTCCCCCGCCTACACCGACGCCCTGGGCCGCTTCAGCACCGTCAACCTGCTGGACGACGCCGGAGCCTGCGGTAGCTACACGGAGGAGAGCTTCGCCGTGGGCAGCCCGTCGGCCCCGCGGTCGGGGACGCTGGCCTTCGTGGTCTACTGCCCGAACGCCGCGTCGCCCGCCGTCACCCGGCCCGACGGCCGCTTCCCGAACTACCACCTCGGGGACCTGGCGGCCCTGCGCATCGTCACCGATCCGCCCCAGCCCCGCCAGCGGGTGTACGCCTGGCGGACCAAGGACGGCGAGGTGGAGCGCAGCGCCTACCTGCTGACCCGCTCCGACGGGCAGGGGGGCGTCGAGCCGATCCGCACCGACGACGCCGGCGTTCTGGAGATCGCCGAGGTGGAGCTGAGCGACCCGGAGGGCTGCGGCTCCTACACCCTCGAACAATTCGCCGTCGGTGACACCCGGGGACCCCGCAGCGCGCCCCTGAGCTTCGAGGTCCACTGCCCGGCAGAGCCCCAGGCGCCGAGCGCGACGCGGAACGACGGCAACTTCCCGTCGTACCTGCTCGGGGACCTCGCCTCCCTGCGCATCGTCACCCACCCGCCCCAGCCCTTCAGCCAAGTCTACGGCTGGCGGACCCAGAACGGGCAGGTGGAGCGGGACGGCGAGCCCGTGTACTTCATCGATCCCCAAGGGATCGTGCAGCCCATGGTCACCGACGCCGCCGGCGTGTTCGAGCGCATCGGCGTGCCCCTCGACGACCCCGGGGTCTGCGCCGAGTACACCGGCGAGCAGTTCGCAGTGGGCTCCCCGTCGGGTCCGCGGTCGGCCCCGGTCAGCTACACCGTGAGCTGCGGCGGACCGGCCGGCGCGCCGTCCCCCGGTCGCTGACCCTTTCCCAGGAGGGCCGCCGGTGGGGTGCTTCCCCCGCCGGCGGTCCGCCCGTGGTGTCTCCAGAACCCGGTCCACCGGAGGTGGGCTTGGGTCCTTCAACTTCGAAATCAAGACCCTTGAAAGGAATCGTCATGCCTAGAGACCGCCAACCCAGCCCGACCCGTGGATTCTGGACCCTCCTGTGGTTCGCCCTGCCGTGGCTCCTGCTTGTCCCCACGGGCGCCGCCGCCGACACCGACAAGAGGTGCCTCGGCCCCAAAGTCCGAATCGCACCCGACGAGACATGGACGGCCAACATCGGTGACACCAGGGACTTCACGATTACCGCCACCGTTCCGGCCTGCCACCCCTGGCCGGTGCTACGCCTGAGGGTGAGCGACCCCGACAACGCAACGGTCCGCATGGAGTCTTCGCTCCAGATCTCCGACCTCCAGGTCAAAGTGAGGCTGAAGATCCTGCCCGCGGCGCCCTACCAGCAAGTGACCTACATCCCCTGGCGACTCGAGAGGCCGACCGGCAGCGGCTGGATTCTGAACCGGTCCGGATCCGTCAACGTCTTCACCGTCGTCCAGAACGCCGCGGCCCTCGACATCGCCGTGACCGAGCTCGACGCCCGGACCCCCACCGACGACTGGGACAACCTGGAGATCGACGCCATAGGGAAGACCGTCAGTACCGAGATCCTGCTGGATCAGGCCGAAGACCTGCGGCTCAGAATCGACGGCCAGACTATCCTCGAACACCGCTGCGACCGTCGGGATTGGAATGGCTACGGCTGCGCGATGCCGACCTATCGTACCCATCGGGCGCCCGGGAGCTACCAGGTGGAGGTTTGCGCCGATCCCGACAACAATAGCGGCGACGGCGACACCAGCAACAACTGTCGGGTGACCACCGTGAACGTGCCCGCCTTGAAGCCGGACCTGGTACCCCAGGTCAGCTCCTCGGAGCCGCCGCGGTACGGAGAGCCCTGGAGGCTGCAGGTGAAGGTTCGCAACCAGGGCAATCTCAACAGCCCTCCCTTCGCTTTCCGTCTCCGTACCCCCGACGGCGTCGATCCGATCGTCCAGCGCCCGGCCCTGGGCTGGGGACATGAGGACTCCTTCGAGGTCAACTGGACCCCGCTCCAGTCCGGGGTGGTGACGGTGGTGGGGATCGTCGATCCGGACGGGCAGGTGGCGGAGCACGACGAATCCAACAACGAGGATCCGTACACCGACACCGTGGTGGGCTCGGAACCGACGCCGGATCCGCCGAATCTCTTGATCGATCCGATGTCGGTCCGCTTCGATCCCCCCGCCCCCAGGGTAGGGGACCAGGTGACGGTCTTCGCGGAGATGGTCAACGTCGGCGGAGCCACCACCGTCGTCGCCCCCCGTCTCGAGATCTCGGTGGAGGGGACCTCGTCGATCCTATGCCCGCAGCCCCTACAGCCCGGCTGGGCCTGCGAAGGGATGCACGACTTCACTCCGCAGAGCGCCGGTCCCCTCACCGTCCGCTTCCAGGCGGACCCGCAGAACCGGGTGGACGAGGGGGACGACGGCGGTGAGGACGACAACCTCCACACCGTCACCCTCGACGTTGGGGCCGTGGTGAAGCCGAACCTCTGGATCCTCGCCGAAGACATCGCCCTCCCCCAGGGGGTCCCCGCCGTCGGGGACGACCTCGCGTTTACGATCACCGTCCGCAACGACGGGGCCGATACCGAAGGGCCCGTGACCCTCCGCATCCTGCGGGACAGCATCCCGGTGGCCACGCTAGAGACCCCAACCGCCATCGCCGGGGGCTCGAGCTCCACCGTGCCCCACACGTGGCCCAACGTTGACGCCGGTAATCACCAGCTGCGGGTGCTCATCGATCCCTTCGACACCATCGACGAGCTCTCGGAGGACGACAACTCCAGAAGCCTCAACTTCACCGTCGAAGGGCCCCAAAGCCAGGTGACCTGCCAGGGCCTCTGGGTCCTCGAACACGTCGTCACCGACGAGGTCCAGAGCAGTATCGGCAGCCTCACCGACGGCTGCGACGTGCGCTGGGGCAACAACCACCCGACCCAGCCGTGCCTGAAGACCACCGGGCAAAACGACATGTGGGCGATCTGGGCCCTTGGGGATGACGGCTGCCCGATCTCGGTCAGCGTCTCCACCGGGGACAATTACCACGTGTCCATCCAGTAGCCCTCCCGCCCCATTCTCCTCTCGGCCATCGCCTACCGCGGTGCCGAGGGGAGGTTCGTTGGGGGCGTCAGGGAATGAAGGTACCGTAGAAACGGATATCGCTGATCTTGCCCTGGCTCCAGCGCTCCACGACACACTGCTGGACATGGACCTGGCCGTCCTTGCTGTGGTCCCACCGCATCTCCGCCTCGTAGACGACGACCCCGCTGCCCTGGCCGTGGTCTTCGATGGCGGTGTGGTGCACTGTGATGCCGTGGTAGGCCGTGACGTCCGCCAGATAGCCGCGCTCCGCTTCGGCGAGGCTGGCCCGCCCGGTCCGGGGCGGATTGCCGTTCTCCCGGGCGACGACGTCTTCGGCGTAGAAGTCTTCGATTCCCTCCGCGAACTTGCCTTCCTCGAGGTAACCGATCAACTGGCCGTGGAGTGTCTTGAGGTCCATGGTGCGTATCCTTCGCTCGTTGGTGTTCTTATCGAATCGCCACCTTGGATGCAGAAACGGGGGTCGAGGTTTCAAGGGGCGTCGGCGGTGCGGAACCGGGGGTGCCGGCCTGCGACTGGCCCGCGGCTCGGCAATCCCTCGGCGACAGGGCTGGAGACACCAGAGCCTGCAAGCGCTACGTTGTATGCTCATGCCGGAGTATCGCTGTCGCTGGAGGGTGGCTCTAGGGCGACGAGGCCTTCACTGCGGCCTCGCCTGATCGGGAGGATCTGGCGACGAAGTTCTCGGGCCCTGAGCGCGTTGGTTGGTCCAGTCTCGGTCGATGAGCCTTCAGGAGCCGTGACGTCCAGCCAGTGCTACACATACGACTCAATGGGGATAGAATCATAGAATGAATGAGATGTTTCAAGTCGCGGGTCAGATCGCAGGAATAGGGGGTTTGTCGCTTGTCTTTTTCTTGGCAATCACGAAAACAGTTGTAAGCAAAACTCAGGGGGTGAACCAGCAGCAGAGCTTCCATCTCTTGAACAAGAGCTTATGGTTTGCGGTGGTAGTTACAGTTCTTGGCATTGCCGCATGGCTGATTTCGCTCGCTATAGCCAGTAATCAGGCGGTACGGGAGAAAGAGCTTGAGGTAGAGAAGCATCGCATCTCTGCAAATGGAGTTGATGAACAGCAAGTCGAGGCGATTAGGCGCGAGCTCTCAGAGATCAAAGACGCTGTCACTCGGCTTGCTAAGACGGAAGATCCTCAATTGATTCCGGAAGTCCATCACAGGATCGAGGACTTTGTCGCAGCTCATGGCGATGTCGAGGAACTAGATTCCGTCAGAGAGACCTTTGAGCAGATGCGGGATCGAATTGCGAGAAACCCGTCGCTCTCGACTCCATATTTGGATGTGTTTATTTATCCTGTCAAGCTGTCGAGTGAATCTTGGGCAACGGTGCTGGATGGGGAGGCGATCGATGCAGAGGATCCAAGGCTCATTTTTGTTGATCCCTATCAAGCTGAGAGTGATTTGCCAGCGATTTCTGTTTCCACTGACTCTTTTGAACATGTTGATCCTGTTGTCCTCGAGCTTTGGCCACAGCCAGAAAGAAGCGGTGAACCACTGGGTCTCATCAATTTAGATCCTTCCGGCGGTGAGTTCTTTGCGGAGCTTTCTAAATCGAAATGGGACAGGCTCTATATGTACTTGGGACCTGGGATCGAACTCGAATGCCAAGTCCGTTTTCTGTACGCAGGCTGACCGAGGGCTAGACAAGCCAATGGATCGCCCAGTAGCCGCTGATCTTGGCCGGTAGGAGCCAGTCATCCCGAGACAGAGAGCAGGGAGAGGAGGATGACCGGCAGTAGATGATGAGTATCAACAGACGCAGCTTCCTCGCGAGCTCGGCCACCGCCATCGCCATGATCGGAGCGCCCCGGGTCGACGCGGATCCGAATCCCGACACCCAGCGCCGCGGCGGGACGTGGCGCATGCCCGACGAATCCCACCGTCACCGCCGCACCTGGATGGCCTTCGGGGCCAGCACGCGGATTTGGGGCGATCTGCTGCCCTTCGTCCGCGCCGATCTGGCCCGCATCGCCAACGCGATCGCCAGATACGAACCGGTCACCCTGCTGGTGCGCCCCGGGGAGCGGCGGATCGCCGCCCGGCTGTGCGACGACGCCGTGGAGCTCGTCGACGCTCCCCTCGACGACCTGTGGATCCGGGACACGGGCCCCACCTTCGTGCTCGACCCGGCGGGTCGCCTGGGGGGCGTCGACCTGAACTTCAACGGCTGGGGCGGCAAGCAGGAGCACGGGCACGACGGCGAGGTAGCCCGGCGGGTCAGCCGCCTTGCGGGTGCGCGGCACCTGGCGACCCAGCTGGTGGG
>JBCDIS010000282.1:0-8176 GCA_038748685.1 Acidobacteriota bacterium | reverse complement strand
GTGGGCCTTGGCCACATCGCCGGCATCGCGGCGAAGACTCGCAAGCTGGAGACTGGCGCCCAGGGTGTCAGGATGCGAGGGCCCTAGCGTGCCCCGCCTACCCTCGACAAGCTCTTCCACGATTTCAACCGCCTCCCAGAGACGTCCAAGCTCGCCCAGCGCTGTTCCCAGATGACTCTTGACTCTTAGGGTCTCGGGCGCGTTCTCCCCCAGAATCCTTCGGCGAGCTGCCAAGACAGCTTGCAGCTGCTCCCGAAAGCCCTCCCAGTTCTGAGCATCTCGATGAAGCGTTCCCAAACTGATCCGAGCTGACAGGGTTTTCTCATCCCATTCACCGAGCATCTTCCTCCGAGTTGCTACCACCTCTTCGAGAATTGGTCGCGCTTCGGAGAATCGCCCGAGACCACGGAGAGACCTGGCCATATCCCCCATGGCTTCGAGGGTCGACTCATGCTCGCTCCCGGCGTGTCTCCGGCGCCTTTCCAATGCCTCGATCTGAAGGGATAGGGCGCCCTGGTAGTCACCTTGCTCGGCCAAGAGCTTGGCCACATTCAGCTGAGTAGTCGTGGTCCCGGGGTGATCGATGCCGAATAGCTCCGTAGTCAGCTCAAGCAGTTCTCGGTAGATCTCCAGCGATTTCTGCAGATCTCCGAGATCAAAGAAAGTCCGACCGGACGCCGCGAGCGTCACCAGCACTGTCGGATGCGTGGCCCCGTAGCGTTCCTTGACCGCCGCCAGCCAGGCATCATTCATTTGCCTCGGATCTGTGTACTCCTGTTGTGCGTCGACTTCCCGAAAGACCTCACCGGCCAGCTCCCATTCCCTCTGCAAGCTCCCCCCATCACCCAGTCTCTGAGCGACTACCGACGGGGCGAAGCAGGTTACGGCCGCCAGAAGGGCGACCCTGCCCCACTTCTTGAGCAGGCTGTTCACGGCTCCACCACCAGGCGGTAGTCCTCCGCCAGCTCCGTCCCCCGGTCGCCGTCCATTCCGTCGATGGCGACGCGGTACTCCCCCACCGGCAGCAAGTCCCCCGGCAGGCTGACCCGCAGCCAGGCGCCGTCGCGGTCTAGATTGTCGACGGTCAGGACGTCGCCCCGCTTCGGCACGAAACGCACGCGGTAGGTGCGGTAGGGCTCCGGATCCACGACTTCCAGCTCCATGAGGATCCGGGGACTCGCCCCGGCCTTCACCACCCGGGGGGTGCCGCGGGTGGGGCCGCCGGTCATGCCGAACACCAGCCGGCGGACGTTGGCGGCGATGCCGTCCCCCACCGAGTCCCGGAGAGATTGGACCAGGTCCTCAGCCTGGGCGAGGCGGTCCATTAGGGCGGTCAGATCGTCCCGGGTCGACGCCAGGGCGGAGTCTCGCTGGTCGAGCTCGGTCCTCAGTCGAGTCACTTCGGCCTCCGCCACCCGTCGGGCCCTCTCCAGCTCGGCGAATCGCTTCCGTCCACCGGGATCCGGCGCAGGGGCCGGGCCCTGGGACTCCAGCTCGGCGATCCGCGCCCGGGCCTCCGCCAGCTGCCGGTCCAGCCCCCGGGCGAAGACCCCGAGGCCCAACGCCAACGCCAGCAGCGCCGCCAGGGCCAGCGCCGGCTTCCAATACCTGCGTGCCGCCGTCGCCCACGGCGCCGGCGACCGCTGCTCCTTCGCACTCAGGGCCTCCACGGCCGGAGCCAGGGTGCCTTCGGTCCAGTCCTGGAACTCCGGATCCCCCTCCGCCACCGTCTCCAGCAGGGTCGGCTCCGGGGGGCCCTCCTCCAGGGCGCGGACCTTCGCCGTGACCCCGCCGAGATCCGGCTCCGGGAGCACGGCGACCCGCAGCTCTGCTTCGAGGACCTTCGGCCCCACCCAATCCCCGTGGCCGCAGCGGGCCACCGCGGCGCCCCCTAGAGCACCACTGGGCAGCTCCACGTCGCGGCTGCCCACGAGGGGGTCGTCGTCCACCGCCACCACCCGGTAGCGGCGACCCTCGACGGCCACCACCAGCCACTCCACCGGGAACTCGGCGGTGCGGCGGCAGAGATAGAGCTCCCCCGGTTCCGGCGCGGCCCCTGGAGACGCCGCGGTCCGCCCCCGCAGCACCTTCGCCGCCTCCAGGGTCTGCCGCCAGCCCTGCTCCCGTTCGTCCTGGATGTTTCTGCCACCGGTGTTCATCGCGTCACCTCCCCCGCCACGGCCCCCTGGCCGTCGGCGGAGCTCTTCTTCGATTTGGGGGTCGAGGGGGCTGGGGCCGAGCCGTCCCCAGCGAAGCAGCGGCGGACCCACCCCTTCAGCTCGCCGAGGAGCTGGGAGACCCGCTCCCGCGGCAGCCCCACCTGGCGGCCGGCCTCGGAGTACGAGGGCATGGGTTCTGGGGCGTCGGCGTCGACCCGGATCCCCCGCAGGAAGGTCCAAACGGTCCACAGGTCCCGCCGCCGCTTGGGTTGGGGGACGGCGTCGATGGTCCGCTCCACACAGCGCAGCACGGCGTCTTGGAAACCCGGTAGGTCCTCCTCGGGAGCGGGCCGCGCCACCGGAACCTGGGGGGCCCCGGGCTCGCCGTTCTCCGGCAGGGTGTCCTGGAGCTGTCCCCAGACCGCCCACCATCGGGACCGGACGTCGTCCTTCATGACCTTCGCCAGATGTCCGACCCGGAAGGCGCGGACGCCGTCCTCCGGCAGCGTCGCGACCCTATCCGCCAGGCGATTTACCACCCCCTGGACGGCGGCCCCCTCGGCGGTCACCAGGTCCGGCATGAGGGCATCGTCGATCCGCGCCACCGGCTCCGCCAGGTCGTCGGGGGAAGCCAAGGCTGCCTGAAACGGCCCAAAGCCCATCACCGAGGCATTCCGCAGCTTCGGCAGACCTTCGTCCTCCGGCCGCCTACCGGCGGCCCGCAGCGACTCCACCCACCCCCGCACCACCAGCTGCCCACGCTCGACGAGGGCCAAGAGGGCCCTGCGAAGGCGGCTGAAGACCCGGTAGCCGATGGGGTCGGCGTCCCGCTGCCGCTTCGTCAGAAAGTGCCGGACGTTTTTGACGACGAGGCCGCGGATGTTTTCCCGCACCTCCAGCTGGTCGGTCAGGCCACGCAGGCGGCGAAGGATGGCGAAGACGTAGGCGTCGAACGTCAGCTCCTCCAGCGCGCCGACCTCTTGCCACCTTGCCGACGTGACCCCGAGCCAGGCCGGCGGCGCGGTCCACAGGCCCCTTCGGCGCATCTCCGTCACCAGCAGGGCCAGCAGGTGCTCCAGCACCTCGTCGTAAAGGGCCGGATCCGGCTCCTCTTCCTGGGCCAGGGCCGCCACGTATTCGGTGAAGACATCTCTCACGGCTGCGTCCCCCTCTCGCTTTCCGGACGGTCGGCGGGCACGCCCCGCCGACCTTTCACCGGCTCAGTAACCGGGCCGCCCGGCACCCTGCGGATTTCTCGCGAGATTTTTCTCAGAAACCTCATCGATAGTCCCCGATGAGCTGGAACGCTCCCCAGTGGTAGGGGGCGCTGAAGTCCCGCATCTCCGTCCCCCCGTTGCCGTCGGGCACCGGGATCGGTCCGCGGATCAGCTCCAGCTGGGCCGACCGCAGGGCCGCATCCTTGGTTTGCCCCGCCAGCAGATGCCGATAGAAGCGGATCATCAGCTCCGCCGTCGACGCGTCGTGGACCGCCCACAGGCTCGCCAGGACCGAGCGGGCCCCCGCCACCTGGAAAGCGCGGCTGAGGCTCAGGAGCCCCTCACCCCCCTGATCGGGACCGAAGGCGGTGACGCAGGCGGAAAGCACCACCAGGTCAGCGTCGAGGCGCAGTTGGTCGACGATCTCCCAGGCGTGGAGCAAGCCGATCTGACTGTCCCTGTCCTCGTCGCCCGCAAAGGCTAGGAAGGAGTCCATCGGAAACTCTGGATCTGCAAGGCCGTGAACCGCAAAGTGGGCAATCCGGGCACGGCCCGTCAGAGCTCGGACCGCCTCCTCCGTCGCGCTTTCGCCGATACGGACGGCGCGCCGTTTGGCGGGAAACAGGTCCGCGACCTCCTCGATTTCCCGCCCACTGTGGGGTAAGTGACGGAGCCCGTCCCAGAGTCCCCGCTCCACCGCCTTGGCCGGCGGAGTGCCGACTCCTTGCTCGTCGGGGTAGTCGGGGGATCCAAGCCCCACCCAGTCCAACTCTGGCTCTGCGGCGTTCGCCCTTTCCCGACTACCCGCCCGCAGCTCGGCGAGCACCGTCGCTGACTGAACAACGGTGACTGAAACGGCTTCGACAAGGTACCGCCGGTTTGGGGAGTCCACACTGGCAGGACTGACCAGGGAAGCAAAGGGGACGAGATGCAGCGGACCGTCCGGCAGAACCAGGAGTCGGTCTGCGTCCGCGATGCGGGCGGCGGCGGGAGCAATGAGCTTACGGTAGAGCCAGCTTGCCAAGGCGGTGCGACCTTCCGGCCTGCTCTGTACTCCGTCCATCGACCGCAGCCGCTCGACCTGACGCCACAGCTCTTGAAGATCTACCTCAAGTGGATAGGCGTCGATCCGCCCTTTCGAGTCGAGCACAAACAGATGAGTTTCTTCTCTGCCAGCGCTGTAGGCCAGCAGTAGGGTCCCACGATCCAAGATGGACCGGATTGCTTCAAACCGGAGTGGTTTCGCAGGCTCGCCCCCACCTCGACGGGCCTCAAGGATCTCGCCTCGAATCTCCCTCCGCCGCTGCCGAAGGTCATTCCTCTTGTCTCTCAAGCTGCCGGTAGCGGGATACTCTTCAGCCGCTTCCCGTAGCAGCGCCCTATATTGGATCGAGACATCTGCGAGTTCGCGCCTGAGCGCTTCCGGAGTTCCGTCTGCGTCTACCGCTCGACCCCATCGAAGGGTCCGGCGAAGACTCTGGGTACGGTACCGTTCGAGAACCTCGAGGGCTTCCCGCAGCCTCCCCCGCACAAGGGCGAGCTCCACCGCCGAACGGTAGGCCCATTCGTGAAGTCCTGTGAGGCCAGTGCCGTTGAGCTCGGAGGTGTCAATCCGCTGGGCTGACGACTCAAGGGCATCGAGACCTTCTAGAGTCCTCTTGAATGCCGTTTCTAGAAAGCCCTCCGCTGACGGAGGGCCCTTCGCTGATAGCCGATAGTTCGAGGCCAGTACGAAGAGCGCCCTCGCCTCTTGCAAGGTGTCGGATCGGTGATCGGACACCGTTCCAGCCCGCCGGAGTTCGATCCATCGCTCCAAAAGGGGTGTCGCCAACGCCAGCTCCCCGCCCTTTTGGTGCAAGCTCGCTATGCGGAACAGAACCTCCAAGGCTACGGGGTGGGTCTCGGCTCCGAGTCGGCTCCAAGTGCTCCATATCTTGTTATAGATCTCTAGTGCCCGAGTTGCCTCACTCGCTTCTGGGAGCGACCCCGCCAAGAACACTCCAGACATCAGGGTGTCTGGATGGTCGCTGCCCAGAAACCGGCGCAAGAGATCTTGGACGGACTCGTATCGAGAAGTCGCCTCACCCACGGGAATTCCCCGGAAGGCAGCGTTCATGTTGATCCATGCCGGCAGGAAGTCAGGATGCTCAATTCCCGAATGCCATTCCTGGGCTGACATCACCTCCGTTCGTCTCTGGCCGGCCATCCAAATGTTGCCTAACCAGGCAAAAGCGCTTGTGTTTTCCCCCAGAGAGACAGGGTTCTCAAGATCTATCTCCAGGACCCGAGTCTTGATAGCCAATAGGTCGTTGTCTACCTCGATAGACGACACCATATCCCCGACCGCGGACAGAAGGGGAGCAATCCGGTCCGTGCCTATCCTGGAGAGAATCCCCTCGCTTCGCAGAAGGTGCCGAATCAACCGTTCCGCATCTCCTGGTGACGGCCGCAAATCTTCGGCCCGGAGCTCGTATACGAAACCCGCCAGATTGGCTCTGGCGTGGCGGAGCGACGGTGCATCGACCCCAAAGCCATCTCGAAGTTCGGCTAGCACCTCGCCTTCGACTCTGTCGGCGGACGGAGCGCCGGACAACCGAAGAACACGGGCCAGGTTGGCGCGAGCAAGGAGAGTGTCCACGTGGGACGCACCAAGGCATTTAGTATTGGCGACCACCAGGTCTTCGAATCGGCGCTGCGCCTCGGAAAGATCCTCGGTCCTCAGAAGAGACGCCGCGAGGTTGGCATGCGCCGCTAGGGTCTCGGGATGCTCCGGCCCCAAGAGGCGCGTGGCGAGGTCCAGAATCTGGCCACGCGCCAGGACAACCTCGCCTTGGTCAACGGTTGTCACCGGCATCAAAAGGTCACGACGGGCTCGCAGTGTCTCCAGATGCTCTTCTCCGAAACGTCCGCGGGTCCGTTGATACCCATCCTCTAGGAGGCGAGCTGCCACCTTCTCTTGCCCCTCCCCATAGGCGACTCGCCCAGCAGTCGACAAGGCACGTCGAACGTGCCTGTGCTCCGGCCCCAAGTCCTTCTCCAAAGTGGCGATCCAAAGGTCGATGGTCTCCATCGCGGACCTATTGGGACCCTGGGCCACGATGCCCCTAAGCTCCTCGACCGCCTGCGCCCAGGCCTTGTCCTCAACCTCCTCCTCAACCGCCACCCCCGTCCCCGCCACAAGCCCCATCACCACCAGCATTGCGATAAAGCGCATCGTCTCCTCCTCTCCCGAGTCTCTCAGGCGCCAACCCTTGGCGTCTTTTTCTTTTCTGTAACCACCCCACTCCGCCTCCTGCGGAAAAACAGAAAAGAAATATTTCTTTCCGCAACCCGCCCACCGGCGGGTTACTAAGCCCACGAAGCGAGGGAAACGCAGCCACGCTTCGGCATCGGCGCCGATGTCCCGCTCCCCGGCCCTTCGGCCGGGGGTCCTTTCCCCACCTTTGGAAGGAGGTCTCCCATGCGGAGATACCAGGACCTTGGACCGATGCTCTTGCAGCTGCTGCTGCTCACCGCCGTCACCGGACGGCCCGCCGAACCGCCGCGGGCGACGATCCTCCAGCTGGCACAGCCGGCGATGGACGCCACCCAGACCCCCACCCGGGAGCGCTGCTTCCCGCTGGAGGTGCCGGAGCCGGGGCAATACTGGATCACCCTGCACAGCGCCGGACCCGCCCCCACATCGACGCTGATGGTGCTCGGCGAGCGGGGCGAGGACCCCCGCACCGTCGCCCGCATCGACGCGGCCCTGCTGCGCTTTGAAGCCGCCGGGGAGCACGTCGCCTGCTGGACCACCGACGCCGACCCGGGGCCGGTGGACCTGTGGCTCCAGCGGGCGGGGGATCCCCTCGAAATCGAAGAAGAGATCGATCCGGTCCGGGGCCCGTGCCCCGACGGCTCGTACCCCGATCCCCCCGGCGGGCCGTGCCCCGACGGACGGGCGGGGGATCCCCTCGAAATCGAAGAGGAGATCGATCCGTGACCCGGGGCCCCCGGGGGCCTCAGGGGCCCCGGGGGATTCACTTCGACGCTTTGGATAGATGACCATGCTCCCCCGTCATCGCGCAGGCGGGGGGGATTTCTAGTCATCGCCGTTTTTCTCGGGGGTCCGTGACACGTTCACACCTCCCAATGCGCGATGGCCGGCAAGGAGGTGCGAGATGGGGGGAGCCGACGGCGTGCTGCTCTGGCACGATGTTAAGGTGCTGGCGACCATGACCCAGCCGGCCGGTGACGTGACGACCTGGCTCGACGCCTGGCGTCGGGGCGAGGAAGGCGCCCTGGTGCGCCTGATGGAGGTCGTCCAGGACGAGCTCCACGGCATGGCCCGGGGGCTCTTCCGGGGCGAGCGCCGGGGCCACACCCTGCAGCCGACGGCGATGGTGAACGAGGTCTACCTGCGCCTCGAACGGCAGCACCGCATCACCCTGCGCAGCCGTACCGAATTTTTCGCCGTCGCCGCCCGCCTCATGCGACGGGTGCTGGTGGACCACGCCCGTCGCCACGGCGCCGCCAAGCGGGGGGGCGACGCGGTGCGGGTGGAGCTGGAGGACGCCCACCTGCCGGAGGGGCTGCTCCACGGAGGCCGCGCCCCCGAGGTGCTGGCCCTGGACCTCGCGCTGCTGGACCTCGAACGGCGCAGCCCGCGGCAGAGCCGCATCGTGGAGATGCGGGTGCTGGTGGGGTTGACCCTCGAAGAAATCGCGTCGGTGGAGGGCATCTCCCTGTCGACGGTGTCCAGGGACTGGAAAGCCGCCCGCCTTTTCCTCCTCCGCCAGCTGCGTCCGGCATGAGTCTCCT
>JBCDIS010000281.1:0-8251 GCA_038748685.1 Acidobacteriota bacterium | reverse complement strand
GCCCAGGACGCGGACCTGCCGGAGCTTCTGGCCAGCGGCGTCGACGACCGGGCCGAGCTCCTGGAGCTCGAAGGGGATCTCGAAGGTGCCGAGACCTGGTATCGGAGGGCCCTCGCCCTGCGGGTGGACCTTCACGGCGAGCTCCACCCCAAGACGGCCCTGGTGGTCAACAACCTGGCCCTGGCGGTGAAGGAGCGGGACGCTGTGGAGGCAGAGGTCCTCTTCCGCCGCGCCGAGGCCACCCAGCGACGCCTCTACCCCGAAGGGCATCCGGACCTGGCGCTGACCCTCGGGAACCTCGGTCTCCTATTCCACGAGCTGGGGCGCTACGACGACGCCGATGCCCTGTACTCGGAAGCCCTGGCCCTCCAGCGGAAGGCCTTCCGGGTCGAGCATCCGCGCCTGGCCACCGCCGTCAACAACCTCGCGGGGCTGCGGCTGGACCAGGGGCGTATCGGGGAGGCGGAGACCCTCTACCGCAAAGCCGTCGAGCTGCGACGCCGCGTCCTCGGGGACGAACATCCCGACACCGCCGCCGCCGTCAACAACCTCGGACAGGTCTTGGCGGGTCAGGGTCGGTGGGACGAAGCGGAGGGGCTGTTTCGAGAGGCGCTGGCCGTCAGCCGCGCCCACTACGGTACCGAGCACGTCCAGGTGGCTGTGGTCTTGGTGAACCTGGCGCGGGGCTCGGCGGCGCGGGGGGATCTCGAAGACGGGGAACGGCTGCTGAGGGAGGCCCTCGGGATCCTTCGGAGGGGGCTAGGGGATTCCCACCCGAGGGTGGCCATGGCTCTCCATAATCTGGCCCGGGTGCAAGCGGAGAAGGGGGACCTGGAGGGGGCCGAGGGGAGCTACCGCGGAGCCCTGTCGATCCTGGAGGTGCGGCTCGGCGAACGGCATCGAGATGTGGGCCGCCTGAAAGTGTCCCTGGCCGGCCTGCACCATAAGGCCGGCGATTCGACCGCGGCGACGGGCCTTGCCCGGGAGGCGCTCGATATCTTGGAGGGGACGAGCCCCGGGGACGACCCCTGGGTGGCGGCGGCGAGCCGAGTGCTGGCGTCAGGGGCGAACGAACGGGACGGAGGAACGTAGAGACGAGCATGGCGCCCAAGAACCCAACGCCTCCGCCGGAAGCCGGCGACGTGACCGAGCTGCTGCGCGGATGGAATGAAGGTGCCCCGGGGGCACTCGACGCCCTCATGCCTGTGGTGACCCAGGAGCTGCGGCGGCTCGCCAGCGGCTTCCTGGCCCGGGAGTCCCGGGGGCACACCCTCCAGCCGACGGCCCTGGTGAACGAGTGCTACCTGAGGCTCGTCGACCGCCGCCGGGTGAGTTGGCAGGACCGGGCGCACTTCTTCGCCTTCGCGGCCAGGACCATGCGCCGCATCCTGGTGGAGCACGCCCGGGCCCAGGGGGCCGTGAAGCGGGGGCGGGGGCGGGAGCGGGTGACCCTCCACGACGACGCGGCGGCGATGGAGCCCCGCGGCGGGGTCGATGTTCTGGACCTCGACGGCGCCCTCCAGACCCTCGCCGCCATGGACGACCACCAGCATCGGATCGTCGAGCTCCGCTTTTTCGCCGGCCTGAGCATCCGGGAGACGGCTGAGGTTCTCGGCATCGCCGAGGCGACCGTGAACAGGCGGTGGGCCAGTGCACGGGCCTGGCTGCACACCCGCCTGGCGGAGGGACGGCTTGGGTATACTGCCTGAGCTCAGCGTCCTTCACCACCGCGTCCCGCCCGACGGGCAATCCCACGGCCCAGAATCCATGCAGCTTCCCCTTCGGCACGCCTCCGCCCTCTTCGCTCCCCGGCCCCGAGGGCTCTGGGTCGCGCTCCTGGTGGCCTTCGTTCTCGCCCCCTCCGTCGCCGTTGCCCAGGACGACCTGAAGGTCCTGGCAAAGAAGGCCGAGGGTTCGGTGGCCCTGTTGGAGGTCCTCGATGCCGCGGGGACTTCCGTGGGCAACGGCACCGGCTTCTTCATTGAAGGGGGGCTGCTGGTCACCAACCGCCACGTCGTGGACGGCGTGGTCTCCCTGAGGGCGGTTCTGGCGGACGGCCGGGTCCTCGACGTGGTGGGGATCCGGTCGTCGACGGAGGCGGACGACCTCGCCCTTCTGGAAGTCTCCTTCGACGGGGACCCTCCGCCGCCCCTCGACCTGTGGAGGGGGAGCGTAGAGGTCGGGGAGCGAGTGGCGGTCCTGGGCAGCCCGAAGGGCTTCGCCGGCACCCTGTCCACCGGGATCGTGTCGGCCCTGCGGCCCGACGGTATCGATAGCGGCGACGGAGCCGGAACCACCGGCAACCCGCTGTTCCAGATCACCGCCTCCATTTCTCCGGGGTCCAGCGGTTCCCCCGTCATGAACCTCGAAGGGCGGGTGATCGGCGTTGTCGTCAGCCAGTACTTGGGGGCGCAGAACCTGAACTTCGCCGTGCCCTCGTCGGCGGTTCTGGCCCTCCTCGAAGGGGGGAGGGCCAGCCAGGAGCTAGAGCGCGTATTCGGCACCCCGGTGCCATTCGGCCGCGGGGCGCTGATCCGCAATCTCGGTATCTCGGCCCTCCTCCTCGGGGGCATCTTCGTCGTCCTGCGGCGCCTCCGCTGAACCCCGCTCGACTCTTTCGGGTAGGCGATGGCGCGGCCCGGCGAACGAGCCCGGGGCGCGCCCCGGGTCGCGACGGCGTCAGGGGTTGGAAGCCAGGGTGTCGACCCCGGCCGGCGTGCAGTTGGGGGGCAGAACATCCCCCGCCAAAGACCTGGACGTCTTGGGGCAGGCCCGGAAGACCAGGAACGTCTCCGCCATCGATGCCCCTTTCCCATTCACCGCAAGCTTGTGACAATCGATGCAGGCCTGGGGCAGGTCCCTATGGGGCGGAAGGAAGGGTTCCAGGGTGGTGTTCAGGGCCGGCACCGGCTGGCTGGTGGAAAGCTCTAGCCAGTTGGTGGTGATCAGCATGTAGTGCTGCCAGACGGTGCCCTGGAGGACTTCCGTCTGCCACCAGTGGTTCATCTGCTTGTCGATCCACTGGTCCTGCCCCGGGCCACGGGTGATCTGGGCGGGGACGTTGGGGAACCCTTCGTAGAGAGCGGCGGACGGGCCGGTGGTGGACCACTTGTAATCGGAGGTCTTGATGGGGTTGCCGGCCTGGTCGGTGGGGGGAACGTTGGTGGCGCAGTCGCCGCACGTGGGATTGTTGTAGGTGGGCTGGATCTCTCCGTCGGCGACGACGTTGTCCACCTGCTCGAAGGTGGACCAGAGGCCGTTGAGGCGGATGTGGAGACCCACGAGGCCCAGCTCCCGGGTCAGGCACACCGGTTCAGTGCCACCGCCATCCACATGGCTCGGGTCGAGCACGATGTTGGCGGTCTGCCGGTAGTAGCGCTCCTTTTGGGCAGCGGGCATGTCGTCGGGAATGATCCGCCAAGACGCCTTGGTCTCGATGGCGTCCGACGGCATGGTGAGGCTATCTGTGGAGGGCCAGTTGGCGACCGTCTCCCGAACATAGAGTCCGTTCTGGATCACCCAGCCGACCTCCTGACGGTTCATGCGGATCTCGAAGACGGTGAAGTTGAGATCCTGGTCGATGAGTGGCTGCTGGATCGTCGCCTCGAAGAACTGGTCCGGATCGAGGTCGAAGGCGACGCTGGCCTTGGCGGACCGCCCGGCGAGGGCTTTGGCGGTGCCCGTGGCGTCGCAATACGGTGAGGTGGTGGGACCTGGGGTCCAGGAGGGCCTCTTCGCCCCCGGCAGGAAGACGTCGTCCGGATCCATCCATAGTTCCCACACGCGGTTACCGTCGTCACCGACGCCGGCATCGGGGTCGGGCTCCACGAGCTGGACCCCCTCCGGGGCGTTGATGATCTTCCCCGGCCAGTTGAGGGACACGAAGGCTTGCCAGGAGTAGAAATTACGCGAGCACTGCTGGTCGAAGGATTCGCATCCCTGGGGCAGCAGGATGTCGTTCGCCGGCAGGTTGGAGCACAGGATCGTGTCGTCGGGGCAGTAGGGGTAGTTGCCGAAGCCAGCGGTGGCGTCGGGCGGCTCGGCGTCGTCCGACGGCGTCTCCTCGGCGCATCCGACGAGGGCCAGCAGAATGGCGGTGGCGAGGGCTAGGGGCATCTTCAATCGGGCAGGTCCTGGGATCCACATGGGTCCTCCTTGGCGTCCACTGGGGATGCCGAATCAAGGGCACGGCTCGTTGGGGGCAACCATCTCGATCGACGGCGGCGCCCACGAACCGTGAGGAATCTGTGACCGAACGTCGGGCACAGTGCGAGAGATGCACAGAGGCATTGTAGATAACAGCGCAGAGCGACGCCGGAAAGAGCCATCGAAATGGATCTATTCCTCGTCGGGTGTCCCCTGATGACCTGGGACGATGGGCTGGTAGGCTCCGCCATCCATGCCCAGACGTCGTCGGCGAAAACCGCCGCCCCAGAAGAGAATCGCCGCGCAGGGGAGCTCCCCGCCGAAGAAAGGCGAGCTTCTCCGGCACCCCTGGATCCGCTCTGACGGCGCCGCGGCCGTCGGCCTGACCCTCCTCGCTTGGGCCCATCGCCTGTTCTTTCTCCATTCGAACCGCGACGCGACCTGGCCCTTCACCATCTTCTACCAGGGGGACGCCAAGACCTTCTTCCTCCACGCCCGAGTTCTCCTTTCCGGAGAGCTGTACGACAGCGGTATTCCCTTCCACCCGCCGGGATTTCCGGCGGTGCTGGCGGCGCTGCACAGTCTTCTCGGGGCGGGGGATCCGGGTAGCGACGTGCCCCATCTGGCGGTCAAGACGGTCTTGGCCCTGGTGTCCAGCGGGTCCGTCGGCCTGGTGTATCTGCTGGCGCGTCCCTACGTGGGACGGATGGCGGCGTTGGCGGGGGCGCTCCTCTGCACCTACCACTTCGGCCTCCTCGTGTTGGCCGTGGCGCCGGTTTCCGAGGGGCTCTACACAACCCTACTGCTGGCGGCCCTGCTGCTCTATACCCGTCGGCTCCGGCACCCGCTGACGGCCCCCGGCGCCGAGCCCGCGACAGGTAGGGCGGCCTGGCGCCCCGCCCTGGGCCTAGGAGTCCTCTTCGGCCTCCTGGCGCTGCTCAAGGTGGAGTCGGTCCTGCTCGGGGTGCTCCTCGGCGCCCTCGGACTGGGGTCCTGGCTCGTCCGACATCGTCGCGCCGGAACCGCCGCGTTTCCGGGCCTGCCGGAAGCCACGCCTCCGGGCCGGGCGGAAGGGGTCGCGTGGCTGCTGGTGGCGGTGGGCTGGTGGCTGCCGGTGTTGCCGTGGACCCTGCGCAACGCCGAACGCCTGGGGGACTACAATCGGCGAATGGAGGGGCGGTTGGCGGAGCCGTTGCCGATCTTCGTGCCGGTGACGATCTATGGCCCCCTCAACCTTGCCCTCGCCAACCACCCCGACGCAGACGGGACCTTCTCGCCCGCCCCCCTCACCGCCGCCACCGGCGGCGACGGTCTCGACTTCACGCGACCCGATCACCTGCGCTACATCCTCCACGGCGACGCCCTGGCCTGGGGTTTCTTCCGCGACGACCCGGAGACGTTCCTCCGCCGGGTCGTCCGCAAGTGGGCCCTGGCCTCAGACGCTTTCCGCCTGGGTTTCGGCCAGTGGAACTGGCCCGGTGGCCTGGTGGGGGAGCGTCGACCGGTGGACGTCTTCGTCCCGGACCGCGCCCCCCTTGGGTGGCTTTGGCCGGCGCTGCTCCTGCTCGGTGGGGGGCTCGCGGCGGCGGCCGGCGGCGGGCCGAGGCGCCTCGCGTGCCTGGCGACGGTGGCCACCGGGGCCGGCTTCTTGGTGATCGGCCTGTTCTACGGATATGTTCGCCATGTCCTGCTGCTGTTGCCCTTGTGGGCGCCGCTGATGGCCTACGGGGTCGTGCGTCCCGGTGCGCTGCTCGTGGACCGCCTGGCGCCGGAGGATTCGGGGGCGCCGCGGCGACCTGCCGGTCCTGGGACCTTGGCGGGCTATGGGATTTTGGCGGGTTCGGTGGTGCTGTTGCTCTGGGTCGAAGGCCGGGGGGTGAACGACGCCCGCAACTACGTGGCGTCGGCGTCGAGTACGGTCGACGGAGTGATTTTGAACGCCGATGACACGGTGCGCCTGGAGGTGGTGGAGCCCCCTTGAGAACCTCGCCCCTGTGCTAGCATCCGGGCATGTCCGCACCCCCAAAATCGACGCAACCCCCGACCCAGCAAGCTCCCCAGCGGATTGCGGTGCTCGGCGGCGACGGCATCGGCCCCGAGGTCACGGCGGAGGCCATGAAGGTGGTTCAGGCAGCGGCTCGGCGCTACGACCTGAACCTAGAACTGGTGGATCTGCCTTGGAACGCCGACCGCTACCTGGAAACCGGCGAAACCCTGCCGGAGGGGGCCCTAGACGACTTCCGGCAGCACTACTCGGCGATCTACATCGGTGCCTTCGGGGATCCCAGGGTGCCCGACATGAAGCACGCCGCCGACATCCTCCTCGGGATCCGTTTCGGTCTCGACCTCTACGTCAACTTCCGCCCGGTCAAGCTCTACGACCCCCGCCTCTGTCCCCTCAAGGATAGGGGTCGCGAGGACATAGACTTTCTAGTGTTCCGCGAGAACACCGAAGGGGCCTACGTCGGGTGCGGCGGCAATTTCAAGAAGGGTACGGCGGACGAGGTGGCTGTTCAGGAGGAGGTTCACACCCGGAAGGGTGTCGAACGCATCCTGAGGGCGGCTTTCGAGTACGCCGTTGACCACGGTCGTTCGAAGGTCTGCATGTGCGACAAGGCGAACGTCATGCGCTTCGGCCACGATCTTTGGCAGCGCTGTTTCGCAGAGGTGGCGGCGGACTACCCGGGCATTGAGACCGAGCATCTCTACGTCGACGCCCTGGCGATGATGATGGTTCGCACCCCCGAACGGTTCGACGTCATAGTCACCAACAACATGTTCGGCGACATCCTCACCGACCTCGGGGCTGCTCTCCAGGGAGGGTTGGGGCTGGCGGCCTCCGCCAACCTTTACCCGGGCCGGGTATCGATGTTCGAGCCGGTCCACGGCTCGGCCCCGGATCTCGTGGGCAGCGGCCAGGCCAACCCCGTCGGAGCGGTCCTTTCGGCGGCCCTGATGCTCGACACCTTGGGCCACACGGAGGCGGCGGCCGCGGTCGACGGAGCCGTGGTGCGCTCCCTGACGGAAGGATTCTCGACCCCGGACGTCGGAGGAGGGCTGTCCACCTCGGCGGTGGGGGACTGGCTGGCGGACGCGGTGGGTTCCTGACCGGCGGCCACCTGCCGATCGGGACACCCCGGCACCTGGAAACGTAACTACTGACGACGACCGACCTACGGGCGGGGCCACGGCCCGGAGGCCCCAGGAGATGGCGATGGAGCTCCGCGAATCGGAACTGATTTACGACTGGAACGGCAGCCCGCAGATCGATCCCTCGGTGCGCCGCATCGAGCTGGACGATGAGACCCTGCGGGACGGCCTCCAGTCCCCGTCCGCCCGCACCCCGAGCATCGAGGAGAAGCTGGAGATCCTCCATCTGATGCACGATCTGGGGATCGACGGCGCGGACATCGGCTTGCCGGCGGCCGGCCCCCACGTCTTCGACGACGTGCTGCGAATCGCCAAAGAGATCGTCGACCAGAAGCTCTCGGTGGTGCCCAACGCCGCCGCCCGCACCGTCGTGAGCGACATCGAGCCCATCGTCGAGCTGTCCCAGCGGGCTGGCATTGCTCTGGAGGTGGCGGCCTTCATCGGGTCGAGCCCGATCCGCCAGTTCGCCGAGGAATGGGACATCGACCGCCTCTTGAAGCTGACGGAGAAGGCGGTGGGCTACGCCACCGACAACGGCCTGCCGGTGATGTACGTCACCGAGGACACCACTCGCGCCAAGCCGGAGGATCTGCGGCGTCTTTACACCGCCGCGGTGGAGGCCGGTGCCCGCCGCGTGTGCGTCGCCGACACCGTCGGCCATTCGACCCCCAAGGGGGCCGCGGCGTGCGTGCGCTTCGTCAAGGCGGTGGTGAACGCCACCGGGGAGAAGGTGCTGGTGGACTGGCACGGGCACCGGGACCGGGGCCTGGCGGAGGCCAACGCCCTGGCGGCGGCGGTGGCCGGAGCGGACCGTCTCCACGGCACCTGCCTCGGCGTCGGCGAGCGGGTGGGCAACACACCCATCGACCTGCTGCTGGTGAATATGGCGCTGCTGGGGTGGAGCGACCGCGACCTGAGCCGGCTCAAGGAGTATTGCCAGAGGGTCCACGAATGT
>JBCDIS010000280.1:0-8260 GCA_038748685.1 Acidobacteriota bacterium | reverse complement strand
GACATGCCCCTCTACTGGGAGATCTTCCGGCAGTCCGGGTTCTCGTTCGTCGATGTGTTCCAAGACATGGCCTCCGGCAACACGCTCCTGCGCAATAAGGGTGACGGCACCTTCGACGACGTGACCTGGGAAACCGAGGCCAATCCCCCCGGGTGGTTCTGGGGATCCGGCTTCGCCGATTTCGACAACGATGGCTGGCAGGACATCTACGCCGCCAACGGCTGGGTCTACAACGCCCCCGACACCGAGATCGAGCTGGAGTTCTTGAACAACGTGGTCTCCAAGCAGGACGAGTACAAGACCGGCGCCTTCTTCGACCCCGACAACTTCGGCGGCGATTCCTGGCACGGCTACGAGCGCAACCGTCACCTGATCAACCTCGGCGACGGCAACTTCAAAGAGGTGGGCCGCGCCGTCGGCACCGATCTCCTGCTCAACAGCCGGGGCATCGCCGTCGCCGATTTCTGGAACCGCGGCGTCCTCGACATTGCGGTGGCCGCCTCCACCGATCGCCATGCCCTCCTCCGTAACGAAGTCGGCTCCGCCCGCGACTACCTCGCGGTGGAGCTGGTGGGGGCCGCCGGCGAGCTCGACAACGGCTCCAACCGCGACGCCGTCGGCGCCCGGGTGATCGTCGAGGCGGGGGGCCAGACCATGACCCGCGAGATAGCCCTCGGCGACGGCTACAGTTCCCAGAACTCCCTGCGTCTTTACTTCGGGCTCGGCTCCGAGCGCTCCGCCGACCCCGAGGCGCCGGCGCCGGTGGTGGACAAGGTGACGGTGCGGTGGCCCCGCTCCGGGATTGTCCAGACCTTCGAGTCCGTAGCCGGCAACCGGATCGTGGAGATCCAGGAGAACCGCGACGATATGGTGGAGAAGACCTACGCACCGCCTACCATTGAAGCCGCCGACGACGCTGTCGCCGGCGGCGAAGGAACCGAGGTCGCCGACGTCGGAACGGGTGGTTCCGGCTCCGGTGCCACCGCCCCTGGCGTTGCTGGGGAGGCGCCGTGATCGCCCAGATCGAATCCGCGTCCCATCGGACGACCGGGCTGCTGCTCGCGGCCCTGATGGTTGCCCTGCCGGGCGCCGCCTTCGGGGACGGGCCGGAGGGCGGGGTCGATGAGGGGGCCTCCGCCGCCGAGGCGAAGGGGGACCCGTCGGAGAAGGGGCCGGAGCAGGAATCCTGGTTCACCGACGTCGCCAAGCCGGCGGGGGTGTTCAAATCCCACCGAAACCGGTCTTTCGAGAACCGCTATGCCCACATCATGGAGGGCTACACCGCCCTCGGGGCGTCGGTGGCGGTGGCGGACTACAACGGCGACGGCTGGGACGACCTCTTCGTCACCGATTCCAGTAACGGCGGAAAGAACCTCCTCTACCGCAACAACGGCGACTTCACCTTCACCGACGTCGCCGCCGAGGCCGGGGTCGCCGACGGTAACGACGCCACCAACGCGTCCGCCAACTCCCTGTGGTTCGACGGGGACAACGACGGCGACCCCGATCTGCTGGTGATCCGTTTCGGCCAGAATCTGCTGTACGAGAACCTGGGGGACGGCACCTTCAGGGACGTCACCGCCGGCTCCGGCATCGACGATCTGTACCTGAATTGCATCGTCGCCGTGGCCTTCGATTACGACCTCGACGGCGACCTGGACCTCTTCTACGGCAACTACTTCGCTCCGGTGAACCTCTTCGACCCGGAGACCCCGAGGTTCTTCCCGGAGAGCTTCGAAACCGCCGCCAACGGGGGTGGGGTCACGGTGTTTCGCAACGACGGCCCCGCCAAGGGCGGCGGCTGGCTGAGCTTCACCGACGTCACCGACGAAGTGGGTCTAGGGAAGATCTCCGGCTGGTCCCTCGACCTTGGGCACGCCGACGCCGACCACGACGGCGACGACGATCTCTACGTGGCGGCCGACTTCGGTACCGACAACCTCTTCCGCAACAACGCCGACGGTACCTTCACCGACGTCACGGAGAAGTCCATCGGTATCGATACCAAGAAGGGGATGAACGTCGATTGGGGCGACTTCGACCGGGATGGGTACTTTGACATCTACGTCACCAACATCACGGACGAGTACATGCGGGAAGGGAACTTCCTCTGGGTCAACAACGGTGATCTGACGTTCACCGACCTCTCCCGGGAGACCGGCACCCACAACACCGGCTGGGGCTGGGCGGGGAAATTCTTCGACTACGACAACGACGGCTGGCTCGACCTCTACGTGGTCAACGGCTGGGTTTCGGGTAACGAAGACAACTACGTCCTCGACATCTTCGACCTCATCATCCAGCCCGACGTCGATCTGGCGGACGCCCGCAACTGGCCGCCGATGGGGCCGAAGACCCTCTCCGGCTATCAGCACAACAGCCTGTTCCGAAACCTCGGGGGAACCCTCTTCCAAGACGAGGCACCCCGCCACGGCCTGGACTCCCTGCTCGACGGCAGGGGGGTCGGCCTCGGGGACTTCGACCACGACGGCAGCATCGATTTCTTCGTGTCCAACGCCAACCGGGAGCCGATCCTGGCCCGCAACCACCAGCCCACGGACCACCACTGGATCGCCCTGAGGTTGGAGGGGGAAGCCTCCAACCGCGATGCGGTCGGTGCCCGGGTGAAGGCGACGGTGGACGGCCAGGAACGGTGGACCTTCGTCAACGGCGGCAACGGCTTCGCCAGCCAGTCGACGAGGACCCTCCACTTCGGCCTCGGGAAGGTCGGGGAGGTGGAAAAGCTCGAAGTGTTCTGGCCCTCCGGCGCCACCCAGAGCTTCACGAAGCTGGCGGCGGATCACATCTACCGGTTGAAGGAGGGCGGAAAGCTCGAACCGTGGACCCCCGGAACACCGTCCATCGCCCCGAAGGCCCAGGCCGCCGTGCCGAAAGCCGCTCCCAAGGCGCCGAAACCCGCCTCTGCGAGCGGTGCCGACGAATCGCCCTGACGGGGATCTTGGATCCCCACAACGAAACGACCCCCTGAACCCAGCAGCCACGAACGTCATCTGCCCGAGCAGCCTTCGTTTCAGGAGACCATCGATGCCACGACTCCCAGGCGCGCTAGCCACTCTTCTCGCCGGCTCCGCAGTTCTCGCCCTAGGCGCCGTCGCCCCGGCCCAAACCTCCACCGCCGCGCTCCAGGCCCCGGCCGCCGACGCCACGACGGACGACGCTTCGACGCCACCCGCGGTTCCGACCCCCGCCAAGCCTGGGGTCCGCCCGGAGCTGCCGGTCCAGAAGCACTATGAGCTGGCCAATACGGCGCTTGAGAACGGGGACCACGACACGTCCCTCTACCACTACGAGCGGGCCGTCGCCGGCCAGCCCGACGACCTGAAGTGGGGGGCGGAGTACCGGCAGGTGGCGATCGCCGCCGAGGCCTACGATCGCTCCATCGAGTTCTTCGAGGCCCTGGCGGAGGAGCACCCCGAGTCGGCCCACGTGCAGATGAATCTCGGGTACGCCCACGTGGACAAGATTCCGGCGGAGGGGGCCATCACCCAGGTGATCCTGGCGAACACCGCTCTGACCCACTTCTCGAACTCCCTCGAAATCCAGGAGTCGTGGCTCGGGTTTTACACCCGGGGCAACAGCTACATGTACTGGCCCGCGGTCTTCGGACGCACCCCCCTCGGCATCGCCGACCTCGAAAAGGCTATCGCGCTGGCGGACGGCATGGAGAAGCTGCAGTTCCACGGCCGCGCCTGGGCCGCCCTCGGCGACGGTTACTGGCGACTCGACCAGAGGGAGAAGATGCGGGAGGCCTGGCAAAAGGGATCCGAGATGTATCCGGGGCTTCCGGAGCTCGAAGCGCGCCTGGCCAAGGAGGGGGACGAGCTGGATGCCTACCTAGACGCTCAATTCGAGACCAGCCGCCGGGTGGCCACCCACCTGCGGGAGATCTTCGGCGGCGAAGCCTCGGAGGACGCGCCGTGACTCGGTTCCAGACGATGGGTCGCCCCGCCACGCTCCTGGCGGCGGCGCTGCTGGCGGCCCCCGCCCTGGCCAATGACATGGACGCGGCGGCTGCCAAGCCCGCCCAGTCCGCCCCCAGCGTGCGGTTCGTGGAAGTCGGCGAGGCCGCCGGCGCGCGGATCGTGCACACCACCCGCAGCTTCGGCGATCGGCACAAGGCCCAGGTGCTCCAGATGTTCACCGAAGGCGGCGCCGCGGTGGCGGTGGCGGACTACGACAACGACGGGGATGACGATCTCTTTGTCGTCGACTCGGACGAAGGCAAAGCCCACCATCTTCTTCGGCATGACGGGCTCGACGGCGATGGGATCCCCCAGTTCACCGACGTGGCGAAGGCCGCCGGCGTCGACGGCGGAAATGACGCCATGTCGATCTGCGCCGACGCCCTGTGGTTCGACTACGACAACGACGGCTGGAAGGACCTCCTGGTGGCCCGCTTCGGCACGCCCCTCCTGTTCCGGAACCTCGGGCCCGGAAAGGACGGCGATGTGACCTTCGAAGACGTCTCGGCTGCTGTCGGACTGACGGCCTTCGGCAACACCATCGGCGTCATCGCCTTCGACGCCGACGCCGACGGCTGGCTCGACCTGCTGCTGGGCAACTACTTCCAGCCCAAGAACCTGCTGGCCCTGGAGACCCCCAACGTCCTGCCCAACAACCTCGACTACGCCGACAACGGTGGCGGCGTTACTTTCTGGCGCAACGTCCCCCTCGAAGGCGGCGGCCGCGGCTTCATCGACCGCACGAAGGAGGGCGGGTGGTCCCACCACACCGGCTGGACCCTCGACCTCGGCCACGCCGACCTCGACAACGACGGCGACCAGGACGTCTACATCGCGGGGGACTACGGTACCGACCGCCTGTTCATCAACCGCGGCGACGGCATCTTCGACGACGTCACCGAAGACGCCATCGGCTTCGACACCCGCAAGGGGATGAATGTCGACATGGGGGATTTCAACCGGGACGGCTACTTGGACATCTATGTGACCAACATCACCGATGAATATATGAAGGAGTGCAACATGCTGTGGCACAACAACGCCGACGGCACCTTCATCGACCTGTCCAAGGAGACCGGCACCTGCGATTCAGACTGGGGCTGGGCCGCCAAGTTCGCCGACTTCGACAATGACGGCTGGGAAGACATCTTCACCGTCAACGGATTGCGCTCGCGGACCGACGAGAACTACATCCCGGTGCTTCTCGAGGTCATCATCGATCCCCAGACGGATTTCTCCGACGTCAACTCCTACCCGGACATCGGTGAGATGACCTGGAGCGGCTACCAGAAGCAGCGCTATTTCCACAACTTGAAGGACGGCACCTTCAAGGAGATGGCGGGGCCCGCCGGCGTCGACAACGACCTCGACGGCCGCGGCATCGGGGTGGGCGACTTCGACCTGGACGGCGGCCTGGACTTCTACCAGACCAACGCCAACCAGCCGACCCTGCTCTACATGAACAGCACCGAATCCCCCGGGTCCTGGCTCCAGATGACCCTGGAGGGCACCAAGTCGAACCGCGATGCCATCGGTGCGCGGGTCCTGGTGACCGCCGGTGGGGAAACCTACCTGCGGGAGGTCAACGGCGGCAACGGATACGCTAGCCAGAGCACCACCCGCCTCCACTTCGGCCTGGGCCGCGCCAAGTCGGTGGACCGGATCGAGATCCGGTGGCCCAGCGGAGCGACGGAGGAGATCGCCCCCGCTGAGGGTGAGACCATGAACGTGGACCAGATCCTTCGGATCAAGGAAGGAAAGGGCCTGTCGCGATGAAAGCACCTGTCATCTGGACCCTCTTGGGACTGTTGGGATTTACCGCCGCAGCGGCGGAGACCCAGAACGTCGAAGAAGAGATCTGGCGTCACCGCAACCTGGGCAAGGCGTTCTACGAGAATCCGGCCACCCAATACGACGCCGTCGGCGAATTCGAGAAGGCTCTGGCGCTGGCGCCGGATTCGGTGCGGGAGCGGGTCAACTTCGGCCTCGCCCTGCTGCGGGCCGGCAAGGTGGAGGAGGCCATCGTCGAGCTCGAGCAAGCCCAGAAGGCCGATCCCTCCATCCCCCACACCTGGTTCAACCTGGGCATCGCTTACAAGCAGGCGTCCCGCTACGACGACGCCATCCATCAACTGGTGGGCATGGTGGAGCGCATCGACGATGACGCCATCAGTCACTACAACCTCGGCGTGCTCTACAAGCTCACCGGCGCCGGGGAGAAGTCGCTGCACCACTTCGAGCGGTCGACGGAGCTCGATCCGAGCCTCGCGGGTCCCCACTTCCAGCTCGCCACGGCCTACCGCCAGGCGAAGCGTGTGGAGGATTCCAAGCACCACATGAAGGTGTTTCGGAAGCTGAAGAAGCGCAACGAGGGGGCGGCGGTCCCCGAGGACCTGGAATGGAGCTGGTGGGCCGAGATCTATGAGACCCTCGAGCCCGAGGCGGCCCGGCCGGCGGGCCCCGCGGCGACGCTTGCCTTCGACGCCAAGACCGTGGCCACCGGGGTCGACGCCGCCACCTCCAGCCTGACGGTCTTCGACGCCGACGGTGACGGCTCCCTCGACCTGCTCCACGCCTCCGGATCCGGCCTGGGTCTGCTGCTGGCGGGGGAGGAGACCACGGACGTGGGACTCGGCGACGTCAAGGGCGTCCGCGCCGTGGCCCCCGGGGACTTCGACAACGACGGCCTCAAGGATCTGGCTCTGGTCACCGCCGAGGGGCCTTCCCTGTGGCGCAACCTCGGCGACCGCTTCGAGCGGACCGCCGTCGCGCTGCCGGCCGGAGACTTCCAGGCGCTGCTCTGGGTCGACTACGACCACGACTACGACCTCGACCTCTTCCTGCTGGGGGCCGATCAGAAACTGGCCCGCAACAAGGGGGAGGCGGGCTTTGACGAGCAGACCGCCCAGTTCCCCTTCGCCGAAGGCAAAGCCGTGGCCGCCGCGCGGTTCGACGTCGTCTCCGACACCCAGGGGGCCGACATCGCGGTGTCCTACACCGGTAAGGGGGGGGTCCTCTACCGCGACCGACTCGGCGGCAACTACGAGGCGGTACCCCTGCGCAGCATCCCCGCCGGCGCCAAGCATCTACTTGGGGCCGACGTCGACCACGACGGCTGGACCGATCTGGTGGCGGTGACGGCGGATCGCATGGCGGTGCTGATCAACAGCCAGCGCCAGACCTTCCGGCCCACCCGCGGACCCGCCGGCGCCGGCGCGCCGATGGTCTTCGCCGACCTCGAGAACCGCGGCGTGCCGGAGCTCATGACCGGCGCCGGCCTGTTCCGCAACCTCGGCGAAGTGCGGTTCGAGCCGTGGCCGGGGGGCGGTTTGCCGACGTCCCCGAAGGCCGTGACCTCCGCCGATTTCGACTCCGACGGCCGCACGGACCTGGCGGCGGTCACCGACGACGGCGAGGTGGTGCGACTTTTGAACCGCATCGACGCCGGCAACCACTGGCTGCGTGTGGCCGTGGCGGGCACCAAGAACCTGCTCCTGGCGCCGGGATCCGAGATCGAAGTGAAGGTCGGGTCCCGCTACCAGAAGCGGATCTACGAGGGGGTGCCCCTGACCTTCGGCATCGGCGATCGCGACACCGTCGACACGGTGCGAATCTCCTGGCCGAACGGATTGATCCAGAACGAAGCCCAGAAGCCGGCCAACACCGCCCACGACTTCAAGGAGGCGCAGCGCCTCTCCGGTTCCTGCCCGATGATTTTCACCTGGAACGGTGAGGAGTTCGAGTTCATCACCGACGTCCTGGGGGTCGCTCCCCTGGGGGCCAGTGCCGGGGAAGGTGAGGTGTTCCCTGTGGACCACGACGAGTGGATCCAGATCGCCGGCGAATCCCTGGTGGCCAGGGAAGGGGTCTACGAGATCCGGATCACCGAAGAGCTCCGGGAGGTGGCCTACCTCGACGAAGTGCGGCTCGTGGCGGTGGACCACCCGGCGGACCTGGACGTGTTCATCAATGACAAGTTCAAGGGACCGCCCTTTCCTGAGTTCCGCCTCTTCGGCACCACCGAACGGCACTACCCAAAGCAGGCCCTGGACCACCGAGGGCAGGACGTGCGGCCCCAGCTGGCCAGCCTCGACAAGACCTACCCCGACGGCTACGAACGCAACATGGCGGGGGTCGCCGAGCTCCACCACCTGGAGCGATCGTCGCCCGCCCGTCGCGTCACGCCGGACAACAGGCGGTCGCGCAGCTCCGACTCGTGCCGGCTGATCACCTCGCGGATGAGCTCTTCTTTGCCGGAAAAGTGGTTGTAGAACGTG
>JBCDIS010000279.1:0-8328 GCA_038748685.1 Acidobacteriota bacterium | reverse complement strand
CTTGATGACGCGCGCGCACCCGGTGATGGTCCCACCGGTGCCGGCGCCGATGACGAGGGCATCGATGCGGCCCCCGGTCTGCTCGAGGATCTCCCGCGCCGTCGTCTCCTCGTGCGCCTTCGGGTTGTCGGCGTTGGCGTACTGGTCGAGCACGTGCGCGTTCGGGAGGATCTCCTTGAGATGCCGCGCCACGGAGATGTGGCTCTCGGGCGCGTCGAAGGCGGCCTCCGTCGGCGTGCGGATGATCTCCGCGCCGAGGGCCTCGAGCACCACCTGCTTCTCCCGGCTCATCTTCTCCGGCATGGTGATGATCAGCCGGTAGCCCTTGACCGCCGCCGACATGGCGAGGCCGGTGCCGGTGTTGCCGCTGGTGGGCTCGATCAGCACGGTGCTCGGATCGATCTCACCGGAGGCTTCGAGCTCCTCCACCATCCGCACCGCGATGCGATCCTTGATCGATCCGCCGGGGTTGAGGAATTCGCACTTGGCGAACAGCTCCACCGGAAGGTCAGAGCCGATGCGATTGAGGCGGACCACCGGCGTTTTGCCGATGCACTGGAGGATGTCGTCGTAAATCATGGCAATACCTACGGCGCCGGGGCCATCTCGGTTGACGGCGGCCGGCGGGAAGAGGGGGGAAGGCGGCGTCTACGCGGCGTCAGCGGCGGGCCAGGCGTGCCACGTTGGACAGGGCCCGCTTGGACGTCGCCCGGACCACCGGGCTGGCTGACGGATTCTGGGTGATCTTCTCCAGGGTCGCCCGCCCCTGCCGGGTACGGGTCATCCCGGGAATGTACTTGGTGGCGAATTCCTGCGTACACTTCGGGTGGTTGAGGGCCGCCACCAGCGCCTGATGACGGGTGAAGAGCTCGGGCTTACGCAGGATCGCCTGCAGGACGCTGGAGTTGATCTCCCGCATCCTGAGCACCCGTTCGACGTGCATCAGGCCGATGTGCCTGAGGGTCTCGCAGGCGATTCGGGGATCCGGGTGGGTGACGAACCAGTAGATGTACCGTGATTCCCCAGCAAGGCGTCGCTGGATCGTAAGCGGAAGGCCCTTGATCCCCGCCGGAGCCTTGCTCGGCCCCCGGTCCCCCGCGTTGGCCCGGGCAGACTCCAGGGTCGCCCGCAGACGTTCGAAGTAGTCCACCTTGAGGCCCTTGGTCTGGGCCCGGTTGAGGAACTTGCGCAGGATGTCGTCGAAGCGCTCGAAGTAGCCGGTCTCCACCAGGAAGCCGAAGCCCAGCAGCAGCATGATGAGCTTGGTGACGGCGTTGAACTCCTCACGGGTTGAGAAGCCCTCCACCGCTTGCTCGATTCTTGCGCGGGTACAGTCGAAGAAGATCTTCTTCGCATCCTCCCCTTCGGAACGACCCATGCGCTCACCGATGGCGTAGATGGCGTGGATCGGAATCGCCGGGTGGGAGACCACCTGCCAGACGGAGTGGGAGCTGAGGCGCTGGGCCGAGTATCCGCGGACCCCTTCGTCACCGTGGCCGAGGACCATGCAGCGCCAAAGAATCTCCAGGTCCTGACGGCTCGGCTCCAGCTCGAGCTGCTCGAACAGCTGCACCAAGACCGACTCCTGCGGCTGGGTGGTGCGACGCAGGAGCTCCTGGACGATCCGGAATCGACTGCCGATGGGGGACGGGGCCCGAACCACCGCGTCGAAAATCAGGGCCTCGCCGGCACGCTTGTGCTCGCGGATCGAAAAGAGATCGTCCAGGAGAGCCAGATCGGCGGTTTCCCACAGCTTCGCCATAAGCTTGCCGTGCCGCTCCTGCCCGACCCTCGCCGTCACGTACTCCAGGAACGGAGCCTTCTGGTTCAGCAGCAGCTCGGTGAGGGCGGTTTCGTTGTCCAGCTCGTCGGCGCGGATCAGTCGGTCGATGCCCTTGCGGAGCTCTTCGTTGACCTCTGCCGTGGGACCCTGGGTCGGCTCCATCCCCTTTTGAGAAAGGCTGGCACAGCGCTCTTCCAGCTTTTCGAGGATGACCACCGGCCGGGATCGCCGCCTTGACGCGGAGTGGACCAGCGCCTCCAGTCGACGGGCCGTGCCGGCGCCGATGTTCTGATCCGCCAGGCACTCCCTCAGCTTGCCCCAGACCGTCGCCTCCTCGCGACGCATGAGGGCGGAGGTGGAGGCCAGCTCCGCCAGCTGGGGCGCCGACCAGGCGGGATCGATGCGGCTGTGGGCCAGGCAGAACTTGTTGAGCAGGGAGTAGGACTCGTCGACGGCGTTGGACACCGCGTCGAGGGCGGAGACGTCGAGGGTCGACGCCGGCCCCTTCAGGAGCCCCATCACCAGGGAGGTCTGACGCCGGAGACGGCTCATGGTCTCTTCGAGGTCCTGGGGGGATTCCGCCCCAGGAGCCGCCGGCAGCTTGCAGGAGTAGATCGGCTCCCGCTCGTACCGCCCCTTGAACTTGAAATGGGGCTGGAGGCGCTCGTCGATCCGCTCCAAGAGCCGCCTCGGGATGGTCAGCTCGCCGGCGTCCGTATTGTCCCGCTGGAGGGCCAGGACGAAATTGAGATCCGCGGACGAGATGTCCTCGATGGGCAGTTGGAAGACGATCACGGCATCGTGTGCGGAAGCCCGCAGCTGGACCTCTTCCCCCAGCGGGTTCTGTTCCGCGTCGAGGTTGAAGACCGGCAGGTTGTGGAGGACCTTCAGCCCGGTCATGATCGCGTGGTCGTAACTGCGCTTCGACCAGAACATCACCAGCCCGCCGTCGAGCTGCCACGAGAAGACTTCGCCGCCGTAGTTCTTCGCCGTGCTCTTCACCAGGTCTAGAAACGACTGGGACAGCAAACGGAGCCCTTCCCCACCTTCGCCGTGACGCCGCTCCAGGTCCTGCCAGCGGGCGATCTCGAGGCTCAGGAACGAGACCTCGTAGGCCTTCCCCGGCTCCATCTTCTTCTCGAACTGCGTGCTGCCCCGCAGCTGGGATCTCTGGCGATCCGCCGTTGGGGCCACGGAAGCCCCGGCGACGGGGGCCGAGGCCCGCTCCAGCAGCTCCGTCAGCTCCTTCTCGACCTGCTGCTCCAGCTGGTCCAGGGCGGCGAACTGCAGGAATGCGAAGCGGTTCTTCTCAGGGGCGTCGAAGCGGCGGAAGAAGTGGCCGACGCGGTCGTAGGAGGCGGGATCGATGTCCGCCAGGCTCGTCGGCAGGCGCATGCAACGCATGAAGACCGCCCGGGGCCTGGGGAGGGTCTTCCAGTAGCTGTAGGCCAGCTCGAAGTCCCGCTCCGTGGCGACGACGGCATCGCCGTTTCGCTCCTCCTCGGAGTCGAACCGAAGCCAGGTCAAACCGAGGAACACGTCGTCCCCGGACACGCCGAGGTTGCGGAACGCAACGTTCTCGGGCTGGTTGGCCAACGGGGTGACGGTCTCGTTCCAGTCGGTCAGCTCCAGGAATCGACCGTCCCCCGGGGTGGCTCCTGTTCTCTCATTGATTCGATCGACGACCTGGGCCAGAAGTCTGCGTTCCGGCGCCAGATCTGTTGGCGCGGCGAAAAATAGTCGCATGGGAAGAATCGTCTCCAGCTCGCTGGCGGGCCCGATGGGTCACTTCCAGAAACGCGGTCCAGGGGTCGGGCCGACGGCAGATCCTAGCACGTCGCCCGAGGGGCCCGGCGGAGCGGCAGGCGCACCCCCCGGTGGTAGTATCTCCGCGATCTTGGGTCCCATCGTCCGCTGGACCGTCCCCCCCAAATCCCCGATCCCGAGGCCATGCCAAGACCCAACCCGACCCAGTCCTCTCACCGTGAGCTCGCGGCGTGCAGCCGCTTGCGCCGTCCCCGACCCCATCTCCGCCTTGCCCTGGCCCTTGGAGCCGCGCTTCTGGGCCTCGCCTTGGCGGGCCCGGCCATCGCCGAGGGCCCTGAGCCCCCGTTCGTCGATCAGGCCGCGGAGGCAGGACTCGACTTCGTGCACTGGAACGGAATGATCGGCGACCTCCAGTTTCCGGAGATGACCGGCCAGGGGGCCGCCCTGGCGGACCTCGACGGCGACGGGGATCTCGACGTCTACCTCGTTCAAGGGACCTGGATCGACGACAAGAGGGAGGGGGCGGTGTTCCCTCCCCCCAGCAAGTCCCCCATGGACCGCCTCTTCCGTAACGACGGTACAAAGGGGGACGGACCACCCCGCTTCACCGACGTCACGGCCGCCTCGGGTCTGCGGGCCACCGGCTACGGCATGGGGGTCGTCGCCGGTGACGTCGACGGCGACGGCAGGGTGGACCTCTTTGTCGCCAACTTCGGCAGCGACCAGCTGTGGCGCAACCTGGGCCCCGGCAAAGACGGCACGCCCCGCTTCGAGGAGGTCGGGGCCGATGCCGGCGTTGACGGCTCGGCGGACGCCTGGAGCATCGGCGGCAGCTTCTTCGACTACGACCGCGATGGCCTCCTCGACCTCTTCGTCATCGACTACGTGGAGTACGACGAGAAGAAGAACATCGTCTGCTACGCCACCAGCAGCCGCCGCGACTACTGCGGACCGTCCGCCTTCCCCCCGACCTCGAACCGCCTGTACCGCAACCTCGGCCCCGGCGAAGACGGGCGGCCGCGGTTCGAGGATGTCACCGCGAAGGTGGGGATCACCGCCCCCGGCGCCAGCCTAGGCGTGGTAGCGGCGGATCTCGACGACGACGGCTGGCTGGATCTCTACGTCGCGAACGACGGCCAGGCCAACCACCTCTGGCTCAGCCGTCGGGGGGACGGGGGGTGGATCCACTTCCAGGACGAGGCACTGCTAGCGGGGGTCGCGGTCAATCGACAGGGGCGCCCCGAGGCTTCGATGGGGGTCGCCGCTGGAGACGCCGACGGCGATGGCGACCTCGATCTCTTCATGACCCACCTCATGGGGGAGACCAACACCTTCTACTCGAACCTAGGGGGGGGTCTTTTCGAGGATCGAACCGTCGAGGCGGGCTTGGCGGCGTCGAGTCTGGGCCTGACTTCCTTCGGTACGGGCTTCCTCGATGTCGAAAACGACGGCGATCTCGACCTCGTCGCGGTGAGCGGCGCGGTCCGCATCTTGGAGGAGCTCGCCGAGTCGGGGGATCCCCTCCCCCTCGCGCAGCCGGATCAGCTGTTCATGAACCAGGGGGGCCGGTTCGAAGACGCCAGCGCCGAAGCGGGCCCCGGCTTCACCACCCCCGGCGTCGGACGCGGCGCCGCCTTCGGCGACGTCGACGACGACGGCGACATCGACGTCTTGGTGACCCAGAACGCCGGCCCGGTGAGGCTGCTGCGCAACACCCGCGGTCAGGACACCCCGTGGGTCGGCCTGCGTCTGCTGACCGGGGATGAGGGGCGCAGACGCGACGCCTTCGGGGCCCGGGTGGAGCTGCGGCGAAAGGGGGCCCCAGCCCTCGTCCGCTGGGTCACCGCCGACGGCAGCTACGCCTCCGCCAACGACCCGAGGGTCCTCTTCGGCCTCGGTGCCGCCCAGGACCTCACCGACGTGCGGGTCCGGTGGCTGGACGGCACAGAGGAAGCCTTCCCCGCCCCCACCCATCGCTCGTACACGACGCTGACCCAAGGCGGCGGAAGCTCGCCGGACACCGAAGGCCCCGGCGGCGAATCGCCCCCGAAGACCGATCCCAACCCCACGCCCTGAACGGCCCGCCGCGGCCCGGAGACCCCCATGCCCAAGACCTGGAACGTCTACCTCGCCGGCGAGATCCACAGCGACTGGCGCGACGTCATCGCGTCCGGCGCCGCCGACGCCGGCCTGCCGGTGGAGTTCACCCACCCGGTCACCGACCACCCCGCCAGCGACAACTGCGGCACCACGATCCTGGGCGAGGAAGACCGGGGCTTCTGGAAAGACCACAAGGGTGCCCAGCTCAACGCCATCCGCACCCGCACCCTGATCTCCGATGCCGACATCGTGGTGGTCCGCTTCGGTGACAAGTACCGCCAGTGGAACGCCGCCTTCGACGCCGGCCAGGCCTCTGCCCTCGGTAAACCCCTGGTGGTCCTCCATCCCGAGGAGTTCACCCACGCCCTCAAAGAAGTGGACGCCGCGGCCCTGGCCGTAGCCCGGGAGCCTGGCCAGGTCGTCCAGATCCTGCGCTACGTCATCCGAGGGGAGCTAGGCTAGGCCGGCTCGGGGCCTGGCATCACCAGGCGCCGGTGCCGCCGCTTTCGAAGCCGTCGGCGAAGATCAGGGACGACACCAAGGCGTCCGCCAGACCGTTGATGTACTCCTCGATGGCCGTGTAGCCCGACGGCATCACGGTACTGTGGTCGTCTGGATTGGACGGGTCGAGGCCGTTGGCGTTCTCCCAATCGTCGGCCATGCCGTCACCGTCCAGGTCGAGGGGCGGGGCCGCGGGGGTCAGGCCTTCCATCAGATCGGCGGGGCGCCGGTTTCCCCAGGCGCCACCTCGGCCCTCCAGGTCCTCCACCGCCCAGCGGTTGACGACGTCACGCGGGAAGGCGCCGACCTTCGGCAACAGGGTCTGCTCCAGGGTCCCGGTGGGGTCCACCGTGACCGGCACGTATCCGACGAAGGACGAAAAATCGAAGGCGGACGGGGTCGTGAACTGGCTGGATTCGATACCGCAGCAGGCGAATGTGTAGGCGCCCGCGAAACCGGGGGTCGTGTAGGGGTTGTCAAACCGCCCAGTAAAGCTGCCGGGATCCTCCGCCCAGTTGTCCCAAACGAAGTAGCGCGTCGGAATGGGGGTCGCGGCGTTCTCGGGGTCGAACCACAGCGGCGCGAGGCTAATGGAGGGCCCTTCGATAAACCGATTGCCCACGATGTTGAACTCCCCGACCTCGGAGATGCCGGTACCGGCCCCGCCGGCGATGTTGTGGTGAACGAAGCCTTCCCGGCCGTTGTAAACGACTTTGTTGACCACCTCCGCCGGGCCCGTGGACAGGGCCGGCGTGCGGTTGCGGGCATGGGCGAAGAAGTTGTGGTGGATGGAAACCCGACCGCCGAGGGGATCACCGGCGCCGCAGGTTCCGCCGTCGATGCAGGCTCGATGGTTGAGGAACCCTTTGTTGTGGGTCCAGCCGTTTGGCGGATCGTAGATCGGATAGGTGATCGCCGACCATTGGACCGTGATGTCGTAGGCCCCACCCCAGCAGTCGATGATCTCGTCGGCGCCGTGGGAGGCGTCGATGTGGTCGAAGATGAGGGTGTGGGCGGTGGACATCTGGATGGCGTCGTGCTGCGCCGCCGGCCAGGCGGCGTCGGGGTCCGGTGGCCTGACTCGGAGGTGGCGAAGGATGATGTTGCCGACCTCCGCGCCGAAGGGAGTGTAGAGATGCCCGGCGATGGTGATTCCGGCGCCGGGGGCCGTCTGCCCGGCGACGGTGACGTCGCCATGGCCTATCCGCACATCCCCCGCGATGACGCCGGAGACCGCGAAGACGACAATCCTTGGCCCGGGCTGGTCGAGGGCCCACTGCAAGCTTCCGGGCCCCGATGTCGCCAAGGTTGTGACGATGTGGACGTCGCCGCCCCGGCCGCCGGTGGCTTTGGCTCCGAACCCTTCCGCTCCCGGGAAGGCCGGTTGGCCGATGGCAGCCGCCACACCAAGGTGGCCGACGAGGATCCAGAGCCCGAGGTTGCGGGCTGCCCGAAGGGCCGCCACCGGCGGGCAGACAAGCTGTAGCTTTCGAAACATGATGCCTCCAGGGTTGTTTCACCCTTCGCTACGCCGTGGGCCCGCGAATCCCGCCAGCCCCGCCGAAGTTCCGTACTCCCATTGTCTCGTAGGTCGAGGCGACCGGGCAGACGGCCCCCACGGGCCTTCTCTCCCATCTCCCTCGGGCCAGCGCGACCGATACCCCCGAACGCCCTTGATACAGTCCTTCTATGGACAGGGCCTCTGCACACAACCGGAACTTCGCAGCCGCCCTCGGGACCCTGGCGGTGCTGGCATACGGGGTCGGACTCGCCCTGCAGCACTTTCCCCTCCGCCTGGTGGCCAAGCCGTGGCCGGTGCTGGTGCTGGTGTGGTTCCTGCTTCAGGATGGCCGCCACTCCTACGGTCAGAGGATCCGCTGGGGCCTCCTGGCGTGCATCGCGGGGGACCTGCTCCTGGAGGCCGGCCCGGCGACCTTCCTGCCGGCCATGGCCGCCTTCCTCGTCGGCCACCTCTCCTTCATCACCGCGTTTCTGGAGCGGTCCAGGGCCCCCAGGTTGGGCCTGGCGGCGCCGTCCTTCGGCTTGGGTGCCACGGTGCTGGCCTGGCTGTGGCCGGGGCTGGAAGGGTCGCCCCTGGCGGTGCCGGTGGTCATCTACTCCACGGTCCTCTGCGCCATGCTGTGGCGGGGGGCGGCCGGGCTCGGGAGCGGACGCGG
>JBCDIS010000278.1:0-8395 GCA_038748685.1 Acidobacteriota bacterium | reverse complement strand
GGGGGGGGCGGGCCCCGGGGGGGGGGTGGGCCCCGGCCGCCGGGGTGTGTTGTTTTGGGTGGGGGTGGGGTTGGGGGGGGGGGGGGGGGCCGCCGGGGGGGGGGGGGGGTGTGGGCGGGGGGGCGGGCTGGGGGGGGGGGGGCCCCTGGGGGGGGGGGGGGGGGGCGGGGGGCCTGCACAGGAGGTCGGCGTGCATCGACGGTTCCCTCGAAGGTAGACGGGCGGGCTGGCGGGGGGTGCTGGGGGCGACGGAACCGTTAGAATGTCAGGTTGCCACAAGCGAAGAAGGGTCTCAAGGGTGCGGCGATGAAACCCCGAGGCCGGGGGATGGGCGGCGGGGGCGCCGGGCCGGAGCCGGGCGTCGACAAAGGTGGGGGCTCCTGCTAAGGTCGGCGAGCCCGTGAGATGCCTGCTCGAATCGGTGCCGTCGCCGTGCCCCGTCCGGCGGATGGGCAGCGATCCCACCCCAGCCACTCGATTGACGTTCCCTTAGAAATCCGTGCCGTAGGACACCCGTGAGCAACGTTTCACCGTCCAGCGCTCCATCGCCGAGCGCTCCGGCGGCTTGCTAAAGCGTTTGAGCGCGTCGCTGCGCGGTCCACCCTGCGGCGGCACGACTGGCTCGATTTCCCGCAATCCGACCTACCGAAGGGGCATGAAGCCCAAGGAAAGGAACCCATGAACAAGCGAAACAAGATGTCGATGACCTCGATGGCCTTGGTGCTCGCCGTGCTCGTCCTCGCGTGTACGGGTGCCCCGTCCGGCGTGGAGGCCGAGGAGGTCGATGCGGCCGCCGCCGGCGAGCAGGAAAAGACCCTCTACGCCCTCGGCCTGGCACTGGCGCAGAACGTCGCCAACTTCGGCCTCGACGACGCCGAGCTGGTGCACGTCCTGTCGGGCTTCGAGGACGGCGCCCTCGGCCGTGAGGCCAAGGTGGATCTGCAGGAGTACGGTCCGAAGCTCCAGGAGCTGGCCCGCGGCCGCATGGAGAAGGCCGCCGAGAAGGAAGCCGCCGAGTCGGAGAAGTTCCTCACCGAGCAGGCCGCCGTCGACGGGGTGGAGGTCACCGACTCCGGTCTGATCTACACGTCCCTCACCGAGGGTTCCGGGGACAGCCCCGCGGCCACCGACCAGGTGAAGGTTCACTACCACGGCACGCTGCGCACCGGTGAGGTGTTCGACAGCTCCGTCGACCGCGGCGAGCCCGCCACCTTCGGCCTCAACCAGGTCATCGCCTGCTGGACCGAAGGGGTCCAGAAGATGAAGGTCGGAGGCAAGAGCCGCCTGGTGTGCCCGCCCACCATCGCCTACGGCGACCGCGGCGCGCCGCCGAAGATTCCGCCGAAGGCGGCGCTGGTCTTCGAAGTGGAGCTGCTCGAAATCGTCAAGTGACGACGCCCCATCGTCCGTGAGCAAACCGCCGGTCGGCCCTAGGGTCGGTCGGCGGTTTCGCGTTGGGCCGAAGCGGAGCCGTCCGCCGGCCGGGCCCCTGGGATCGACGGCCCCCAAAAAGGTCGAGGCCCGCCGGGTTGGGCCGGCGGGCCTTGCAGGTGGCGGACGTGGGATGTGATGTGGAACGGATCCGCCTGTCGGTCGATCCTTGCTGGTTCACGGTCCCTAGTAAGCTGCTGAGCTCTGGTCATCACATCCCAGGAAGGTGGTGGGGTGGCCCGTGTCCGTCGCCGAGGCGTCGGGGTGGGCCGAAGGTGGGGTGGACCGTGATGTGGCTGGGATCTACATAGTGTGGAGCCCCAGGAGGACCTGGTTCGACTCTGTGGGAGTGCCTTGGCTCGAGAAAGAGCTTAGGTTCCAAGCCCCTCGGCACCAATCCGTGCCCGACTGAAGGGGATGTAGGAATTGCTCCTACAATCGGCCCGGGAAGGCCGAGTTCAAGGGTTGGGTTCGGCCACGGACTGGACCAGAGATTTCACCGATTACTACAATGGTGCTGCGCCGAGGCTGGTGCGCTCGACAGCGCTACGCTAGAAGCGGCGTATTTCAGAGGCGGGAAGGGGTCCGACTTGCAGGCGTTGCCTTTTGCGGAAAACACGTTCGTAGACTTCCCAGGTCGCGAAGCCCTGTTCCACAGGCTGCGCGCCATCGAGGTCTACGACACGAGCATGCGGGACATGTTCGAGCTGGTCGCGGACCGGCTCGCGGGCAAAGCCTACGATCGATCCGCCTTCGTCTTCATCCTGCTGGAGCTGATCTACGAGCTCGATCAGGATGCGGTGAGCTTCGGTGACCTCCTCGGGCGCATGGTCTTCGCCCTGACCGGTGACCTCGACCTCGTGGGGGAGGCGCTGGACGCCTTCGAAGAGATACGGGAGACCCTCGAGCCCGAGGTGGGCGGCGGACACCCGCCGGCGGCCCCCGCCGACTGGGACCCCTCCTCCGACCACGAGCGGATGATGCTCGAGCTGCAGTCGGGGCAGAAGCGGGTCCTCGACCTCGGTCTCACCACCCGCGCTTCCATCGAACAGGCCCTGGCCCGCCCGACCCGCCAGCACGTGGGCCAGACCCTGCGGGAGATCTCCTCCCTGCGTTCGTCCCTGCTGCATTTCGAGGAGCTCCTCCGCGGCGCCGAAGAACGTATCCTCGAAGCGATCGGGGTGCTCGACAAGGATTGAGTTGCGATGGCCTCCCGTCGGAGGCGCGCGGGGGCTCGATGGCTATCGCCGAGGGGAGGGGGGCTCGGTTCGGCGGCGGGGTAGGTTCGCGACACGTGGACGATCCGCCGGTGGAAGCCTCGGCAGTACTCTTAGACCGGATGAAGAAACCTCCAGGAGCGATCCCATGAATCGACGGACCCTCGACGTTTGGCCTCAGGCTCCGGTCCTTGGCTTGGCGGCCCTACTGCTCATCATCATCACGAACCCGTGCGCCGCGGAGGACCACGGAGCAACCCGCTTCCGCGATCTGGTGGAGCGGGAGTGGCAGGACCGCCTACAAAGGGATCCCCTGCTGGCGACCTACGTCGGCGTCCACGACTACGACGACCAGCTGCCCGCCGTCGGCCTGGAAGAGGAGGCGGCGGCCGCGGCGGCGACCCGGGCTTTCCTCGCCGAGCTGGAGGGCGTCGACCCCGCATCCCTCGATGTCACTGATAGGGTTAGCTACGAGGTGTTCCGCTGGGTTTTGGACGAGCGCCTGCGGAACCACGACGTGGGTGGCCACCGACTTCGGTTGACCTCCGACAGCGGTTTCCATTCCGCCTTCGCCCGACTCCCGCAGCAAATGCGGCTGGCGTCGGTGGCGGACTTCGACGGGTACCTGGCGAGGCTCCGGGCCTTCCCCGACTACGTCGCCGGTCAGGTGGAGCTGCTGGCGGACGGTCTGGCCCACGGCATGACCCTGCCGAGGGTGGTGCTGGAGGGCTATGAAGGAACCATCGCCCCCCACGTGGTGGACCGGTCCGAACACAGCGTCTTCTGGGCCCCCTTCGAGAGCTTCCCCCCATCGGTGCCCGAGGCTGAGCACGGCCGGCTGCGGGCGGCCGCGCGGACGGCGATCCTGGAGGGCGCCGTCGCCGGCTACCGGACCTTCCTCGACTTCATGACCGACACCTACATCCCGGGCGCCCGGGAATCCACCGGGGCGTCGGCGATGCCGGGGGGGGACGACTACTACGCCAATCGGGTGCGGCATTACACCACCCTGGACCTCGACGCCGAGACGATCCACCGGATGGGGCTCGAAGAGGTGGCGCGGATCCGGAGGGAGATGGACGCCATCATCGAGGGCCTGGGCTTCGAGGGGACCTTCGCCGACTTCCTGACGTTCCTGCGGACCGACCCGCGGTTCTACGCCGAGACGCCGGAGGAGCTGCTGAAGGAGGCGGCGTACATCTCCAAGCGGATGGACGCCAAGCTCCCCGCCCTTTTCGGTCGTCTGCCCCGCCAGCCCTACGGAGTCGAGCCGGTGCCCGACAGCCTGGCGCCGAAGTACACCGGGGGCCGCTACGTGCCGGCTCCGCTCGGCGGCAAGCGGGGGGGCACCTATTGGGTCAACACCCATGCCCTGGAGAGCCGTCCCCTCTACACCCTCGAAGCCCTGTCGCTGCACGAAGCCGTACCCGGGCACCACCTACAGTTCGCCCTGGCCCAGGAGCTCGAGGGGGTGCCGGCGTTCCGGCGGAACCTCTACATTTCGGCCTACGGCGAGGGCTGGGGCCTCTACTCCGAGCGCCTCGGCCTCGAAGCGGGCTTCTACACCGACCCCTACAGCGATTTCGGCCGGCTGACCTACGAGATGTGGCGCGCCTGTCGCCTGGTGGTGGACACAGGGCTCCACGCCATGGGCTGGGGACGCCAGCGGGCCATCGACTATCTGGCGGCGAACACCGCTTTGTCGATCCACGAGGTGACCACTGAAATCGACCGCTACATCTCCTGGCCGGGGCAGGCCCTCTCCTACAAGATCGGGGAACTGGAGATCCGCCGCCTGCGGCGGGAAGCGGAAGAGGCCCTCGGCGCCGACTTCGATTTGCGAACGTTCCACGACCGGCTCCTCGGCCAGGGTTCGGTGCCGTTGCCGGTGCTACGGAGCATGATCGAGGGGTGGGTCGGGGAGGTTCGGAGCGCTCCGGACCCGTCGCCGACCGGCGGATGAGGCGGATCCGCCGACCCCGGAGCGGCCGAGGTTGGCCCCCTGGGCCTTCCGGTGACGCACTCATAGGCAGCCGCCGGCGTGTTCCCGAGCCGACGTTCCCGACCGCCGGTCGAGACACGCGCCGCCTTCGGAAGGAGCCGTGATGGATCTGGAACGCGAGAAGAAGCTCAACAGCCTGCTGGTGGAGGTCTTGGAGGTGCCATTGGCGGAACGCCGGGGGTTCTTGGCCAGCGCCTGCGGCGACGACACCGAGCTCTTCAGCGAGGTTTGGACCCTGCTCCAGGGGGACGAGGAGCTCGGCGGGTTTCTCGAAGAGCCGGCCGTCAAGGTTCCGCCCCCCAGCCCGGTGGCGAAGTCCGCCGACCTTTCCTACCAAGCCATGACCCAGCTCGGCGGCGTCGCCGTCACCGAGGGCTCCGGACCCCTCCTGGCGAGGGTGGGACCGTATCGGATGCTGGAAATCCTCGGCGAGGGGGGGATGGGCCGGGTGTACCTGGCGGAGCAGCTGGAGCCGGTCCATCGGCGGGTGGCCCTCAAGGTCATGCGCTCCAGCATCGGCGGCCCCACCGCTCGGGCAAGGTTCGAGGCGGAGCGTCAGGCCCTGGCTCGCCTCGCCCACCCGAACGTCGGGCGAATCCTCGATGTCGGTACCACCGGCGACGGCTTCCCCTACTTCGCGATGGAGGTTCTGGAGGGGGTTCCGATCACCACCTACGCGGATCGGAAGCGGCTTTCCATCGACGATCGCATACGCCTGATGGTGGCGGTGTGCCGCGGTATCGAGCACGCCCACCGCAAGCAGATTCTGCACCGGGACCTCAAACCCTCGAACATCCTGGTGGAGGAGGTGGACGGAGAGCCCGAGCCCAAGATCATCGACTTCGGCATCGCCAAGGTTCTGGACCAGCCGGCGGCGGATTCCATCGGAACCGGCGGGCTGGTGGTGGGGACCCCCGCGTACATGAGCCCCGAGGCCCTCGAAGGGTCCTCCGACCTCGACACCCGCAGCGACGTCTACAGTCTCGGGGTGGTGGTCTACGAGCTGCTGGCGGGGATTCGACCCTTCGAGCCGAAGGGGCAGGGCCTCGCCGCGCTGGGGCATTGGGTGACGGCGGACTCGGCCCCCCGGCCGTCGACCCGGGTGTCCGACCTCGATCAGGGAACCCGCGGCGACCTGGCGGACCTCCGGGGCATCGGCAAAGGACAGCTGCGGCGCCGGCTGCGGGGGGAGCTGGACTGGATCGTCCTGCGGGCCATCGCCAAGGAGCGGAACACCCGCTACGGGTCGGCGGCGGAGCTGGCGGAGGACCTGGAGCGCTTCTTGGCCCGCCAGCCGGTGGCGGCCTACGCCGACCGGCCCTGGTACCGCGCCCGAAAGTTCGTGGAACGCCATCACAGGGCCCTCGTCGTGGCGACCACTGTCCTGTTCCTGCTGCTGCTGGGGACGGGCTACCACCTGTCCTCCCGCCAACGCTCCGCCGAGCTCAGCGAGCAGATGACTCGGGAAGTGGAGCGGATCGATTGGATCCAGCGGGTGGCGTACCAGCTGCCGAAGAGGGACCGCTCCCCCGAGCTGTCGCGGATCCGCCGGGGTATGGAAAGGATCGAAGCCACGATGGGGGAGATGGGGCGCGTGGGCCGAGGGCCGGGTTCCTACGCCCTCGGGCGCGGCTTCCTGGCGCTCCGGGATCTCGACGCCGCCCGCCGCCACCTGGAGGCGGCCTGGGCCGCCGGCTACCGGCGGCCCGAGGCGGCCCTGGCCCTCGGGCTGACGTTGACAGGGCTCCACGATCTGCGTCTCGAAGTCGCCCGTCGGCTGCCGGACCCGGTGACCCGGGGGGAGGTGATTCGGCGGGCCAACGAGGAGCTGAGCGGACCCGCTCTGGAATTCCTCTCCCGCGGTCGCGCCGCCCAGGGGGAGAACGCGGAGCTGCTGCAGGCCCACATCGCCCTGCACCAGGAGGATTTAGGGGCCGCGGTTCAGCACAGCCGGGAGGCCCTGGCGCGGTCCCCGTGGTTGTACGAGGCCCATTTTCTCGAAGCCCGCGCCCTCCGGGAGCGGGCCGACGGGGCCCGCCGCGAAGGGGAACGGGAACTGCTCCTGGACCTGCTCACCCAGGCGGAGTCGGCGGTGCGGGCCGGGCTCGAAGTGGGGCGCAGCGATCCGACCGGCTTTCTGCTGCTGTGCTCCATCACCCAGGAGCGTTTGTCGTACGTCGTCCGCTTCGTCCAACCCGGGGTTGACGAGCTCCATGCCCAGGCGATCGAGGCATGCGCATCGGCCCGGGAGGTGGCCCCCAACCTCAAGGAAGCGGACCTCCACGAGGCGTTCGCATGGCTCAACCTGGCGGACGTCCAGATCTGGGACCGCAACGAGGACCCCGCCGAGGCGTTGGACCGGGCCGCCGAGCTGCTCGAACGATATCTGGAGGCCCGGCCCGAGAGCGGCAGCGGCCACCGGCTTCTCGGAAAGGTCCATTCCTACGACGCCCTCTACCAAGAGCGCAACAGCGTGGATCCTACGGAGAGCCTGGGTCGGGGGGTCGGCTTCATGGAGCGGGCCCTCGAGCTCGAGCCCGGGTTCACCTTCATCCACCTCGAACTCTGCAACGCCTTCTCCCGACGGGCCAACTACCGATTCCGACGTGGGGGGGACCCCCTCGGGGATCTGGGCCGGGCCGTGGAGAACTGCCAGCAGGCCATCGAGGCCCAGCCCGACACCGAGGCGGCGCAGTACGCCTACGGGGCCGCTTTGGTGCGTCGTTCGGAATACAACTTCGAGCGCGGCATCGACCCGACCCCCGACCTCGACCTCGCCGCCGCCGCCGTCGCCAGGGCCAAGGATCTGGATCCCAACCCGTCTCCGGGGGCCAGTATCCTCGCTTCCGTGGAGCTGCTTCGGGGTCACTGGCTGATGGACACCGGGGGAAATCCCACCGCCGCGCTCCGGCGATCCATCGGAGCGTCCGCCGAGGCCCTGGACTACATTCCCGGCGATGGGTTCCCAAGATTCATGGCCTGTCAGGCCCACCTAGATCTGGCCCTCTACGCCATCACCCAGGGGCGTAGCCCCGGGGCTGACGCGGATTCCGCGCGGGAGGAGTGTGCCGCCGGCTTCGCGCGCCTGCCGGACCTGCCGTCTCCGTATGCGGATCTCGCGGGCCTCCTGCTGGCGCAGGCCCGGGTCGCTCTCCTCGAGGGCCGGTCTCCGGAGTCCGAGGTGGTCGAGGCTCTGGGGCTGACCCGCCGCAGCCTGGAGCTGGACGACCGTCGCGCCGATACGATCACGGTTCACGGAGAGGTGCTCCTGGTGCGGGCGGCGGGCCAGCTCGCGGGGGGGCGGGATCCCCGCCCGGCCCTTGCCGAAGCCAAGGAACATATCGACGCCGCGCTGGCTCAGGATCCGGGGAGCCCTCTGCCCCACTTGGCGTTCGCCCGCTATTCCTGGCGCAGCCTCGGGGCGTCGGTGGCCCTGGGTTCGCCGGTGGACGACGCCCTGCTGGCGGAGGGCCTTCGGCACGTCGACGAAGCCCGGCGGATCAACCCCGCCAAGGCGGAGGCCCTGGCGCTGCGGGGGGCCCTGTTGGCCCTGCGCCCAGGAGCCGTCCAGGAAGCCCGGGGCTGGGTCGAGAAGGCCCTCGAAGAGAATCCGAACCTGGCCTGGGAGTGGCGAGGGTGGCTGGAGGCCCGGGGTCCCCCCGGACCGCAGCCGCGGCGGGCCCCCACCGAGGGTCTCAGCCCATCTTCGGCTTAATGGACGCCAGCTGAGCCGTTATCGGGTCCC
>JBCDIS010000277.1:0-8456 GCA_038748685.1 Acidobacteriota bacterium | reverse complement strand
TCGAGTTCTGGCAGGGGCGCCCCAGCCGGCTACACGACCGGTTCCGCTACCGTCGCGGATCTGGGGAAACCTGGGTCATCGAACGTCTGGCGCCCTGAACCCCAACCACCCAAAGACGTCCAGGTGCCCAAGGAGACTCCCGCACCGTCCGTTGGGCCGCGGCCGGACTCCGGCTCCGTCCTGGCGTATGTCACCTCCCCCCACGGCTTTGGCCACGCCTCCCGGGCCTGCGGCGTCGTCGAGGCCCTTGCTCGCCTTCGCCCCGGTCTGCGGGTGGAGCTCTTCACCACGGTTCCGCCCTGGTTCTTCGAGCTCTCATGGCAGGGCCTCCCCATTACTTTCGGTCATCACCCGACGGCGACGGACATCGGTCTGGTGCAGCGAACCTCCCTGGAGGAAGACCTGGGGGCCACCGTCGACCGGCTCGACGCCTGGCTCCCCTTCCGCGGCGCCACCGTCGACGCCCTGGCCCGCGAGTTCGAGGGACTCGGCGTGTCGGCGGTGGCGTGCGACATCTCCCCCCTCGGCCTGGCGGCTGCGGAGCGAGCCGGCCTGCCTTCCTTCCTTGTGGAGAACTTCACTTGGGATTGGATCTACCGCGGCTACGATGCGCCGCGACTCCACCGCTTCGCCGACCTCTTGGAGCCGATTTTCCAAAGCGCGGACCGCCGCTACCAGGTGGTTCCCTTCTGTGAACGGCAGTCCGAAGCCACCGTCGCTCCACCGGTGGCCAGGGGAATCCGGCGCCGGAGGGCAGAGGTGCGGGCCGAACTGGAGGTGCCGGAGGGGGTGCCGATGGTGATGGTGACCATGGGGGGCGTCCCCTGGTCCTACGGCGAGTTGGAGGCCCGGCTAGAGGGCGCCGAAGACATCTTCTGGGTGGTGGCGGGCGGGGCCGAGGAGCGACGGTCCATTTCGCAGGGCGTGCTCCTTCCCCATCGCAGCGCGTTGTACCACCCAGATCTGGTGGCCGCCAGCGACGCCGTGCTGGGCAAGCTCGGCTACAGCACGGTGGCCGAGATCGCGCGTGCCGGGGGACGTTTCGCCTACGTCCCGCGCCCCCACTTTCGGGAGAGCGCTGAGCTCGAAGCGTGGGTCCGCAGCCATCTCCCCCACCGGCCCCTCGCGGGTGGGAGCTTCGAGGTCAGCGCCTGGCTGGAGGCGCTACCCGACCTGCTTGGGACGGACCGCCGCCCTCCTTGCGACGACGGGGCCGAGGTCGTCGCGGCTGGGATCGACGCCCATCTCTAGTGCCCTGGGGGCTCTGCTACCACCCACCGCCGGCGAGTGCCTCGAGGTCCGGCAGGCGATAGTCCTCCAAATACCTCGGATTGACGGCCTCCACCTGCTCCCTCAGCGCTTCGGCCTCCCCGTCGCGGCCGGCCCGCTCCAGGCAGTAGATGAGATTGAGGCGGTTGAAGAGCTTGAAGATGGCCCGTTCGAGCCCCCAGTAGTTGTTCAGCCGATCCGCCGACTCCAAGAGCTCGGCGGCCTTCCCCCAGTCTCCGAGGACCATCGTCCGAACACCCTGGAGGTGGAGCAGGATCGCCTCGTTGAGCAGTGCGGCGGGGTCGGTCTCGTCGGTGCTGGCGAGGGCTTCGGCAGCCAGAGCTTCTTCGGCCTCCGCCGCCGCCAGGTCCCCACCCATCGCCGCCATCCGATGGATCAAGAGACTGGCGAAACTGCGGTCCTGGCGGCAGACGGCGACCCTCTTCCTCGCTTCGCCGGTTCGCCCGGCCAGGTAGGCCCGCCAGGCCCGCAGGTCGCAGACGTAGCCCCTTTCCACCAGGAATCCGCATCCAGGGGTACCTTCGAGCTGGTCGATGGCCTGGTCGGCGCCGTCGAAGTCCGCCGCCATCAGGGATAGGCGCACCCGGCTGACGTGGGCCTCGCAGTAGTCCCCCTTCTGCGCCAAAGCTTCACCGAGCGAATCCCGGGCCTCGTCGTAGCGCCCTCTGATGGTAAGCAGCTGGCCGAGGGAGCCGTAGGGGGCGGCTTGGTCCGGCGCGATGTAGCGGTAGGTCAGGAAGTGCTCCTCCGCCTCGTCAAAACGCCCGCGGGCCATCGCGATGTACCCCAGTCGACTTTGGGCCAGGACCCAGTTCGGGTGCATCTCGATGAGCTTGCGGTAGCAGGCGTCGGCGGCGTCCCAATCCTGGGCCATCCAGCGATCCCCGCACAGGGTGAAACGGGCATAGGCGTCGTCCGGCCGCCCCTCCAAGTAGCCGACCAAGAAAGTCCGGGCCCCTTCGACATCGCCGCCGTGGCGGGTCAGCCAGTAGGTCAACAGCCACCGCTCCATTTCCGTCATCCCCTCGGCGTTCACCGTCGCCAAGCCCTCCATCAAGCGATCCCGCTCGGGGTCCCCTTCTTCGTGCAGCAGAGCCAGGTGCAGCCGAGCCATCGGGAAGTCCGGATCCAGCTCGAGGGCCCGTTCGAACTGTACGACCGCGTCACGGAAATAGAAGCGGGACAGATTCCAGATTCCTTCGTCGAACGCCTCCAGGGCTTTGGGGGATCGCGTCGTCCAGGGGGCGGGCTCGTCCTGAAAGCTCCAGAGCGCATAGCCGGCGACCCCGAGCGCCACCGTGGTCGCCACCCCCACCATCGATATCCACCACCACGTCTTTCTCATCGTCGCTCCTGTCCCTTCCCTCAGTCCGCCCGGGAGACCGCCACCAGCGTCAGATCGTCGTAGAGAAGCTCCCCGCGGGTGAAGGCGTCCACCGCGCCGAGGACCTCCGCCACCAGCCTGTCGGGATCTTGGGTCTCGGTCCTGGCGACGACGTCGAAGAGGCGCTCTTCACCGAAGAAATCCCCCTCCGGGGAACGGGCGTCGGTCACGCCGTCGGAATAGCCGAGCACCAGCTCACCGGGTTGCATCTCGATCTCCATTTCTTGGTAGCGGCCGTCGATCATCGCCCCCAGGGGCAGTCGGTGGTCCGGCAGCTTCAGCTCCTCCACCCGGCCGTCCAGGCGGCGCAGGAGGGGCGGCGGCTGCCCCGCCACCAGGTAGCGGAGTCGTTTGCCGTCTTCACTGGTTCCGAAGTATCCGAGGGCGACGAAGCGCCGCCCGCCGAGGGAGTAGATCCGTTCGTTGGCGAGGTCGAACAGACGGGAGGGAACCACCTGGTCCATCGCCGTCGTCAACGACAACAACGCCTCGTGGGCCGCCATCATTACGAGCGCCCCGGAGACCGACTTGCCGGAGACGTCGCCGTAAACGATCGCGTCCGCCGGCCGCGGCAGCTGGGTGAAGAAATCACCGCCGACGATCCGCGCCGGGCGGCAGTCCGCCGCCACCCGCCAGCCGCCCGGGATCCGCAGCCGATCCGGTAGCAGCTGAGCCTGGATTGACGCCGCGATCTCGATCTCCCGCTCGAGCTCCGCCTGCTGGGTTCGCTCCTCGAGTAGGAGGCCCGTCTCGAGGGCCAGGGACGCCTGGTCCAAAAGCCGCTGGAGAAGCTGGGACTCGTCCTCCTCCAAAGGGGACGCCTGTCGTCGGCCGGAAAACAGGACCATGCCGATCCTGCGGCGACGGGACGCAAGATCCGCCAGGGCCCGAACGCCACTGGCCCGCAGAACCTCCACCTGGTGGGCGACCTCCGGGGATCGGAGCAGGAGTGAGCCCATGCGGTCGAGGCGGGTGAGGCCGGAGTCCCGTTCGAGGAAATGATCGAGGTCCTTTAGCACCGGCAGATGGAGGGGGAGCTCGGCGGGGCCGGCGGTGCGTTCCAGGCGGTCGCCCCGGCGAAGGTAGAGGGCGGCGAAGCGGAATCCCAGGATCTGCGGCAGACGCTCCACCAGATCCCGCACCACCGCCGCGGGGTCCGCCTGTGCGTTCATCGCCTCGCCGAGGTCCAGCATCGCTCGCTGGAGCCGCGCCCTTTCGGCGAAGAATCCGCGGTCGATCACCCGCTGCACCCGTCGACGCACCGGATCGAAAAGCAGGACGATGGCCAGCGCCAGGACGATCGGGAAGTACCCCGAAGCCACGAGCCGACTGTCGCGGAAGACGGCGTTGAACATGGCGATGCCGCCGGCGTAGAGGCCCGTCACCAGGGCGGTGGTCACCGTGTAGAGCAGGCTCCGGCGCAGGATGACCCGAATATCGAGCAGTTGGAAGCGGACGATGGCGTAGGCGAAAGTCACCGGCACCAAGGCCAGGGGCATGACCCCCGCGACGAAAAAGGCCTGGCTGCCGTTCTTCTCCGGGAACAGCAGGCTGGCGACGACAAAGGGACCCAGACCAAAAAGGGATCCCAGGAGCACCAGCGCCACCCCCCGCCGTTCCCTGGACCGATCGATCCTCTGGGCGTTGGCCCGCAGGGCCCAGAGGCCCGCCATCATCGCCAGGGCGAGGAGCCACCAGCTGGTCACCGGGACATCGCCGAGCCAGGGCTGGCGGATGCCGAGAAGCTTGGAGACGGCCCAACTGGCGGCGAACACCATCAGGGGCAGGGCGTAGATCCACAGCCAAGCCCGGCGGAAAAGCCAGACCACGGGGCGAAACCGCCCGGCGGCATCCATCTCCTGGAGCCATGCCGGCCGTGGAAACAGCATGTAGAAGTGTAGGAAGGCCGACGGCAGGAGCAGGAACGCGCTGGTGCCGATCGACAGCACAGCGGCATCGATCCCCGAGTAGGAGGCCGGCCGCATCCAGCAGACGAGGAAGAGCAGGAAGAGGCAGCACATGAAATAGAAGACCTGGCTCGTCAGCAGGCCCGGCTGCCGCACCAGGACGAAAAGACCGACGAAGAAGAAGGCGAAGCCCAGGCTGCAGATGTAGAAATAGCTGCCGTCGCCGATCCGCCGTCGCCCCAGCTCGAGGTTCAGCTCCTCCAGCCCGCCGTCCCGGCGGACCAGGTAGTCCACCCGGTCGCCGATCCGATAGCCGTTGAGGATGCGGGCGGCGTGGGGGGCGTCCCGCACCACTTCCCGCCCGATGCCGACGATCTCGTCCCCCGGCTGGAGCCCCGCCGACATGGCGCCGGAATCGGGGATCACCTTGCGGACCTTGAGACCGCTTCCCCGATCCTTGCCGAGGACCACGCCGTCGTAGGGGCGGGGAAGGAACATGTCGGTGATGGAGAGCCCCGCCAAGCCGAAGGCCAGCAGCCCGAAGAGCAGCAGCACCGGCGTCAGGTCGAGGCGTCGTGTTTCCATGTTGGGGTCGAACGGTCCGGGACCGTTCGGTGTCCCAATCTTACGCCTTTGGCGGCCCGTTGTTGCCCGCCAACCGCAAGGGAGCGGAGTCCTCAGCCGGCGAGGCGTCGCAGGAGCTCGCGATCGATCTTGCCCCGGGGGGTATGGGGCAGCGCGTCGATCCTCCGGACTTCCCGTGGGGTCAACCGGGCCGGCAGCGGCCTGAGATCGATGGGCCACCGGTCCGCCACCAGGAAGGCTACGGCGCGGTCCCCCCGGGCGGGGTCGGGGATCCCCACCACGGCGGCGCCGAGGACGCCGTCAAGCTCGCGAAGGGCTCCCTCCAACGTTGCAGCTGCGACCTTGCGCCCCCCCACGTCGAGGAAGTCCGCGCTACGGCCCACCAGTTGCAGGCGCCCCTCCGACGTCCAGCGTCCCAGGTCCCCCGTCCTCACCGGCCCGTTGTAGAGCCGCCGTTCGCCGAGGAATCCAAGGCGATTGGCATCCGACTGGACCGCCACCCGTCCCCCGCCGTCGAGGGTCACCTGCACGCCGGGGAGGGGGTGGCCTACGGTGGAACGGGCTTCGGGTTCCGTGGGCGCCCGTTCGAAGCAGATGCCCCCGGTCTCGGTGCTGCCGTAGAAGTCGTGGACTGCGGCGCCGGAGGCACGCTCAAACGCTTTGGCTGCCTGGGGGGCGAGCACGCCTCCGGCGCACAGCACCCGCCGCGGCGCCGTTCCCGCCGGCCATTGAGCTTGCCCCAGGCTGCGCACGAGGGGAGGAACCAGGGGGAGGACTGTGATCTCCGCCCGGGCCACGGCGCGGATCAGGTCCCCAGGAAAGATCTTCGGCTCCAGCACCAACGCCGTGCCGAGGACGGCGAGGGACAGCAGGCCGTTGTCGAATCCGTAGGAGTGGCTCAGCGGTATGGCCATGAGGACCCGGTCGTCTGGCACCAGCTCCATGCCCTCGGCGAGGTGGGACATACCCGCCATCAACTGCCCTTCGCCGAAGCAGACCCCCGTCGGTTCGCCGGTGCTGCCGGAGGTCAGCTTGACGATGTCCGTGCCCTCGGGTCCCTCGAAGCTGGCTGAGGACCCGAGATCTTCGACCTTCACTCCATCAGCCCCCGCGGAATCCCGGAGCACCAGGGCCGCCGCCCCAAGGCGTCGCGCCGTCGTCCTCTGTTCGTCCAGCGGCAGGCCGCCGTCCATGAGCAGGACCCTCGTACCGCGGAGACGTAGAGCTAGGACCAATTCGCAGAACGCGGCCCCGTTGCCGGTGGCCACCGCCACGGAGCCTTCCCCTCCGAGGGAGTGGCGAGGGAGACTCGCGCCAAGGCGCGCGCGGCGAGCCTCGACCCGTTCCCCCAACTCGCGAAAGGTCAGGCGGAGGCCTTCCCCCGACGACCACAGGGCCGGACGGTCGCAGCGGTCTCGGACGTGGCGCAAGAAGCTTTCGGCGATGGGTCCCATCAGAAAGGCGGTCCTTTCGGAGGCGGCACCCTAGCACGGGGCATGACGCCTCTCGCGTTCCTTTCGTCTGCTTCCGGGACCCTAGGCGAAGTGGGGCCTGCGGTATACTCCCGCCGTCGTCCATTCGACTGAACCCCATGCAAACCAAAGCCTTCCCTCCTCGATCCCAACGCGGTCTCCGGCCCGCGATCTGCCTCCTGGCGCTCTTGCCGGTCGTCGGTGGCGCGCTCATCGGCGGGGATGCAAGCGCCGCCTACGTCGAAGCCCCGGATCCTCCGGAGGGTCGATGGGCCGCGACCACCCTGGCCTTGCTCCATCATCAGAAGGATCTCTGCGACAGCATTGCGGGCCAGGTGATCGGCCACTGGCAGGGGTTTGGTGCGGGAACCGCCCAACAAGGATCGGCGGACGGTGACGCGGCGAGCCTGGAGGGCCAGGAGAAGGCGATCCGGGACTACGTGCTCGACACCCAGCTCTCGGACCTGGCGGCCAGCCGAGCCACGGCGGACATCATCGATCGATTCCTGCCCCGTTCCCGCTCCGAGACCAGCGGCGAAACTAGCTCGGCCCTGGAACGGCTGTTTGGTCTGGAGAAATCACTTTGCGACACCGTGGCGCTGCCCACCGCCCCGATCGAGGATTTCCGGTCGCGGATCGCGGACATCCTCGATCGGATCGAGCGGGAGAACGAGGAACTGGGGCGCCTACTCGTGGTCCCCGACGAGGATCTGGAGGCGGCTCTCGAGCCCTATCTCATGCCGATCCAGCTCGCCGGTATCTCAGCTGAGGGCGAGTACCTCGAATACCTGGAGAGCATCCGTCCGAAGCCCAAGGGGCCGAGCACGGCGGAGCGCATGGCCGCCTGGCACCGACAGGTCTACGGCCCGGCGGTGGCACCGTCGAAGACCGCGTTCGGGGGATACCTGAAGGCCCGTCGGGCCAACGATGGCCGAGCCCTGGGCCGCCACTGTCGCGACCTGTCCCGCGCCACGATCGCCCTACTGCGTAGGCCCGAGGTCTTCGAAGCCCCGGACGAGAAAGTCCGGGCTCCGTTGCAGCAGGCCTATGTCGAGATGCGGGGCCTCGCGACCCACTGTACCGCCGGTCGATACCGTGAGGTCCAGGAGCACTTCGAGGACCTCCAGCGGAACCTCTCGACCGCGGCCGAGCGGCTGAGCCTTTACAACCTGCGCCCCTGACCCGGCTTCGCCCTGTGGCATCCGCAAGGGCGAAGCCACGGGCAGATCCGCTTCCGCTGGAGGCCGCCGCGCTGGGGACCCGCGTCAGCCGATCGCTTCCGCCAACGACTCCGAAGTGATCTTCCAGTGGCTGGCGTGCCACTGCACCTCACCGTCCTTCACCAGCAGGGCTTGGGGCGACTCGTGCCGTACCCCCGTCCGCTCCGCCACCGCGTTGGACAGGGGGCGATGGTTCTGGATCTCAATCAGGGTGTACCGGACGTCCTTGTCCTTGCCCTGCCCTTCCAGAAACGTCTCGTACTGGCGCAACGCCGCGGTCGAGATCGGGCACGTCAAGCTGTGCTTGAAGATCAAGGCGGGGCGCTGATTCGAAGTCTGGAAAAGGGCGTCCAGGTCGTCGTCGGTGGTCAGAAGCTCGTAGGCGCTCATCGAATATCTCCATCGATTAGGGGCGGCGTGGGGAGGTCAGATCTTAGTACACCCGGTCCCCCTCGGGGGCAGCCCGCCCAAGGGCTCGGGCGGGATCGACGAGGCGGTCCGCGCCCGTGGTAACGTCTCGACTCACCTAATCCCTGTGGCCACAAAGGCCCTCCAACCGCCCCCAGAGACCACGGTTCGTCGGGCCGCCCCCCCCCCG
>JBCDIS010000276.1:0-8538 GCA_038748685.1 Acidobacteriota bacterium | reverse complement strand
GCGAACGCTACGCCAGAAGAAATTGCGGAGCTAAAAAAGCGGTTTTGGGATGAAGAACGCAAGGAGTACAATAAGCAGAAAAGGGAAAAACAGAAATAGCGAAGCGTACTTCTTTCTTGTCCTGGGTGGAGAAGATGTTGCAGGACACCCAGCGCACGTCGGCACCGAGGGCGTCGAGGGTCTCGATCAGCACCGCGGTCTGGACGGTCATGTGCAGGCTGCCCATGACGCGGTGGCCGGCGAGGGGCTTCTCAGCGGCGTACTTTTCGCGCACCGCCATCAGGCCCGGCATCTCGTGCTCGGCGAGGCGGATTTCCTTGCGGCCCGATTCGGCAAGGCCCAGGTCGGCGACTTTGAACGCTTCCCGGCCAGCGGCGCGGGCGGACTCGAAGGCGTGGGTCGTAGCTTCGGTCGTGACGGTCATTCGGATATCTCCTTGGATCGCTATCTGGCGAAAGGACGGCCTCGCGGGAGGCCTGGGTTTGGCAGTTCGAAAGGCGGAACGGAAACGGATGCGTTGGGTCGGCGATCAAGCGCCGGCGGCGACGGGTTCGGGGGATCTTGCTTCTGGAGTCGGTTCGGAGACGGTTCCGGCCACCACCGCGGCGGCGAAAAGGGCGGGCCCTTTGGCGTCGGGCGTCGGCTGTAGGGGCCGGAACCGGAGGCCGACGAAGCCCGCGGCGGCGGTGGCCCGGGCGAGCTGGGATTCGGAGAAGCCGAGCCAAACGTGCCCCATGTTCTGGCGGTACTCCTCCCGCCCGTGGGGGAGCATGTCCACCACGAGGAGGCGTCCGCCGGGCTTCAGCACGCGCCGCGCCTCTCGAAGAACCTCCGCCGGGTCCGGCGTATGGTGGAGGGCCAGGAATAGGGTGGCGGCATCGAGGGTGGCGTCTTCCAAAGGAAGGTGCTCCAGATCCCCGCCGCGCACGTCGACGTGGTCCCAGGGGCGGAGCCGCTCCCGGGCCGCCTCCAGCATCGCGGAGGAGCCGTCGACGGCGATCACCTGGTGGACCCAGGACGCCAGGGCGGCGCTGACCCGGCCGGTGCCGCAGCCGAGATCCCCCACCGTCCACGAGGGATCCAGGAGCCCCACCAGGGCTTCGAGGTCGAAGCTCTGACCGAACAGCTCGTCCCGCAGGCGATCCCAGTCGTCGGCGGTGGCGGAGAAGAAGGCCTCGGAACGGCTGCGCCTGCGGCGAAGGACCCCGGCGAGCCGGTGGCGGTCCTGCTGGGTCTCTGGGTCGTCCACCACCTGGGAACGGATTAGCCGCCAGAGGGACTCGACCTCCTGGAGCGGCTCATGGGAACGGCGGTACACGTTGCTCGTTCCGTCCCGGCGGGAGGTCACCCAACCGCCGTCGGCGAGCACTTTGAGGTGCCGACTCACCGTGCTCTGGGGTAGCTGCAGCACGGTGCAAAGCTCGGACACCGCGAGCTCGTGACGATCGAGCAGCAGGAGCAGGCGGCAGCGGGTCAGCTCCGCGAGGTCGGCGGCTCGGTCGAGAATGTCGGGACGGGTGCTCATTGGGTACTCGATGGGGAGGACGGCGTGCTCAGTGTTTCGAGAAGATGATCAATCCGCCCATCCGGATCTAATGATATCCACCGTTCCCGGCACTGTCAAGCGACCCAGGCCCCGGATGCCCGCCGATTCGCCTCCGCCGCCACCGGCGAAGCGGGAATCCGGTAGTATGGCGCCGTCCGCCGACCCACCGACGACCGCGGCTCCCGACCCGGGGGCACTCGGTTCCCGACCGCCGGAGACCTCCATGAGCAAGAGCGAAGGTTCGCCCACCATGATCATCCCGTCCGGCACCGAGATCCAGATCGACGTGCACGGGCAGCTGTCGGTCCGCACCCCGGGAAATCTGGTGATCCAGAACTCCGGTCACTACGGTGAGATCGAGTCGGTCCATGGATCGATCCGAATCGAGGCCAACGCCGAGGTCGAAGCGGTCTCGGTGCGTTGCGCGGAAACATGTTACGTCCAGGGCAGCCTCACCTCCTGGAAGGTGAAGGCGAAGTCCATCAACCTGGAGGAGAAGGCCCAGGCGCGGGTGGTGCTCCAGGAAACCGACTCCATCGAGATCGGCCGGAACGCCCAGCTCGTGGGCAACTTCTCGTCCGAGAAGGAGCTGTTCCTGCTGTTTTCCCGATTCGCACAGCAGCTCCGGTCCTTGCCGTTCTACTTCGACCGCGCCAAGGACGCCTCGAAGCTCACCGGTCCGGCGGATGCGGAGGGGCCGGGGGCGGCGGGGGAGGACGCGCCGGAGGCTGAGAGGGTCGGTGTCTCCCAGCTGCCGAACCGGGTCCTCGAAGCGGGTAGGGAGCTGCCGGACAAGCTCTTCTTCTCCCTGGTCTTGTTGGAACGTGAGGCGAAGAACGAAGCCTACGGTTCCACCTCCATTCGGGTCCTCGACGAGCTGGTGAAGCTGCTTCGGGACCGCGATCTCGAAGCGCTCCGACACACCCACCGGACCCTGTTCAGCCGGATCGTCGAGCCCGGCCGGGACACGGTCCAGGCGCGGGAACAAATCGAATCCTTCTTCACTGACCTCGAAGCGGAGCGGGCCGCCCAACCCTGATCCCCAGCTCCGCGACCGCGGTCTCGGGACGACCCTCCGACATGGCGAAGAAGAAGCGCAGAGACGAAAACCGCCGCGGCGACGCCGGCTCCGCCAGGGCTGACCGATGGCGGGGGCCGACCCTCGCCGGACTCTGGCTTTTGATCCTGCTTCCCCCCGTGATCTTCCTTCCGGGGCTGAAGGAGAACTTCCGACTCCCCAAGCAGCTCCTCAGCGAGGTGCTGGCCCTGCTGGCTCTGCTGCTTCTCGCCGTAAGGCTGTTTGCCGTCCAGCGGGTCGACTGGCGCAGGGTGCTGCGGCATCCGGCGGTCCTCGCGGTCAGCCCCTTGGTGCTGGTGGCGCTGCTCGGACTGGTCACCAGCGACCATACGGTGCGGGTTCGCCAGGGCCTGGTCTCCCTGGGGATCGGCGCCGCATCCCTCGTCGCCTGGAGCCTCGCCCTAAGCCGCCGGGAGCGCTGGAGGCTACTGCGTGCAACGGCGGCGCCGGCTATTCTGCTGTCGGTGGTGGCCATCCTCCAATTCCATGGACTCTACGAGCCGTTCCGCTTCGAGGGTCAGATCACCGAACGCCTGGCGGTCACCTCCCTGGCGGGCAGCGCCTTCGACCTTGCGGCCTTCTTGCTCCTTCCCCTTTTGGTGGCCCAGGTGGCCCTTTTGACCCAAAGGCGGAGCACCCCGGCCCTCCTCGGCTGGGGGGCCGTGCTGGTGACGGGCTGCTGGGCGCTGTTGGCGAGCCAAACCCTGACGGTCCTGGTGGCCTTCGGCATCGCCAGCCTCGTCCTCTGGCTCCAGCTCCTGCCGGCCCGGCGCCTTTTGCCCTGGGTAGCAGGCCTGACCGCGGTGGCGGTGGCGGCGACACTCCTGGTGACGCCCCTACGGCATCGGCTCGAGGAGAAGGCCAGTAGCCTCGGGGACGGGGAGGTCAATCGATTCCTCACCGGTCGCCTCGACGGCTGGAGGGCCGCCTGGTGGATGTTCCGGGAGCACCCGGTGGCCGGCGTCGGCCACGGCGCGTACCGCGCCGAGTTCGGCACCGCCAAGCTGGCGCTGGCGCAGGAGGGGGTGAGCTTTTTCCGCGGACAGCACCAGGTCTTCTTCACCAACGCCCACAATGAGGTTCTCGAAGTGGCGGCGGAGACCGGCATCCTAGGCCTGGCGGCCCTCGGCTGGGGGGGCTGGCTCCTATGGGGATGCTGGAGGCGCTCGCGGCCGAGAATCGGGCCGCTGGGGGCTCCCAAGAAGGAGCGGGCTTTGGCATCGGCGGTCTTGGTGGCCATGGCCCTGGTGGCGGCCACCAACTTCCCGTTCCGGGCGTCGATGCTGGCCTTCCCTTGGATCCTCTTTCTCAGCGGCCTGTTCGTCCCGTGGGATGACGGGCCCGCGGGGGCTGACCCGGGGGGCACCGAGGATGGGCCGCAGAGCGGCGATCCAGGCCAACCGGCGGGGGAGACGCGATGAAGGGACGTCACCTCGCCGTGCTGGTCCTTCCCCTCACCGCCTTGGCCCTGTGGTGGGGCTTCCAGGACGCGCGGAAACGGCTGAGCGCCAACCGCATGCTGGCGGTGGTGGAGGCCCGGAGCCAAATGGCGGCGCAGAACCCCCAGGTGGCGACGCGGGTCCTCGAGTCCAACCTCGCGGTGCTGAGGCAAGCCGCCGAGCTGGACCCCGGGGAGGTGGGGATTCCGATGGCCAGGGCAGGGCAGTTCCTGCTCATGCGGCGTCACGCCGCCGCCGTTCGGGCCTACGAAGAGGGCATCGCCCTCGAACCCCGCGCAGAGCTGTACGCCAACCTCGCCCGTGCCCACCTCGACGAGGGGTCCCGTGATCTCGCCCGGCAAGCCATCGAGACCGCGGTGCTGCTAGACCACAATCAGTATCGGCACTTTCGGAAGTTTCTAGAGGAGGAGCGTCGGCTGCGGGTCCTGAGACGGGAACGGGCCGAGGCGGCCAAGGGGCCGATCATTTTTTCCGACGCTTTCGAGTCCGGGGACCTCTCCCGCTGGTCGGAAGCGGTTCAGGACTAAGGCCCGGTTTGGAACGTTAGGAGCATAGGGATGAGCGAGAGCGCGGATGCCGCGGTGACGGCAAGAGTCGAAGCGTTGCGGGACAGGCTCGGGCGCCACGAGGCCCTGGTTGGGATCCTCGGCCTGGGCTACGTGGGCCTGCCCTTGGGACTGGCCTTTTGCGAAGCGGGATTTCGGGTCCTCGGCTTCGACGTCGACCAGACCAAGGTGGACGTGCTCAACGCCGGGGACTGCTATATCGAGCACCTCGACGCCGCGCGGATCCGCGAAGTCGTGGGCTCCGGGGGCCTCGAAGCCACCGCCGATTTCGACCGCCTGGCGGAGCCGGATGCCTTGCTGATCTGCGTCCCAACCCCCCTGGACGCCCACCGGGAGCCAAACCTGGACTACGTCGAGGCCACGGTGCGGGAGATCGCCCTGAGATTGCGGCCGGGGCAGCTGGTAGTCCTCGAATCCACCACCTACCCTGGAACCACCGACGAGCTGGTGCGGCCGCTGTTGGAGGCTTCAGGCTTGGTCTGTGGCCGCGACGTGTTCCTCGCCTTCTCCCCCGAGCGGGAAGACCCCGGCAACCTGGAGTTCGGCACGACCGGCATACCCAAGGTCATGGGCGGCGTCGACGAACACGCCGCGGGGCTCGCCGAGGCCCTATATCGGGACGTCTTCGCCGGGACGGTGACGGTCTCCTCCGCCAAGGTGGCGGAGGCGTCGAAGCTGACCGAGAACATCTTCCGGGCGGTCAACATCGCCCTCGTCAACGAGCTGAAGACGGTTTTCGACGCCATGGACATCGACGTCTGGGAAGTCCTGGACGCCGCCGCCACCAAGCCCTTCGGCTTCATGCGATTCACCCCGGGGCCCGGCTGGGGGGGGCACTGCATCCCGGTGGATCCCTTCTACCTGTCGTGGAAGGCCCGGGAGTTCGGCCTACGGGCCCGCTTCATCGAGCTGGCGGGGGAGGTCAACGTCGAGATGCCCCGCTGGGTGCTCGGCAAGCTGGTGCGGGCCCTCAACGATCGGGGCAAGGCGGTCCGCGGCAGCTCGGTGCTGCTCCTGGGCCTCGCCTACAAGCCAGACATCGCCGACCCCCGAGAAAGCCCGGCCTTCGAGCTCGTGGACCTCCTCCTGGAGCTCGGTGCCGAGGTGAGCTACCACGACCCCCACATCCCAGAAGCGCCGCGGATGCGGACCTGGCCGGAGCTGCCGCCGATGCGGTCCATTCCCCTCGACGCGGCGACCCTCGCCCGCCAGGACGCGGTGGTTCTGATCACCAACCATCGGGGAATCGACTATGATCAGGTTCTGGAGCACGCCCCCCTCGTCGTCGACACCCGAGGTGTCTACCGAAACCCGGCCCCCCACCTGGTCAAAGCCTGAGTTGGGATAGGCTGGAGTAATAGCGGTACGGGGTCCCCAAGGGGACGAGGAAACAACAGGGTCTGCGACCCGTTCGAGGGCGTGGCGGGCAAGGAAGCGAGGACGGGGCGTGGGTATGGGATCGCAAAAGGTGAGCACACACGCTCGATCCATGACCATCCTTCTGCTGGACGTCGCGTTCGCCGCCGTCAGCCTTTGGGCGGCCTTCGAGCTGCGCTTCGACCGCGGACCCGCCGACATCACCGAGCTGGAGAAGTTCCAAGGCATCTTCACGGGGCTCCTACTGACCCTGGCGGTGTCGAGGCTGGTGGCCAACGTCTACTTCAGCCTCCACCGGTGGTCCTTCAAGTTTTCGAGCTTGAGGGACGGCGCCAGGATCGTCATGGCGAGCATCGTCGGCTCGGTGGGTTTCGTCGCGCTGTCGTATTTCTTTTTTCGCGACGACACGCCCCCCCGCGGCGTGGTGGCCCTCGAGTTCCTGCTGACCACCGCTTGGATGGCGTCGGTCCGTTTCGCCCCTAGACTGCTCTGGATGTACCGGGCGGACCTCCTCGGGCCCCGCCGCGGCGCGGTGCGGACCCTCGTCGCCGGAGCCGGCGCGTCCGGGGAGACCCTGCTGCGGGATCTTTCCCGCAGTCCGGAGCTCAGCTACCACGTGGTGGGATTCGTAGACGACGACCGCGCCCGCTGGGGCCACATCGTCGGCGGTAAACCGATCCTCGGCGGCCTCGGTGATTTGCCACGGCTGGTCAAGACCCATCGTGTCGAACAGGTCATCATCGCCATACCCCGCCTGGCGGCCAGCAGACTGCGGGAGATCCTGTCGCTGGGTTTCTCCAGGCAGGTGCGATTCAAGATCCTCCCGTCGTCCTACGGCGCCCTCGACGACCGGGACCCGGCCCTCGCCCTACAGGACGTGTCGCCGGAGGATCTCCTCGCCCGGGCCGAGCTGACCTTCGACCACGACGAGAAGACCGCACCCAAGCTGGACCCGACCCGTTCCCAGCTGGTCGCTGGGGCGGCGGGATCCATCGGCAGTGAAGTCTGCGCCCAGCTACTGGAGCTGGGCTGCGGTCGGCTGGTAATGGTGGACACCGATGAGAACGGCCTCTACACCCTGAAGCGTCGTTTCGAACGCATCTACCCCGAGCGGGACATCCTCGCCGAAGTGGCGGACATCCGGGACCTGCCCCGCATCCGCAGCGTCTTCAATCATCACCGGCCCAGCGACGTCTTCCACGCCGCCGCCCGCAAGCACGTACCGCTGATGGAGGCCGCCCCCGGCGAGGCGGTGAAGACCAACGTCTTCGGTACCGAGCAACTGGCGAGACTGGCCAGCGCCGTAGGGGCGGAGCGGTTCGTCTACATGTCCACCGACAAGGCGGTTCGGGCCACCAGTGTGATGGGGGCCACGAAGCGGCTGGGGGAGATGGTGGTACGGCGCATGGACGAAGAAACCACGACGAGGTTCTCGGTGGTCCGCTTCGGCAACGTCCTGGGCTCCGCGGGCTCCGTGGTCCCCCTTTTCCGCGAGCAGATCGCCGGCGGCGGACCGGTGACCGTCACCCACCCCGACATCCAGCGCTACTTCATGACGATCTCCGAGGCGGTGGGCCTTGTGTTGAGGGCGGCCTACGGCGACCACGGCGGTCTGTGCGTGCTCGAAATGGGGGAGCCGATCCGGATCCTCGACCTGGCCCGGCTGATGATCACCATGGCGGGGCTCGTTCCGGATGTGGACATCGACATCACCTTCACCGGTCTTCGGCCGGGGGAGAAGCTCTTCGAGGAGCTGCTGGCGGACGATGAGGAGGTGCTGCGGTTGGTGGACCGCAAGATCCGTGTGGTGTCCGGAGCGGATCCACCGGAGGGCCTCGACGCTCAGCTGGAGCTGCTACGCCAGGCGGTGGCGGCGGAGGACGCCGAATCCACCATCTCCCTGCTGCACGAGCTGGTGCCGGACTTCCACTCCTTCTTCTCCGGACCGGGGTCCGACTCCACCCATCCGCAGCCCACGGTGGTGATGTAGCGGCTCCCCCGGGCCCGGGGGAGCGAAGATCGGATCCGACCATGCACGTGCTCTTCGTGGCCACCAAAGTTCCGTGGCCCCCCGTCGACGGAGGGCGCCTGCTGATGTGGGACACCCTCCGGGGCCTCGCCGCGGAGGGGTGCGCCGTGACCTTCGTTGCGCCGGTGGCCCCCTCCGCACTGGCGGACCTCGACGCGGTGCAAAGCCACCTGGCGCCCCTGTGTCGGTCCTTGCTAGTGCCGGTGGAGCCCCGATCGCGCTGGCGGGACGCCCTCGTCGCCCAGGCCACCGCCCGTCCCCTCACCGTGGTCCGGCACCGGCACCCGGAGGTGGTGGCCAAGGTCGCAGACCTGGTGGGACGGGAGCGCTTCATGGCGGTCCACGTCGAGCAGGTGCAGGCCCTGGCCTCGGCGGAGCCGGCTTTCCAGCGCGGGGTCCCGGTGGTGATGCGGGCCCAGAACGTGGAGAGCGACCTCTGGCGGGGCATGGGGAGCCAGCGCCCGTGGTTGGCCCCCCTTGCG
>JBCDIS010000275.1:0-8542 GCA_038748685.1 Acidobacteriota bacterium | reverse complement strand
GGTGGCGGGCTTCGAGCGCTACGTGCAGATCGCCCGCTGTTTCCGCGACGAGGACCTGCGGGCGGACCGCCAACCCGAGTTCACCCAGATCGACCTCGAGATGTCGTTCGTCGACGAGGACGACGTCATGGAGATGGTGGAAGGGCTGTTCGCCGAGATCTTCCCCCTGGCCGGCATCGACATCCAGGTTCCTCTGCCGCGTTTGACCTATGCGGAAGCCATGTCCCGCTACGGCTCGGATCGTCCGGACCTGCGCTTCGGGCTAGAAATCACCGATCTGACGGCGCTCCTCGGCGGCAGCGGATTCCGCGGATTCCAGGCGGCGGCGGATTCGGGCGGCGTCATCCGCGGTTTCGCCGTGCCCGGCGCGGCGGCAGCCAGCCGCAAGCAGGTGGACGCGTGGGTCGAGGTGGCGCGGCGTCACGGTGCCATGGGGGCCCTGACCCTTCGGCACCGGGACGGTGAGCTCCAGTTCCAGGTGAAGAAGACCCTGACCGAGGACGAGATGGCCGCCGCCGCCGAGGCCCTGGATCTGCAGGCGGATGGCCTCGCGGTTCTGGTCGCCGGCGACGAAGCCACCACCTCGAAGGCCCTCGGGGCCCTGCGGGTCCACCTGGCGAAGGAATACGACCTCATCCCCGAGGGGGAGCACGCGTTCCTGTGGGTCACGGAGTTCCCGCTGGTGGAGTGGGACGAAGACTCCGGCCGCTGGTTCTCCCTGCACCACCCCTTCACCAGTCCGGATCCCAGGGATCTCCACCTCTTGGACACCGACCCCGGGAAGGTGCGGTCCCGGGCCTACGACGTGGTGATGGACGGCATCGAGCTCGGGGGCGGATCGATCCGTATCCACCGCAGCGAGATCCAGCAGAAGGTCTTCGAGGTCCTCGGCATCTCGGCGGAGGAGGCCAGGCACCGTTTCGGCTTCCTGCTCGACGCACTGAGCTACGGCGCTCCGCCCCACGGCGGCGTCGCCCTGGGCCTCGATCGGATCATCATGCTGATGGCGGGGGCCCAGTCGATCCGCGACGTCATCCTTTTCCCCAAGACCGCGTCCGCCACCTGCCTGATGACGGAAGCGCCGTCCACCGTGGATGGCGAGCAGCTCGAAGAGCTTGGGCTCTCCATCCTCGCCGAGACTGCCCTGGAGGGTGGAGACGGGGACGGAGCGTAGATGTCCGTCGGCGCCGACCCCGGGGGGCTCCACAGGGTCGAGGTGCGGCCCGGGCCGGTTCGCCAGGAGAGTACGGTGGTGGTGGGGGCGGGGGCGTTGGGGGCCGTCGACGGCCTCCGGAGCTGGCTCGAAGGGCGGACCCTCTTCGTCGTCACCAGCCCCACCGTCGCCCGGCTGCACGGCCACCGTCTCGACCCCATGAGGCGCGCGGCGGGCCGCTGCGTCGACCTCGAACCCGTCCCCGACGGGGAAGTGGCCAAGACCCTAGACCACGCGGGTGCCCTGTGGCGCCAGATGCTCGACTCGGGGGGCAAGCGGGATAGCCGGCTGGTGGCCTTCGGCGGCGGCAGCGTCGGGGATCTCGGCGGCTTCGTGGCTGGCTGCTTCCTGCGGGGGATCGAGGTGGTTCAGGTGCCGACGACCCTGCTGGCCCAGGTGGACGCCGCGGTGGGGGGAAAGACCGCGGTCGACATGCCGACGGCGGACGGCGTCCACAAGAACAGCGTCGGGGTGTTCCACCATCCCGCCTGGGTCCTCGCCGACACGGCCCTACTGTCGACCCTGCCCGCCGCCGAGCTGCGTTCCGGGCTGGTGGAGGTGGTGAAAATGGCGGCGCTGCTGGACGTCGAGCTCTTCGAATGGGTGGAGCGGGACCTCGATCGTCTGCTGGCGGGGGATGGGGATGCACTTGCGCCGGTGGTGGCGGCCGCCGCGCGGGCCAAGGCCGCCGTCGTGGAGGCCGATGCCCGGGAAGGGGGCCTGCGGAAGATCTTGAACTTCGGCCACACCATGGGCCACGCCTTCGAAGGACTGCTGCTGGCACAGGCCGATGGAGGCGACGGCGTGGTTCTGCGCCACGGCGAGGCGGTGGCTTACGGTCTGCGGTTCGCCCTCCAGCTTGCCCAGCACCTGGACCTGGCCTCCGACGATCTCGGTCCGCGAATGGACGCCCTCCTGAACCGATTCCAGCTCCCCACCTTGCCCCTCGGGGAGGAGCACGGCCCGCGGCTCCTAGAACTGCTGGCGCGGGATAAGAAGGCGACGGAGCAGGGCCTGGTCTGGGTGCTACCGACGGGCTTCGGGGACCGCTCTTCGTTCCGTACGGTGCCCCCCGAGGTCGTGGGGGAGGTCCTCGACGGCTTCCTGGCCGGTTCGTCGACGGGCTGAGGTGCCCGGCGAGGGTACGGAGGCTTCGGCTATACTAGGGGTCTGAAATGACCTTGGATCGACCCCTGCCCGCGGCCCCGGGCATGCCCCTCCTGAAGCCGGAGAACAATCCATGACCAGCGGTTCCCCGCGGTCCCCCAAGCCTGTCGAACGTATCCCCAGCTCCCCGACGGTCAGCGGGGTTCTGGATCCTCAGGAGCCCGAGGCGCCGAAGAAGAGAGTGGCCCGGCTGCGGCTGCGGCACAAACTCTTTCTCCTCCTGCTGGTGCCGGGAATCCTTCCCCTCCTGTTCAGCTCCATCCACCTGATCGGGGCCAACAAGGAGATCCTGAAGACCCAGGAGAAGGAGCTCCTGACCCATTCGGCCCAGGAGTTCGTCAACGGCCTGAGCGACGAGCTGCGCCAGCGTCGCCTCGAGCTGCGCCAGCTCGGGCGGGGGATCGTCGGCGCGCCGGGGCCGGGGACGGTGGAGGCCAGGCTGCGGCAGAATTGGGTGGTGGATCTCCTACGGCAGTTCAGGGAAGACAACCCGGACATTCAGGTGTTCAACGCCGTCGGTAGGAATCGACGGGGCCTGCAAACCGGGTCGCCGAATCCCCAGCAGCAGCAGGCCATGATCCAGGCGTTCGACGCGGCCCTGCGGACCGGTCAGCCGGCGTATCGGTTCGCCTTTTCGAGCGGTCCGGCGGGGGAGCCCGCGGACGTTCTGAACCGCGAGCCGTCGACGGCGCTGGCGGTCCCGATCCCCACCGCCGACGGCAACGACGTCCTGGTGCTCCAGGCGCTGGTACCCCTGACCCTCGCCGGCGTGACGGCGGGGGGACAGGAGACGTTCGACTTCGACGATTTCTTCTTGGTGGCCGCCGACGGTTCCCTGCTGTGGACGGCGGGGTCGCGGGAGCAGATCGAGCAGGCCTTGCTGCAGTCGGATCTGGTGTCCGACTTCGCGCGGATCCCCACCTTCAGCGTCAGCCGGGAGTACGACCTCGAGGTCGGAGGGGAGACATATCCCACCCTCGCCAGGGTGGTGGCGGTGCAGGAGACGGGGTGGGGCTTGGTTGCCCACAAGTCGAGCGACAAGGCCTTCCAGCAGGTCCGGGAGATGGTGTTCGACATCGTTCTCTCATCGGTGTTGGCGGTGATGCTGGCCCTCTTTTTCGCGTTGATGGCCACCCGCTGGTTCAGCCGACCGATTCAGCAGCTGGCGGAAACCAGCCACGAGATCGCGGCGGGCAAATTCGATCGTCGGGTGCCCCTCGAAGGGCTGACCACCGTCGAGATCGCCGACATGGCGACGGACTTCAACCGGATGAGCGACTACGTGGAGCGCTACGTCGAGCAGCTCCGCCGCGCCGCCGAGGCGAACCGGGCGCTGTTCATTTCGTCCATCCGCGCGTTCGCCGCCGCCATCGACGCGAAAGATCCCTATACCCGCGGCCATTCCGAGCGGGTCGCCGCCTACAGCCGCTCCATCGCCCGGTATCTCGGGCTGCCGAAGGACGTCCAGGAACGGGTGTGGATCAGCGCCGTGCTCCACGACGTCGGCAAAATCGGGGTCCGCGACCACGTCCTGCGCAAGAAGGGGGTCCTGACCCCCGAAGAATTCGAAGAAATGAAGCAGCACCCCTCCATCGGGGCGGATATCGTCGAGCCGATCTCCGCCTTGGGGGACATGCTGCCGGGCATCCGCTGGCACCACGAGGCGTGGAACGGCACGGGCTATCCCGACAAGCTCAAAGGGGAGAGCATCCCCCTGATGGCGCGGATCATCGGCGTCGCCGACACCTTCGACGCGATCACCACGAACCGCCCTTACCAAACCGCGTCGTCGCCGGAGTTCGCCACGGAGACCATCAAGAAGCTCACCGGCACCAAATTCGACGCCAAGGTGGTGACCGCCTTCCTCCTCGCCTGGGACGCCGGCCATATCGGTCTCGACCGGGAGAAGGCGGAGGAGACCTCGGCTCGCCTGGCGGGCCAGGGGGCTCCGGCGACGGCGGCGGCGAATTGATCGAGGGAATCCGCAGCCATGCCGTTCCAATACACCCTGGCCAACCTGCTGGCGGACAACGACGGCGCCCTCGCCGTCCTCTTCCTCGACGAGACCGGGGAGACCGTGGACCTGGCCTGCTCCGAGTTCACCCCCTACGAGATGAAGGTCGTCGGCGCGTATGTGGGGATCTACCTGCGCCAGTTGGAGGAGCTGACCCGTAACGGCGGCCTCGGCGAACCCGAATTCCTCCACATCGAGAAGGACGAGATTCACATCTTCGCGACCCCGCTCCCCGACGGGTACTATCTAGTCCTGCTGCAGCGGCGGCCGGCGATGGTGGCCCGCTCCCGCTCGACCCTCCTAAGGGCCCGGGACGAGATCGCCCGGGAAATCTTCAGCTGACGCTGCGCCCCTCCACGGCGGCCCCTTCCCTCGAAGGGCCCCTCTGACTCGCAAACACACCGAGAGATTCTTCGATGACCGATATTCGACACGACGACGACTCCCTGGATGTTGGGGAAGACTTCGAGATCGCCCCCGAAGCCCGCTTTCCCTTCGAACAGGAGCAGAAGGGCTTCTGGGGCAAGCTGAAGAAGGGTCTGTTCATGACCCACACCGAGATCCTGGAGCGGGTGGACGCCGCCATGGACGGCCGCGCCGTCCTCGACCAGGAAACCCTCGACTATCTCGAAGAAAGCCTGATCGCCAGCGATCTCGGCGTCGAGACCGCCATGGAGCTGGTGGACAAGGTCAAGGAAGCGATCAAGCCCGGTGAGACCCGCGACATCGTGAAGATCCGAGAGATTCTCTCGGACCAGGCGGCGGTCCTGCTGTTGGATGCCCCCCAGCCTCCGGTGAAGACCGGCCCAGGGCCACGGGTGACCCTCGTGGTGGGGGTCAACGGGGTCGGCAAGACCACGTCCATCGCCAAGCTCACCCGCTTCTACCAGCAGCGTGGGGAGTCGGTCCTGCTGGCGGCGGGGGACACCTTCCGCGCCGCCGCCATCGAGCAGATCGCTCTGTGGGGGGAGCGCTTGGGGGTCGACGTGGTGCGCCAGAAGGCCGGAGGGGATCCGGCGGCGGTGGTCTTCGACGCCCTAAAAGCCGGCAAGGCCCGCGGCGTCGACCACATCATCGTTGACACCGCCGGGCGACTCCACACCAAGGAATACTTGATGCGGGAGCTCAGTAAGATCCATCGGGTGATCGGCCGTGAAGCGGCGGACTGGCCGGTGTACACCCTCCTGGTGCTCGACGCCACCACCGGCCACAACGCCATTACCCAAGCGCGGGAGTTCACCAAGGTGGCGGAGGTGGACGCCGTGTTCCTCACCAAGCTCGACGGCACCGCCAAGGGGGGCATGGCGGTGGCCGTGTCCCGGGACCTGCGCCTGCCGATCCTCTTCCTGGGGGTCGGCGAGCAGGCGGAGGACATCATCGAATTCCGTCCCCGGGAGTTCGCCCGCGCCCTGTTCCAATGAGGGGCCCGCGGCTCCGAGACGGTAGCCGGTCTGAGCCGAGCACGGCGCAGCGTACCCCCGGCCCCACGGATCCATGACCCGGTCGGTCGACCTGCGGCACATGCGCCGAGCGCTGCGCCTCGCCGAGCGCGGCCGCTACCGGACGTCCCCCAACCCGATGGTGGGGGGCGTGGTAGTGCTGGACGGCGAAGTGGTGGGGGAGGGATGGCATCGTCAGGTAGGCGGCCCCCACGGCGAGATTGAGGCGATGCGGGCCGCCGGGGATCGGACCCGTGGCGCGGACCTCTACGTGACCCTCGAACCCTGCAACTTCCACGGTAGGACGCCCCCCTGCTCGAAGGCCGTGATCGAGGCGGGGATTCGGCGGGTGGTAGCCTGCCACCGGGACCCGAATCCAAAGGTCGCCGGCGGCGGATTCGACCGCCTGCGCCGCGCCGGAGTGGAGGTCGAGGTCGGCCTCCTGGCGGACCGCGCGGTGGCCCTCAACTGGCGGTTCCTGGTGCAGCAGACCGCCGGACGCCCGGCGGTGACACTCAAATGGGCCATGAGCCTCGACGGCCGCATTGCCACGCCGTCGGGGGAGAGCCAGTGGATCTCCAGCCCCCAGGGGCGCCGCTGGGCCCTCGACGAGCGGGAGCAGCACGACGCCATCCTGGTGGGCAGCGGAACCGCCCTGGCGGACGACCCCAGCCTCAATCGTCGCCTAGACAAGGCGAAGGGACCTATCGTGCGGGTAATCCTCGATCGCCGGCTGCGTCTTCCACCGTCGGCGAAGCTGTTCGATGTCCCCGGACCGGTGCTGGTGTATGCTCGCCCCGCCGCCGGCGACCCCGGGTCGCGGCAGCGGCGCGGGGCCCTGGAATCACGGGGCGCGACGGTCGTCGAGCTGGACGATCCGACCCCCGCGGCGGTGTTGCGGGATCTCGGTGGACGCGGCGTTCAGAGCGTGCTCGTCGAAGGTGGGGCCGAGGTCGGCGCCGCCTTCGCCCGGGCCGGTTGCTTCGACCGCGTGGCGGTGTGCTGCGCGCCGAAGCTGATCACCGGCTCCGGGGCCCCAGGTCCCCTCGGGGGGCCCGGTCTGGATTCCCTGGCCGAAGGTCCGACCCTCACCGATTTCGAGGTGCATCGCCGGGGACCGGACGTCGTCCTTACCGCCTTTCGAGACTCATGTTTACAGGACTTGTACGCGAGCGTGGACATCTGACCGCCCCCCCCCGTCCCTCCGAGCAGGGGGGCGTGGTGCTTCGCCTCGGCCACAGCCGGGAGCTGGGGGAACGCCTCGACCTAGGTGCCAGCCTGGCGGTGTCCGGAGTGTGCCTGACCATCGTTCGGCAGGGGGACGGATGGTCGGAGGTCGAGCTGTCCCCCGAGACCCTGGCCCGCACCAGCCTCGGCGACCTGACGGACGGTTCCTCCGTCAACCTGGAGCCGGCCCTCACCGCCGGTGAGGCCCTCGGGGGCCATTGGGTCCAGGGGCACGTCGACACCACGCTGAGGGTCGTCGAGCGCCGGGATTTAGAGGCCCACCGGGAGTTGGCCTTCGAGCTCCCCAAAGACTACGCGGCCTACGTCGTCGAGAAGGGGTCCGTGACCCTCGACGGGGTGAGCCTAACGGTATCCAAGCTCACCGCCGAGACCTTCGAGGTGGCCCTCATCCCGCACACCCTCGAAATCACCAACCTGGATCGCCTCGGACCCGAGGACCGGGTGAATTTCGAAGTGGATGTCCTGGCGAAATATGTTCGCCGGGCCCTCGAAGCTTCGGGAGCGGTACCATCGTGAGCGACGTCGGCGACGCCACCGAGCGGAGTCGACCGGCGAGGCAGCTGGCGGAGCCGGCCCGCTTCTGGATCGCGGCGGCGCCGCGGACCTGGAGGCTCTGCACCACCCCGTACACCGATATCGCCGCCGCCCGGGTGGGGGGATTCGGTCGCAAGTCGGTCGACGGTTCCGTTCCTGAACTGGACGTCTCCGACTTCGACGATCTGCTCTACCTGCCGCCGGTGGACCCGGAGCACGCCGCCGACCGCGACCGCCTGGCGGAGCAGCTGACGGACGCTGGGATCTCGGTGCTGCTGCAGCTGCGGCCGGAGGAAACCACGGCGGCGGCTGAAGCACACGTCGTGATCGACCTCCTTCCGCCTCTTCTCGCCGGCGATCTCGGAGCGTTGGCGAAGCTGCCCGCCGGATCGACGGCGGTGTGGCCCCTGATCCCCGGCCTCACCGATCCGCCGGAGCTGTGGGAAGAAGGGTGCGAATACCTGGCCCACGCCGGGGTTCGCTGTGTCCAACCCCTGGTGCTGGAACTGACGTCCCAACACCGGCGTCGGTTGGCGGAGGGGCGGGACGACGACGTCTTCGACGCCCTCTTCCACGGCCGGCAGCCCTCGGAGCGGGCGTTTTCCGTGACCGCCGCAGACTGCGGAATCGAGACTTTCTTCGGCCGCCCCGCCACCGGCGGGACCCGGCGTCGTCGCAACAACCGGCGGATCGCCGCCCACCTCGCACTGGCGGCGGAAATCTGGCTACGTTTGGGTAAATCCGTCGGCACCGGGCAGGGGCTATTTCGCGCCGCCCGGGGCGCCGAGGCTAGCCATCACGATCTTGAGGCCCTGACTCGAGAGGGGAATCTCAAGGTCATGGATTGGCTCGACCTGCAGAGCCTCGGACTGGTGGAAGACGTGGTGGAATCGGGCCGCTCAGAAGAGCTGGACGCGTGGCTCGACG
>JBCDIS010000274.1:0-8559 GCA_038748685.1 Acidobacteriota bacterium | reverse complement strand
GTGAGCATGATGTCGGGCTCAGCATCGGTGAAGTAGCCGCCGCCTTTGACGGGCGGGTCCGCTGGCTGGAGCTCCAGAGGGCCTCCGGCGCCTTCCTGGACGCCGCCGAGGTGGCGGAGCTGTCCCGACGACTCGCCGCCCGGCCACCGACGTCAACGGCCCCGCAGGCACCGGCCGCGGCGGCTCCCTTGCCGAATTCGAACGACCTTGAGAACCCGCTCGGGTCCGCCGCGGCGGAACCCGGAACCGAGGAGATGTCCCATGACCGTTGAAGTCCAGACCCCCGACGCCGTGCCCCGTCGTCGTTCTTCGATCCTCCGCTCCGCGGCGGCGCTCCCCTTGGCGATCGCGGGCCTGGCCCTGGCCGCCTGCGGCGGCCCCCCCGCCGAGCTCCCCGACGGCGTTCGGCCGGTGCGGGTGGTGGAGGCGGTCCACAGCGTCGACGGCGAGGTGCGGGAGTTCTCCGGCGTGCTCCGCGCCACCACCCGGTCCCGCCTGTCGTTCCGGGTCCCCGGGAAGGTGATCGAGCGGCCGGTGGAGGTGGGCACGGCCCTCCGTCGGGGGGACCTCCTCGCCCGCCTGGACCCCACCGACTTCCGCCTTCGGGTGACCCGGGCGGAGGCGTCCCTCGAACGGGCCGCGGCCACCGCCCGGGAGGCGCGGGCCGACTACGAACGGGTGCGGGCCCTCTTCGCCGGTGACCACGTGCCCCGGGGGGAGTTGGACCGCGCCCTGGCGACCCTGGAGCGCACCCGCGGCGCCGAGGCGGAGGCCGAGGCGGCGCTGGAGCTGGCCCGCCGGGAGCTGGGCTTCACCCGCCTCGTGGCCCCCGCCGGCGGCGTGGTGGTGGATCTGCCGGTGGAAGCGGGGGAGAACGTCCAAGGGGGCCAGGGGGTGGCGACCTTCGAGCCGACGGACGGACCCCTGGAGGTGGCCTTCTCGGTACCGGAGGGCCGCATCGGCGGCGTGGCGCCGGGGATGGGGGTGGCGGTGCGGGTGCCCTCGGTGGGGCCTGAACCCCGCCGCGGGGAGGTGGTGGAGGTGGGGGCGGCCTCCGCCGCCCGGGGAAGCGGTTTCCCCGTGGTGGCGCGGCTTGCCTCCGCCGACGGCTTTCTGCGGTCCGGCATGGCTGCGGAGGTGACCCTGACCCTCGGCCAGTCCGGCCCGGAGCCGCGCGGGGGCCGGGTCCTGGTGGCGCCCGAAGCGGTGGCGGCGGACCCCCGGGGGCGCTACGTCTTCGTGGTGGAGCCCGGCGACGGCGGGGAAGAGCGCATCGTCCGCCGCATCGGGGTGGACGTCGGCGAGCTCTTCCCCGGCGGCCTCGAGATCCTCGCCGGTCTGGACGGCGGCGAGACGTTGGTGGCCGCCGGCGTTACTTTCCTCGACGACGGTCAAACGGTACGCCTCCTCCGGGGGGATCCGCTGGCGGAACTGCCGTCCGCCGCACCGGCGGCGTCCACCGGCTCGGCAGGGTCCCCAGGCCCAGGATCCGACGTCCTGACCCCGGTCGCGGAGGAAGGGCGATGAACCTGACCCGCCTGGCCCTGGAGAACCGCACCGTCACGGTGGTGTTCCTCGCCCTCCTCACCCTGGCGGGCTCCCTCTCCTACGGCCGCCTGCCGCGGGCCGAGGACCCGGGCTTCGTGATCCGCATTGCCGTGGTCACCACCCTCTTCCCGGGGGCCTCCCCGGAGGAGGTGGAACTGCTGGTGACGGACCCCATCGAGGAGGCCTTGGAGGACATCCAGGAGATCGATTTCGTCACCAGCGAGTCGCGGCACGGTGCCTCGGTGCTGGAGGTGAACTTCCTCGAATCCCTCAGCCCCGAGGCGGTGGAGAAGGGCTTCGACGAGCTGCGGGAGACCGTGGGGGATCTTCGTGGGTCCCTGCCGGAGGGGATCGTCGGTCCGTCCGTGGACGACGACTTCGGCGACGTCTTCGGCACCGTCGTCGCCGTCACCGGCGAAGGCTTCGACATCTTCGAGCTGGAGCGGGTGGCGGAGCGCGCCCGGACCCTTTTGCTCGGGCTGGAGGACGTCGCCCGGGTGGAGATCCAGGGGGCCCAGGAGCCCACCGTCTTCGTGGAGTACGACCCCGCCCGCCTCGACGAGGTGGGGCTGACGCCGGACGCCCTGGCGTCGATCCTCCGCTCCCGCAACATCGTCGCCCCCGGCGGCGATGTGCGAACCCGCCACGAGGAGCTGCTGCTGGACGTCTCCGGCAGCCTGGAGTCGTTGGAGGATCTGCGTTCCCTTCGCTTCGAGGCCCCCGGCGGCGGCCTGCTGGCGCTTTCGGACCTGGCGACGGTGCGCCTGGCGCCGCGGGATCCCCCCTTTCGGACGGTGAGCTACAACGGGCAGCAGGCGATTACCATCGGCATCGCCATGGAGGACGGCGGAAAGATCACCCGCCTCGGACCCCAGGTGCTGGAGCTGCTGGACGCCATGGCGGAGCAGCTCCCCGTGGGCATCGAAACCCACCTCGTGGCCTACCAGACCAGCTACGTGGCCAAGAGCGTCGACAACTTCATCGCCAGCCTGATGCAGGGGGTGGGCATCGTGCTGCTGGTGACCCTGCTGACCCTCGGGCTGCGTACGGGCCTGATCGTCGCCGCGATCCTTCCCCTCACCATGATCGGCAGCCTGGTGCTGATGGAGCTGTTCGGCATCTCGATGAACAAGATGTCCCTGGCGGCCCTCATCATCGCCCTGGGGCTGCTGGTGGATAGCGCCATCGTGATGGCGGAGTCGATCCAGGTGTCGATCCGCGAGGGTCGACCGCCGGTGAAAGCGGCCCTGGAGTCGGCGGCGGAGCTGCGGCTGCCCCTCCTCGTCTCGTCCCTCACCACCGCCGCCGCCCTCCTGCCCACCTACCTGGCGGAATCCACCACCGGCGAATACACGTCGGCGATCTTCGAGGTGGTCACCATCGCCCTGCTCCTGGCGTGGGTCCTGGCCCTCACCATGACGCCCCTGCTCTCGGTCCTTTCTGCCCGCCGGGACGGCGGCTTGCCTGTCCCCCGGGACGGCGACGCCCCTAGCTCTGGCGAGCGCCCCTTCGACCGTCCCTTCTACCGCCGCTACCGGGGCCTGGTCTCAGCCCTGGTGCGTCGCCGGTGGTGGTCCCTGGCGGCCTTCGTCGCCCTCCTCGGGGTCAGCCTGTGGTCCTTCCGCTTCGTGCCCCAGCTGTTCTTCCCCCGCAAGGAGCAGACCACCTTCAAGGTGGAGCTGGAGCTGCCCTACGGCGCCCCCTTCGAGCGCACCGCGGAGGTGGCGGCGGACGTCGAGCGCTTCATGCGGGAGGAGCTCAAGGCGGTCCTGTCGGAGGACGAGGAAGAGCCCTGGCGCCCCAACCTCGACCGGGAGTTCTCCCGCCACGGGGTGGTGAATTGGGTGTCCTTCGTCGGCAGCGGCGCACCCCGCTTCATCCTCGGCTACACCCCCGAGCAGCCGCGGCCGAACTACGTCTTCATGCTCGCCAACTCCTCCGACTACGACGCCCAGGGGGAGATCATCCGGCGGGTGGAGACCTACGTGAAGACCCACTACCCGGAGGTCTTGCCCCGGGTGGAGCGGCTGCGCAACGGCCCGCCCCTCGACTACCCGGTGGAGATCCGCCTGGTGGGGGAGGATCCGCGGCTGCTCTACGACCTGGCGGACGACGTGAAGCGGCGCCTGCGGGGGATCCCCGGCACCGTCAACGTGGGGGATGATTGGGACACCTACCGCAAGACCCTCAGGGTCGATGTGGACGACGCCCGCGCCCGTCGCGCCGGCGTCGCCCAGTTGGACGTCGCCCGTTCCCTCGAGACCCACACCCGTGGAATCCCCCTCACCGAGTACCGGCGGGGCAACGACCGTATCCCCGTGCTGCTGCGGTCCACCGGGGCCGGCGGCGGCGTCGAGCAGCTGCGGGGGCTCACCGTGGCGGCGGCGGGGGGCGCCCGGGTGGACCTCGAACAGGTGGCGAGCCTCGGGGTGGTCTTCGAACCCTCCAAGATCCTGCGCCGGGACCGGCAGCGGACCCTCACCGTGCAGGCGGACCTCCACCCGGCGGCGGACCGCTCGGTGACCCCGTTCTCGGTGGTGGACGCGGTGCTGCCGATCCTGGAGGAGGCCAGCGCCTCCTGGCCCCTCGGCTACCGCTACGAGCTCGGTGGGGAGGTGGAGTCCTCCGGCAAGGCCCAGATCTCGATCCAGGCCAAGCAGCCCATCGCGGTCCTCGCCATCCTCAGCCTGCTGGTTCTCCAGTTCAACTCCCTACGGGGCCCCGCCATCGTCCTGGCGACGCTTCCCTTCACCCTCATCGGGGTGGTGGCGGGCCTCGTCGCCACCCAGAAGCCCTTCGGCTTCATGGCGCTCCTGGGGGTCATCGCCCTCTTCGGCGTCGTGATCAACAACGCCGTCGTGCTGCTGGACCGCATCGAAACCGAGATCCGAAAGAACGGCCGTTCCCGCGGGGCGGCGGTGCTGGAGGCGTCCCAGCGTCGGCTGCGGCCGATTCTCCTGACCACCGCCACCACCGTCGGCGGCCTGATCCCCCTGTGGCTCACCGGTGGACCCATGTTCAGCCCCATGGCGGTGGCCCTTCTCTCCGGCCTGGTGGTCTCCACCGCACTCACCCTTGGCCTCGTGCCGGTGCTTTATGGCATCCTCTACCGCGTGGACTTCACCGACGCAGAATCCGAGCTCGCCGCCGAGCCTTCCCTTCCCGCCGCCGTCGCTCCGCCGTGACGGAGGCGCCGTTCCCCCAGCGCCGTCCGCCGACCGAGACCGAGCAGCGGATCCTCGACGCCGCCCTCGGTGTCTTCGCCGAAAAAGGGCTGCACGGGGCGTCGACCCAGGAAATCGGTGACGCCGCCGGGGTCGGAAAATCCACTCTGCACTACTACTTCCGCCATAAGGACGAGCTCTACGCCCGGGTGTTCGAGGACGCTTTCGTCGCCATGGCGGAGCCGCTGCGGGAGCGGCTCCGCCCCGGCCAGGGGCTTCGCGAGACCCTCGAAGGCTTTATCGGCTTTCAGGTCCGGGCCTACTTCGAGCAGCCGGCGATGGTGCGCCTGTGGATGCACGAGAATCTCATCGGCGCCCCCGTCGCCAAGCCGCTGCTGCGTCGATTCAACGCCCTCGATGGCTCCCCCTACCGCATCTTCGTCGAGAACCTCCGAGCGGCGGCGGAGCGGGGGGAGTCCAGGCCGGTGGATCCGCTGCAGACCTTTGTCTCGGTGATGGGGGCCAGCCTGTTCTTGCCCATCGCCCAGGCGTCGATGGTGGCGTCCCTCGAAGAGCTGGGGGGCGGCAACCTCGACCTCGAAGCCTTCGTCGACGCCCGCACCGCCCACCTGGTGGACCTGGTGGCGGGTGGCCTCGAGGCCTGACGTCCCTGCGCGGCCCACCGACATCCAACGGCGGGTGGGGTCCGAACTCGACGGTATGGACACCACCTGGACCGACCTCGTCGACGCCTACCTGAGGCTTCACCATCGCACCCTCACCGAGATTCGCCGGGACTGGGACCAGACCCAGCTGACCTACCTCGAAGGGCGTTCCTCCGAGCGCTTCCTCCACAAATTCCGTCGCTGGCGGGCCGGCTCCCAATGGCCCTTCGAGCGGCTGCCGAACGTCACCCTGGTGGAGGAGGGCACCGACCGCCGGGGTCGCCCCAGGGTGGTGGTGGAGACCGACGCCCCCAAGGCCCGCCTCGCGGTGGTGCGGGAAGATTCCGGCTGGAGGCTGGAGCAGGCCTTCGCCCCCGGGAAACCGTCCTCCAGCGGTGGGGTCCGCTGGGTGGACTACTTCGAGGCCCGTCGGGAGCGGGTCAAGAGCTTCCGCTCCAGCGTCGGCAAGGCGGTGGCCATCAACGCTCTCTCCCTCGCCGGTCGGGTCCGCAACAGCATGCGCCGCCGCCCCCCGGCCCGGGAGCTGCGGGACTGCCAGGACACCCTCCAGGGGTACCTGCGGCTGTGGGCCGAGCACCAGCCGGCCCTGGCCCGCCGCTGGCACGTCGCCCACCTCGCCTTCCTGGAGCGAAACGCCCGCCCCGAGCTCACCCTCGCCTACCGGGCCTTCTGGGCCGAGGTGGAGCGGATGATGCCCGAGCCCACATTCCCCACCCCGCGGCTCCTGCGCCGTTCCCGCGGCGCCGCTACGGTGAGCCTGTCGAACTTCATGGCGCTGCGGGGCATCCCCGGCAAGCCCACCCTGCCGATCCAGCTGAAGGTCTCGTTCACCGCTCGGAACGGCCGCTGGCTGATCGACGACGCGGAGCTGCCGAAGGCGTTTGCCGTCAGCTGAGGGGTGGCCGGAATCGGCCGGCGTCCGGCCGGAACCGGCCGCCGGGGTGGGTCTTCGAAGCGGATTCCCCTCGGGTTTTCAAGGGTTTACCAGGGGCCCGGACCTGGCCCTGCCCTTGCAGTGGACAGGGGGACCAACGCCGCTCGACGGGTACCGGGTCGTCGATCCGAAGCCCGGCGGCACGAACCCAAGGAGACCCCATGTCCTCGAAGCTCAGAACCCCAGTCCGTCTGCTCGCCGTCCTCTTCTGTCTCGTCGTCTTCGCCCAGGTAGCGACCGCCGCTGACGACGCTATGGCGGACCTCGAGCTCCCCGCCGCCGAAGCCCCGGCGGCCCCGGCCGGCGAGGCCGCTTCCCAAGCGCCGGCCGCGGGCTGCGCCACCGGCGCGGCCGCGGGCGTCGAGGCCGTCAAATTCGGCGAGCTCGACCCTTCGGAGGCCTGGGGCCGCCAGAACGCTTCGTCCTGTACCTACACCTGCCCGTTCGGTCTGGTCGCCCTCTGCCCGGATCGGATCGGCTACGTGAAGAGCTGCGTCAACGGTTGCTGCCAGCTGACCCCGGATTGCGCAGGGGGCCCCTGCGCCACCAACTTCGACTGCGCGCAGGGTCAAGCCTGCAACGCCAACACCGGCTGCTGTTCGTGATGGATCGGGCGGTCCTTCCCCGAGATCCTAGGGAGGGGCCGCCCCGCCGCGGTCTACGGAAGAGCGATGGCCCCGGTTGTTCGTGTTCTGTGTAGGAGAGGATGTCCGCCCTGTGTGGGGCGGTCGGAACGTCCACACCGAATACGGGAGTCATCGCCATGAGAACTTCAACGCAACAGTGCCATCGTCGATCCGCCGCCGCAGCCCGCCCCCTGGTCCTGGGGGCGTTGGCGCTCCTAGTCGCGTTTCCCGCCGTCCACGGGCAGGACTGCACCGCCACCGGTGGGGACGCCGCCTGCCGGGGGGAAGGCTCGGAAGCGTCCGGCAACATCTCCACCGCCATCGGCTCGTTCACCGAGGCGATCGGCAACATCGCCACTGCCACCGGATCCCAGACCATAGCCTGCAAGGGCAACGCCTTCGCGGCGGGGTTGCGGACCATTGCGGAGACGGAGAACTCTTTCGTCGTCGGCAAGTACAACGTCGCGGCGGGGGATGGGGAAGAGTGCGCCGACCTCACCTTCCAGGGGCAAAAGCCCCTCTTCGTCGTCGGCAATGGGCTCGGGCCCGGCGGTCCCACCAGCGAGCGGCGCAAGAACACTTTGACGGTTCTGGAGAACGGAACCACCGTGATCGGCACGATCCGCAGTTCGGCGAGCAACTTTGGCCCACTCTCGACCCTCAACGTCGCCGGCAATACGTACTTCGCCAGCGACATCAAGGTGGGTCGAGGCAAGATCACCGTCGGCCGCAGTCCCGGCAACGATTTTCGGGACATGAGCCTTTGGGTCGGCACCGGCCTTTCGGGAACCACCTGCACCGCGGCGTGCGGCAGCGGAGTGTGCCTGGCTGCCTATGTCGACCAGCGGGCCGTGCAGCGGGTCAGCTGCGACGCGAGCTCCCCCAATCGGAACTGCCTCTGCGTCGGACGGCCGTAGCGGCAGGGAATCCCCGCCGCCCGCGCGGCTCCCCGGGCGGGCGGCGGCTCCAGCAGTGTCGAAGGCCACGATCAGGTCGACGTTTCCATCCCCGCCCCCCGGGCAGGGGGCGACCGGATGCCCTTCGAGTCGTCGCGAATCTGGACGGCGTTTCCATCCCCGCCCCCGCGCGCGTCGCGTGCGGAGGCGACACGGTCCACCAGCCGGAGGACCCGGAGGTGGTTCTGTTTCAATCCACGGCGCCCGGAGGGGCGCCGAAGCCGGAAACCGACACGCTCCCGGATCTCGTCACGTTTCTATCCACGCCCCCCGCGGGCAAGGGCGACCTCGTCGAGAAAGGCGCCGGAAGCCTCGAAGGGTTCCAGCAGCCACCGCCCCACCCACCGCGAAGAGCAGCGTACCAGGCGGGTCGCCTGCACGGGGGCGACCGCCTGGAACTCGACCTCCATCTCCGCCCCTATGCGGGGGGGCGGCGGTGTCTGATTTTCAGCCGCCACAAATGTCGAATCTTCGTCCGGCGTTGAAACACGCCCCCGCGCGGGGGGCGACGGGTCGACCCGCCGGTATCGCACCGAGTAGTTGACGTTTCAATCCCCGCCCCCGCGCGGGGGGCGACGGTGGCTTTGGCCTGCTCTACGTCTACGCAATGGCGTTTAAATCCCCGCCCCCGCGCGGGGGGCGGCG
>JBCDIS010000273.1:0-8578 GCA_038748685.1 Acidobacteriota bacterium | reverse complement strand
CGACGGTACGGAGGTCTCCCGCTTCCACTTCACGTGGTCGTTCAAGAAGCGCTCCGGCTGATCGGCGCCGGGGCCGCTCTCCCCTCCAGCAAGCAGGGTCCCCTAGCGGACCAGGCTGCGGTGGAGTAGCCGGTCGACGGAGGGGTCCTCGCCGATGGCGAGGGCTTCGTCGACGGTGAACCAGCGCAGGTCGTTCGACTCGTGGTTGCGGACCGGCTCGGCGCCGGCGGGTGCGTACACCCGGAAGCGGGTGTCGAGGTGGAGGTGCTCGGGCACGTCGCCGCGGGCGGGGATGCTGTGGATGTCGACGTCCACCACCCTCGGGTCCACCCGCAGGTCGGGGATGCCGGTCTCCTCGATGGACTCCCGCAGGGCCACGCCGGCGAGGTTGGCGTCGCCGTCGCAGTGGCCGCCGGGCTGGAGCCAGCGTCCAAGCTTGCGGTGGTGGAGGAGGAGCACCCGTTCGAGATCGGCGCTCACCACCAGGGCTGACGCCGTGAGGTGCCCTTCGAGGCGCTCCCGGCGGTGGGCGTCTTCCGGGTAACGTTCGATCCATTGGAGGACCCGATCCCGCAGCTGCTGCTGGTCGGCATCCCGGGGCCGGTAGTCGGCGAGACGGCGGCGGGCGTGCTCCAGGTCGACGACCGGGCGGAGGTCGGGGTGATCGGCGGGGTGGGGAGGACCCTGGGGGGCTTCGAGTCGGGGGTTCATGGTGGGGCCCTCTGGGCTGTGGGTGGGTAGCTGGCCCGCGACTTGCTTCTGTAGGGTGGCCATGCGGCGGGGCTCGGACCGCGCCGCGGCGAGCGGCGAAGGCCCGTCACGATACACTGTCGCCACCTCGAACCCGAAGTACTTTGGAGCGATCCCACAGCCATGACATCCATCCCGCGAAACATAGTTCCCCCCTCCCGGGGCCGCGGCTCCGCCGCGAGGGCCCTGCCCTGGATCCGCACCCTCACCGCCCTCGCCCTGCTGCTGGCGTCGACGGCCGCCTGGGGGCAGGGCGAAGAGCCCCTGTTCATCGAGCGCATCGACGTCAACGTCATCAACGTCGAGGTGTTCGTCGTCGACGAAGACGGTAACGCCGTCACCGACCTCACCCAGGACGACTTCGAGATCTTCGAGGACGACCAGCCGGTGGAGGTCACCAACTTCTACACCACCTGGCGCCCCGACCGCGCCACCTCGGACCTCGAACGGGACCGCGGACTGGTCCGGGGAGAGGTTCCGGGGGTTGTCGAGGCGGCGGAGGTCCCGGCGGACCAGCGGCTCCACTTGGTGGTCTACGTCGACAACTTCAACCTCCGCCCCGCCAACCGCAACCGCGTGCTCAAAGAGCTCGGGGGGTTCTTGGAGGACCGGGTGCGCCAGGGGGATCAGGTGATGCTGATGTCCTCCGGCAACACCGTGGAAGTGGTCGAGCCCTTTACCCAGGACCTCTACCAGCTGGCCAAGGGGATCGAGTACATCGGTGAGCAGACCGCCTACGGCCAGCAGACCGAGAGCCGGCGTCGGCGGGTGATTCAGCAGATCGACACCCAGTACGGCCGGGCCATCGACAACGACGGTGAGGCCCAGCTCGCCCTCGACTTCATCAGCAGCTACATCCAGCAGGCCCAATTCGATCTGGAGCGCAGCACCCGGGCCCTCGAAGCCACCGTGCGGTCCCTGGGGGGGCTACCGGGCCGCAAAGCGATCCTCTACGTCAGCGACGGGCTGCCCAAGCGCCCCGGTCAGGAGCTCTACCAGCACTACATCGACCGTTTCGGCCAAGGCGTTCGGGGATCCGGGGCGGCCTTGGTGGATCCGGGCAATCAGCACCTGGCGGACGACCGTTCCGGTCTGATCAAGGAGGTGGCGCGGCAGGCCAACGCCCAGCAGGTGACCTTCTACACCCTGCAGGCCCAGGGCTCCACCACCGGACGGGAGACGATCTCGGCGGAGCACACCCCGGCCAGCTTCAACAACGAGGGCAACACCCTGGCGGACGGCATCTACGCCGACAACCTCCAGGAGCCGATGATCGACCTCTCGGAGGAGACCGGCGGCACCGCGATCCTCAATACCTTCAACTTCGACGACGCCCTGGCGGACCTCTCCCAGGACTTCGACAGCCTCTACTCCCTCGGCTACCGTTCCCGCCACGGCGGCGACGGCGGATACCACGAGATCGAGGTGCGGGTGAAGCGGGAAGGGCTGAAGGTGCGCCACCGCGCCGGCTACGTCGACAAGAACGAGGAAGAGCGGGTCGCCGACCGCACGTTCTCGTCCCTGATCCTGGACCTCGAGTCCAATCCCCTGGGGATCACCCTGGAGCTCGGGACCCCCGAGAAAGAGGGGCGGGACAAGTACCACCTGCCGTTCCTGATCCGCATCCCGATCCGCGAGATCACCCTGCTGCCCAAGGACGAGACCGGGGAAGGGCGCCTGCGGCTGTACATCGCCGTCCTCGACGAGGAAGGGGGCGTGTCGCCCCTGCAGGAAGTGCCGTACCCCGTATCGATTCCCACCGCCAACCTCGCCGACGCCCGTGACCAGCAGCTGGGCTACGCCGGCAAGCTGCTGATCCGCCCCGGCGTCCCCAAGATCGCCATCGCGGTGTGGGACGAAATCTCCGGCTCGGAGTCCTTCGTCCACAAGAGCGCCTTCGTGGGCCGCAAGGGGAAGAAGGAGCGAAAGGAGCGGGAGCGGCGACAGCGGTCCCGCTGACCCGAGAAGGGGGCCGCCGCTTCAGGCCCCGAGGTGGACCACCAGCCGCCGCCGCCCGCGGTGGTGGCGGTGTTCCCACAGAAAGATCCCCTGCCAGGTGCCGAGGGCCAGGCGACCGCCGAGGACGGGGATCGACAGCGAGGTGGCGGTGAGGGCCGCCTTGATGTGGGCCGGCATGTCGTCCGGCCCTTCTTGGGTGTGGGTGTAGAGGGGGTCGTTCTCCGGCACCAGCCGACACAGCCATCGTTCCAGGTCGCGGCGGGCGGAGGGGTCGGCGTTCTCCTGGATCGTCAGGCTGGCGGATGTATGCTGGAGGAAGAGGGTGCACAGCCCCTCCTCGATCTCCGAGTCGGCCACCGCCCGTGCGACGTCGGCGGTGACGTCGTGCAGGCCCTGGCCGTCGACATTCAGCTCGAGGGTCTCGATCGGCATGGTTCCTCCGGGGAAAGTGTCGGACGTTGGCATAAGATACCGCGCGGCCCCGGGGCGCAAGTTCCGGCGTGTCAGAAATTTCGATGCCACTTCGATCCCCAACCACGACCCACGAAGGCCCCGGCGCCGATCGGCTCGAACGCGCCCTGCGGGGGCGTCTCGGTCCGCTGGCCCTGCTGTTGGCGCTGGCGGTGGCGGCGGTCCTGGCCTGGCTGGCGTCCCAGCGCCTTCCCCTGCCGGAGGTCATCGCCGACGAGGGAACCTTCCTGGCGATGGCGCAGAGCCTCGCCGAAGACGGGGATCTGTGGTTCGGCTCAGAGGATCTGCGGCGGGCCGAGGCCGCCGAGGGGGGGCGGGCCTACCTGATCCTGCAGCAGAGCGACCGCGGCGTCTCGTACTCGAAGCCGATCGTTTTTCCCCTCTTGGCGGCGCCGTTCTACGGTCTCCTCGGCCCCACCGGCCCCTGGCTGCTCAACGGCCTGGCCCTGGCCCTCGCCCTGTCCCTGGGGTTTGTCTACCTGCGCCGCCTCGGGCGCCGTGACGGCGACGGTGAGCCTTCGGGGCGCGCCCTGCTGGTGCTGGTGACCTTCGCCGGCGCCGCGACCCTGGTGCCCTACGTGTTCTGGCGCATGGCGGACAGCCTGCAGGCGAGCTTCTCCCTCGCCGGCCTGGTGCTGACCCTGGGGGCGCTGAGGACCCCCGGAACCGGGTCCCCCGGGTCGCGGTGGGACCGTCTCCTCGACCATCGGTGGGCCCCCTACGCCGGTTGCCTGCTGCTGGCGGCGACGGCGGTGATGCGGATCCCCAACCTGGCTCTGGCGGCGGTGCCGGTGATGGCGGCGGTCTTCGCCCGTCGCTTCCGCCGCGCCGCCGCACTCGCCGTCGCCCTGGCGATCTGCTTCGGCCTTCTGACGGCCCTCACCTGGGGCTTGACGGGGGAGCCGAGTCCGTACCGTGCCCAGCGTACGACCTTCACCTCCACCACCGGCTACCCCGGCGGAGAAGCGCCCCGGGTGGTGGAGGAGCGCTTCATGTACCACCCCGCCACCCACCGGGACTCCCTGGACCGCTTCGCCGACGCCCAGGAGGTGGCCTACGCCGCGGGGTACTTCTTCTTCGGACGGCACACCGGGCTGGCGTTCTACTTTCCCGCCGGCTTCCTGTTCCTGATCCTCGCCCTCCGGCGGACCGACGCCGCGGGCTGGGGGGCCCTCGTGGGCTTCGCCGGCGCCGCGGCGTTCTTCCTGCTGTGGAAGCCGGACAACTACTTCGGGGGGGAGACGTTCCTCGGCAACCGCTACATCCTGGCGGCCTATCCGGCCCTCCTATTGGCGCTGCCCCGTCTGCCCCGGCTCCGCTGGCTGGCGGCGGCTTGGCTGCTGGCGGCCCTGTCCTACGGTTCCGCGGTGGCGTCCCTCGCCCTCTATGGCGACGACGACCGCGGAAGCCAGAGCCACGCCTACGCCGGGGCCTTCCGTATCCTGCCCTACGAGTCGACGGCCCAGGGGCTCGAAGGCCGCACCGACCGCTACTGGTCGGGGCACTTCGTCCGCTTCGTCGACCCCTTTGCCGACGCTTCTCGGTACCAGGTCGACCTGGAGGCTGGGCGGCCTCCGACGGAGGTGATGGTTGCCCACTGGCAGCCCCCCGGGGTCATTCGCGTCTGGGTCGATGCCGAGGATCCCGGGGCCCGCCTGGAGGTCACCGAGGGGGGACCCATACGTCGGCGGCTCACGTCCGTCGCCGTCGGCGCCGACCTGCAGCCGCGGGGTCCGGTGGGGGTGCCGGTGGATATCGAGCCATTCACCCCGTGGCGCCGGCACGGATTCTGGTTCGAGAGCCAGCTGTTCTGGGCTCGGTTCCTGCGCCTGCGGCTCGACGCCGAGGCCGGAACCCGGGCGCGGATCACCTACATCGGCGACCCGGAGGTGCAGGAGCGTACGTTCTCGTATCGGACGGTGGAGGCTCCCCAACTCGACGGGCCGGTGATCGCCGGGGGCACTTCGGCCCTGGGCTTCGAGGTCCAGAACACCGGCTGGAGCCTCTGGCGCGCGAAGGACGTCACGGCGGTGACGGCGCGGTATCGGCTGTGGATGGAGGGCGAAGAGAAACCGGCCGTCGAAAGCGGGCGGATTCCCCTCCCGGAGCCGGTGGGTCCCCACGAAAACGCGCGGTTCGACTTCGAAGTGGAGTGGCCCGATCCCGGCGTCTACCACCTGGAGGTGGACCTGGTCCTGGAGCACGTCGACTGGTTCGCCAACCGGGTCGGCTCGCCGGTCTGGCGGCAGCGGGTGAACGTGGCTCCGGCGGTTCCCCGGACGGGCGGCGCCGGGGGCGACGGGCCGGCGACCGGCGGCTGATCGCCGCGGTACGACGGCGCGATGGCTCGTCATCCCCTTTCCGTTCCGAAGCGCCCCGAAGGACAGGTCACCCGGGGCAAGACCGCCAGGAACCGGCTGCGGCGCATCGACGCCCTGGTGTTGGCCTGGGACGCCGGCTTGCTGCGGAGGGGCGGAGCCTTCGAGGACGCCCTGTGGGTGGACCTCGGTTACGGCGCCGAGCCCTTCACCACCCTGGAGAGTGCCGGGCGGTTTCGTCGCGCGGCGCCGGGGCTGCGGGCCCTCGGCGTCGAGATCGAGGCGGACCGGGTGGCGGCGGCCCAGCCCTTCGCCAGCGCCGACGTGCAGTTCCGCCTCGGCGGCTTCAACCTGCCGCTGCGGGACGGCGAGTCGGTGCGCCTGGTGCGGGCCCTCAACGTGCTTCGGCAGTATGACGAGGCGGCGGTGGGTCCCGCCCTCGAGCGGCTGGCCCGCTACGTCCTCCCCGGCGGGTTGCTGGTGGAGGGGACTTCGGACCCCTTCGGACGGGTCTGGGTGGTGCAGCTGCTGCGGCGGTTGCCGTTCCGGTCGTCCCCCGCCGTGGGCTCCTCCGGAGAGACAGCCTGGCGACGGGAGGCGATGGTCTTCGGTACCAACCACCGGCTGGGGTTCGACCCGGGGGCGTTCCAGGCGGTGCTGCCCAAGGATTCGATCCACCGGGTGGTGCCCGGTGAGGCGATCCACGGCTTCTTCGAGGGTTGGAAGCGGGCCGCCGCCGAGACCCGGGCCATGGCGGCGTGGGGACAACGTTCTTGGTGGCGGGCGGCGGGCCGGCGGCTGGCGGATCTCGGCTACGCCGTCGATCCCCGACGCCGGTTCCTGGGCCGGGGCTGGCTGGTGTGGCGGACTCCGCGGCTGGGGGTCAGCCCGCCGGGGTTCGGGGGCGGGGGGGAGCAGGCTTGAGGCGTCCGAGCTCGACGCCGGTGTAGTAGTGCTCGAGGATCTCCCGGTAGGTGGCGCCGCGGGCCGCCATACCGAAGGCCCCGGCCTGGCTCATACCCACGCCGTGCCCCCAGCCGCGGCCGTGGAAGAGCCAGCCCTGGCGGTCTCCGCGGTCCTGACGGCGGGCCCTGAAGAGGGTGTCCGGCACGTCGAGGGTCCAGCGCACCGCCAGGCCCTCCACCTCCAGCCGGCGGCCGTCGGTCCCTAGCAGGGCCATGCGGCCGACCCTGCCGGACACCCCGCGCTCCAGCACCTGGAAGCCGGCGAAGGGAAAGCCCGGGTAACGCTTCTGGACCGCCGCCCGAACCTCCGCGTCGGACTTGAACATCGACCACTTCTGCCTCGGGGCCCGCCTGCCGAGCACCACCGTCGGCGCGTCCACCGGCTGCACCATGGCCACCAGCTCGCCGCCGGAAAGGTAGAGGCGCAGCCGATCCCCGGCCATCAGGTCGAGGGGGCCCGCCTTCACGGCGTCGCCGCGGCGGCGGAAGGTGGCGAAGTGGCCGGGCAGGGGGTAGCTGGGCCACTTGCCGTCCACCCGCAGGTGGAGGTGGTCGCCGTCCAGCTTGAGGAAGTGCCCCCGCTGCTCCCGCACCACCCCGAGGTAGCGGGCGAGCTGGTAGAGCAGCATCTCGACCTCCCGTACCTCCAGGGTCTCCTCGCCGCGGGTGGTCATGCCGCTGGTGGCGAGGTAGAGGGCGAGGTCCCGGTCGCGGCTCTGCCAGTCGGCGGGGGGCTGCCGGAGGAGTGGGTCGAGTCGGTGCAGGGACTCGGCGATCCGGCGGTCGATCACCAGGTCGAAAAGGGAGAGGACGTAGCGCAGCACCTCGTCCCGCCGGAGGGAGCGGAGCTGGTCCCGCGGGCCTTGGAGGCCGGCGCGCCCCGCCAACTGCTCCAGGCGATTCGCCAGGGCTTCGGTGGGGGGGGCGGCCATCGGCGGCAGAAGCTCCTGCACCAAGCCGTCGGGGAACCGCGTGCCGCGGGCCCGGTCCCCCTCCAACTTGGTGACGCCGGCCTCCATGCAGGGGACCCCCTTGAGGTAGGGGCCGGACTTGAGTGGGAACACCACTTCCACGTTCTCGGTGTGGCCGCCGCAGGTGGCGCTGTAGAAGGTTTCCGCCGGCTGGCCCTCCCAAAGGACCACCTGGCCGGCGGTCTCGCGAATGGCGCGGTCCGAAAGGGGATGTTCCACGCCCATGCCGGCGTAGACCTGGCAGCGGGGCGTCGAGCAGATGTCGTAGCCCTCGTTGGCGAACTCCCCGAGATTGCGCAGGGTGTAGGTGCGGGCCGCCACCGTTTGGGCCTTGAGGGCCTCGATCTGATTGTAGAGCTCGGGGCCCATCTCCTTGGGGACGACCCCCCGCAGGTAGTCTTCTAGCTCGATCTCGTTGATCACGTTGAGCAGGCCGCGCTCGTTGAGGAAGACCAGGATTTTGCCCCGGTAGCGCCGCTTGTCGAAGGGAATGCCCACGCCCTCGGGGGCGTCGATCTCCAGCCAGCGGCCCGGGACGCGGCTCGACGCGCCGCCCCGGTGGACCACCAGGGAGGCGTCCTCCAGCTTGCCCCCCTCGCTGACCACGAAGCTGGAGGTGACCCCCAGTCCGGCGAGGCGTCCCTGGGCCCCCTCGGCGTCCTGGCGGGTGGCGAACCGGCCCACCCGGACCCGGTAGAGATCGAGGTCTGAATCGAATATGGAGGCGGCGTCGTACTCCGTGGACTCGGCGAGGTAGTCGGCGATGCCCTGGGCCTGCCGCTCGTCCTTGAGGGCCGCCACCTGGAGCCGGTAGACGGCCCGTTTCTGGATGCCGGCGCCGGGCTCGATCTTCACCGCCCGGTCGACCGCCGCCGGCTCGCCGTCGACGTCGACGGTGATTCGCGGGTCGCAGCAGGGGAGGCTCAGGCTGGGGAGGTCCGTCGCCAGGCCGACGCGGAGCACGAGGGGGCCTAGCCGGTCCCCCTCCCGGGCCGGCAGCCCCGGGTCGACGGGCACCACCGGCCGGGACGCCGCCTCGGGCTCCGCCGGAGGTGGCGGCGGCGGTTCTGTTGCCGGTTGCGCTCCGCCCGCCGGTTGCGCTTCGCCCGCCGGCCCCGCGCCGGGCTCGGCGTCCGGGGCCTGG
>JBCDIS010000272.1:0-8579 GCA_038748685.1 Acidobacteriota bacterium | reverse complement strand
TCGCCGTAGAAGACCACCGTTGTATCGGCGGTGATGCCAATCCGCCGCGCCAGGGCCTCGAAACCTTCCCGGTCCAAGTAGTCGCGGCGGATCTGATGGTTGAGATCCCGGGTCCAGTCCACCTCCACCGCTCCGGGCACGTGCCCCGAAGGGTAGACGAGGGGATCTTCGTTCGATTCGACGAACCTGACGGACGGATCGTCAAGATGCTGCGCCACCCATTCGGTGGAGACAAGGGCATCGGGTTGGCTATATCCGCGGTCTGCGATGTCGGTCATGTTGCTGGCTCCTATCGACCAGGTTGGGGGGATCGAGGCACCCCCGGATTGTCTCACGATTGACGGCCGGCGAACACCACGCCGGGGTCCTCCGAAAAGCTCCCGGGGATCGGAACCGAGGTCGAGGGGAAGGGGTATAATCCTTGTCCCCGCGGGATCCGTATCAACCAGGGAGAACCTACCGCGAACCGGGTTCCCAAGGGTCCCGGCCCAACGCGTCCGCCACCCGAGCTTGGAGGGAAACGAGCTTGCAGTTCACCCCCGATCGTACGTCTCACCGCTCTTTTTGGTTGGCCTTCACCCTCTGCGCCGTCATTGCGGTCCTTCCCCCGCCCCTAGCCGCCAGCGACGGCGACAGCGCCCCCGGCGCCGCGTCGAGCCCGTCCCTCCGGGTCGGCCTCGACACCCGGCTCTTTCCCGTCGCCCCTTCCCTGGCGGACGGCGTCGACTTCTGGACCAAGGTCTACACCGAATACGACAGCAACGTGGTTCTGCTGCACGATGAGCGCCACCTGCACGTCGTCTACGCCGCCCTCGACTTCACGGAGCTGAAGGAGCGCCGGATCTCCGAGGGGCGCAAGCGGTCGCTGCGGCGGGCCAACATCAAGAAGGCCCGGGAGAAGTACCGCCACATTCTCAGCAGCCTGGCGGCCGGTAAGACCTCCAGGTATCCCAACGATCAGGCCCGGGTCGAGGCCATGTTCGACAAGGTTCCGGGCAATCGCAGCCGGTACTCCTCCGCCGCTGGGCGCCTGCGGACCCAGACCTGCCTCTCGGACCGCTTCCACGAGGCCATCGGGCGCTCGGGTCTCTACATGGCTCGGATGGAGCGGATCTTTCAGGAGCGGGGCTTGCCGGTGGAGCTCACCCGGCTGCCGTTCGTCGAATCGATGTTTCAATGGCATGCCAAGTCCTCCGCCGCCGCCGGGGGCATCTGGCAGTTCATGCCCGCCACCGGGCGTATCTACCTCGACATCGAGGCCGAGTACGACGAGCGCTACGACCCCCTCATCGCCACCGACGCCGCCGCCCGGCTGCTATCGGACAATCACAAGGCCCTGGGCACCTGGCCCCTTGCTATCACCGCCTACAACCATGGACGGGCGGGGATGAAGCGGGCGGTACGACGGCTACGCACCCGCGACCTGGGCACCATCGCGCAGAAGTATCGGTCGAGGACCTTCGGCTTCGCGTCGAGGAATTTCTACGTCGAGTTCGTGGCGGCGGCGAAGGTCTATGCCAATCGAGACCACTACTTCCCCGACGCAGTTCCCCGGCCGCCCCTCTCCTTCGACGAGTTCGTCGCCGAGCACTACGTCCCCCTTCCGGAGCTGACCCGCGCCGCCAGCTCCGACCTCGACGCCCTCAAGGAGATGAATCCCGCCCTATCCAGAGAGATTTGGGGGGGACATCTGTATCTTCCCAAGGGATATGCCCTCAAGCTCCCCGCCGGCACCCTGGGGGACTTCCAGAGCGCCTACAGCAGCCTGCCGGCAAGCCGCAAATCCAGCCACCAGGTGGGCCTGCGGTACAAGGTTCGCAAGGGGGACACCCTCGGCAAGATCGCCCTACGGTACGGCACCAGCATCTCGGCCCTCCAGCGGGCCAACCGACTGGCCAGCGCCAATCGCATTCGGATTGGCCAGGTGCTTTTGATTCCGCCTTCGGCGTCGGGCTCTCGTGTGGCTGCCGCCAGTTCGAGCGGACCCACCACCCACGTGGTCAGGCGGGGAGAGAACCTGTCCCGCATCGCCCGCAAGTACGGCACCTCCGTCAAGGCTCTGCAGCGAGCCAACCGCCTGCGAAGCGCCAACCATCTCAAGGTCGGCCAGCGGCTGATTATCCCCTGAGGGCGAACGGATCGGTCTTCGATCCGCTGTAGCCTCCTCGACATGTCTCGGCGAGGGGAGATAGCGCGCGGCTCTCAAATATGCTACGATCGCATCGTTCCGTGGGTGCGCCCCACGCACCAAGCGTCACGGAACACCTCTTCCGCTTCCTCCGGCGGTCGGGCGTGCTCGCCGCGCCCGACCGCCCCCTCCTTTGTCTGCTCCTCAGGCGACGTCGCGGTTGGTCCGTACCGGCTCGATCCGACTCAGTGCGTCGTCCAGCAGCTCGCGGGCCAGCTTCGAGGGGCGGCGCGGCGGAAGGAAGACTGGCCCGCCGGGAAAGCGGAGATCGCGGTTGGGACCCGAGTCCGAAGGATTCTGGGACGACTTGCGGCAAGACTTCATGGATCGACGACTCCTGACTCTCTCGATAGAACTGCGTCGGCGTGACCTCGGCCGCCGACTCTGGATTGGATATGGCGACACCGCGCCGCCCGTGCCACCATTACAACGCGCCAGTCAGGTCGCCCCCCGGGCGAAAATCGACAATATCGAGGCGAAATGTGGCGAGATTGTGGCAGGACCTTCCAGCCACCTCTTCGCCATCCCGCCAACCGGGCCCTGGGCGGCCCAGGAGAGCACGATGAGCGTAGGCATGAGCGGCGAGTACGCGGGGAACCTCAGGGTCGCCCTGCACCACGGTCCCTCCGGCAGCAGCATCCACACCGCGGCCCCCGAGGACAACAACGGCGACGGCAGCTCCTTCTCCCCCACCGACCTGGTGGCCGGTGCCCTCGGCGCCTGCATGGTGACGATCATGGGGATCATCGCCGAGCGCGAGGGGATCAATCTCGTCGGCTGCCGCTTCACCGTCGAGAAGCACATGCGTGCCGAGCCGCGGAGGATCGACAGGATTCCGGTGACTATCCACATGCCGGCGGGTCTGGACGACCGCCAGCGCAAGCTCCTCGAAAGGGGCGCGCTCACCTGCCCGGTCCACAGGAGCCTCATGCCGGAGGTCGAGAAGCCGGTGAACTTCGTCTACCTCGACTGATCCCGCCGCCGGTTCCCCGGGTCGCTCTTGGGGGTCAAGCCTTGGCGTCGTACCAGGTGACCCCCGAGCCCGCGTCCACCACCAGGGGAGCCTTTAGCTCCGCCACCCCCTCCATCTCGTCCCGGACCAGCGCCTTGAGGGCGTCGGCGGATCCCTCCGGGCCCTCCAACACCAGCTCGTCGTGGACGGTTAGCAGCAGGCGAGCTTCCGGCATCTCACGCCGCAGCCGGTCTTCGACGGCGATCATCGCTCGCTTCAAGATGTCGGCTGCGGTGCCCTGGATCGGCGCGTTGATCGCCATCCGCTTGGCGTTCTCTCGTAGGTTCCAGTTGCGGCTGCGGATGTCCGGCAGCTGGCGGACCCGTCCGTAGAGGGTGTGGACCTGCCCCGTCTCGAAGGCCTCTTCGAGGGTCGCCTCGGTGTAGCCGTGGACGCCCGGATAGCGCTCCATGTAGGTGTCGATGAAGGTCTGCGCCTCTTTTCGGGCGACGCCGAGCTGGCGGGCCAGACCGAAAGCGGTCATGCCGTAAACGATCCCGAAGTTGATCACCTTCGCCATCCGGCGCTGGTCCGGGTTCACCAGCGCCGGTGAAATGCCGAGGACGGCGCCGGCGGTGGAGGCGTGGATGTCCTCGCCGCGCCGAAAAGACTCCAACATCACTTCCTCGTCCGCCATGTGGGCGAGGATCCGCAGCTCCACCTGGCTGTAGTCGGCGACCACCAGGCATTGCCCTTCGGCGGCGTGGAACGCCTTTCGGATCCGCTGCCCCAATTCGGTACGGATGGGGATGTTCTGGAGGTTGGGGTGGGCGGAAGAGAGTCGGCCGGTGGCGGCCACCGCCTGGTTGAACCGGGTGTGGACCCTGCCGTCGTCCGCCACCAGGGCTGGCAGGGCGTCCACATAGGTCGACTTGAGCTTGGCGAGCTCGCGGTAGCGCAGGAGGCGTTCCGGCAGGTCGAATCCCCGGGCCGCCAGCTCTTCGAGGGTCTCGGCGTCGGTCGAGAAGCTCTTGGTTTTGCGGGTCTTGCGCAGGACCGGATAGTCCAACTTGACGAACATCAGCTCACCCAACTGCTTCGGGGAATTGATGTTGAAGCGCTCACCGGCGATGTCGTAGATCTCCTCCTCCGTGGCGTCGATCTCCACCGCCAGCTCCTCGGACATGGACTCAAGGAACGGCACGTCCAGCAAAACGCCGGTCTCCTCCATGGTGGCCAGGACCGGCACCAGGGGCTCCTCCAACTGGTCGTAGACCGACCGCAGCTCGTCCTCCTGCAGGTCCTTCTCCATCGCCTCCGCCATTCGGGCCGGCAGCACCACCCGCTCGGCGGCGTAGGTGGCCAATCGATCGTCGCCGGTCATCGGCACTTCGCCCTTGCCAAAGCCCGCCTCCTGGAGGGTCGCCGGGGTGTGGTGGAGACGGTCCAGGGCTACGGCGTCGAAATCGTGGCTGCGCAGGGCCGAGCGCACCACGTAGGACACTAGCATCGTGTCGAGGAGCCTGCAGCCCACGGTGGTCCGCGGCCCCAGGAGACGCAGCACTTCCTTCAGGTCGTGCCCCACGAGGCGGACCTCGGAATCTTCGACCCAGGAGCGCAGCCGTGCGAGGGCGGCGGCCTCGAGGCCGTCCCGGCGGAAGTCGATCCACAGGGGGTCTTCCCCGTCGCCGGCGGCGAGGGCCAGGCCGAGCACCGGTTCCCCCACCACCGCCACGGAGACATCGCCGGACCGGTCCGCAGTGGCGGTTTCGAAGTCCGCGGTATCGAGGATCTCTCGGGCCGGCGCCAGCTCGTCGACTACGGAGCCCCGACTCGCCTCGATCTCCTTGGCCACCCCGTGGAAATCGAGGCGCCAGCAGATCTCCAGCAGGGCTTCCCAATCCGGCTCCTCCAGCCGCAGGGAGTCTGGTTCGAACGCGACGTCCAGATCCCGGTGGATGGTCACCAGCTCCTTCGACAGCTCGGCCTTGTCCCGGTGCCGCTGGAGCCCCTCGCGGTAGCTCTTACGCTTGATCTCTTCGGCGCTGTCCAGCAGCGTTTCGAGGGTGCCGTATTGGGAGATCAGGGTCTTGGCGCCCTTTTCGCCGATACCGGGCACCCCGGGGACGTTGTCGGAGGCGTCCCCCATCAGCGCCAGCACGTCCACCACCTGTGCCGGCGGAACGCCGAAGTCGTCCTCCACCCCCTGGGCGTCGTACAGCTTGTCCCGACCGGTGTGTTGCAAATAGACGCCGTCCCCCACCAGCTGCATCAGATCCTTGTCCGGCGACACGATGACGACGTCGTAGCCGGCGGCGATACCCTTCGCCGCCAGGGTGCCGAGGACGTCGTCGGCTTCGTACTTCGGCATTTCGAGGAGCGGGATGCGGTACGCCTCCACCACCTTGCGGATCCACGGGATCTGGGGCCGGAGATCCTCCGGCATCGGGCGGCGGTGGGCCTTGTAGTCTTCGAACTTCTCCTTACGGACCGTGTCGGAGGAGACGTCCATCGCAATTCCGAGGAAGCTCGGCTCCTCGTCCCGCAGCAGCTTGCGCAGGATCTGGAGGAAGCCGAAAACTGCGTTGGTGGGCTCGCCTTTCGAACTGGACAGGCCTCGGATCGCGTAGAACGCCCGGAAAATGTTGGAGTAGCCGTCGATCAGATAGACGCGGGGGCGCTCGGCGCTCGATTGGCTCATTGCAGGAGAGTCCTCGGAGGGTTCGGCGGACGGCGATCCAGAGCTCTAGAGCCCGCGGACCACGTCTTCGATAACGTCGAAAACCCGGTGGGCCTCGTCGTCGGTGATCACGTAGGGCGGCAGGACGTAGACGACGTTGCCCAGGGGTCGCAGCAGCACGTCCCGTTCGAGGAAGGCGGCGGCGAGCCGGGGCCCGACGTTGTCCAGATAGCCGCCGGCGCCTTCGGGCTCGATGTCGAAGGCCGCCATCGGCCCGAGGACCCGGGTCTTCACCACCCGGGGCAGCCCGGCGATCCTGGCGAGGCGCTGCCGAAAGAGGGCTTCGAGCTCCCGGGTCCTGCCTAGGCGGTCCTCGTCTTCGAATAGGGCCAGACTCTCCACGGCGACGGCGCAGGCCAGGGTGTTGCCGGTGTAGGAATGGCCGTGGAAGAAGGTCTTGCTGCGGTCCCGGGACAGGAAGGCTTCGAAGATCTCTTCGGTGGCGAGGGTCACGGAAAGGGGGAGGTAGCCTCCGGTGAGGGCCTTGGACAGGCACAGCAGATCCGGCTCGACCCCGGCGTGCTCGCAGGCGAACATTTCGCCGGTGCGAGCGAAGCCGGTGAAGACCTCGTCGGCGATGAGGGGGATCCGCTTCGCGGCGGTCAGTTCCCGGACCCCGCGGAGGAATTCCGGCGGCTGGATCCGCATCCCCCCAGCCCCCTGCACCATGGGCTCGATGAGCACCGCGGCCACCTGGTCCCCCTCCCGTTCGAGGATCGCCTCCAGCTCCTCTCCGGCCCCCTCACGCCCACGGGAGTGGGGGGTGCAGGCCCGGCGAACGTCGAATAGGAGCTCGGAGAAGGCGCCGTGGAAGGTGCTCACGCCGCCCGCCGCCATCGTCCCGAAGGTGTCGCCGTGGTATGCATCGTCAAAGGCAACGAAGAGACGTCGCTGGGGCTCCCCCCGCAGGCTCCACGCCTGGTAGGCCATCTTCATGGCCACTTCCACGGCGGTGGAGCCATCGTCGGAATAGAACACCCGCGGCAGGTTCCCCGGGGCCCTCTGGACCAGCTCAGCCGCGAGCCGGGCGCCGGGCTCGTGGGTGAATCCGGCGAAGATCACGTGCTCCAAATGCTCCGCCTGGCGGGCCAGGGCGGCCCCCAGCCGGGGATGGGCATGGCCATGGATGTTGACCCACCAGGACGAGATGGCGTCGAGGATCCGACGCCCGTCGGGGGTGACGAGGTGTACCCCTTCGCCCCGTGCCACCGGTATGGGGGGAGGCGCGTCCAGCATCTGGGTGTAAGGATGCCAGAGGTGTCGTCGGTCGAGTTCGGTCCAAGGGATCATGGTCTCTCCGGAAGGCCCCCGAGCCTACCAGCCCCTGGTACGATCCGGGCTCACGATGAGCGAACGTCGATATCCCAAGCTGTCGATCCGCGGCCCCGTCACCCTCTTCGTGGTGGTGCTGGTGTTGATCATCACCCTGACGGTGCTGTGGAACGTCATCCTCGTCCACGACTACCAAAAGCTCCGCCAGATCACCGAGGAGGACACCTTCCACTGGTCCTTCGTGGCCCTCGGTAGCGCCCTCTTTCTGGCGATCATCGTGCTGTCCAGCATCTTGTCGGCCCAGCTGATCGCGCAGATCCGCTGGAGCCAGCGGCAGTCGAACTTCATCGCTTCGGTCTCCCACGAGCTCAACTCTCCGCTCTCTTCCATCAAGCTTTTCACCCAGACCCTGCGGACCCCGGACCTATCCGTCGAGGATCGCCTCAACTTCGTCCAGAAGATCCTCGATGACGTCGAGCGTCTGCACCGGCTGATCGCCAACATCCTGCGGGCCGCCGAGACCGACTACCACGGTGACGACCTCCAGGTGGTGCCCCAAGCGGTGGAGCTGCGCTCCTACCTGGAGCGCTACCTCGGCGACGCCAGAGAGGTCCACCGCGCCAGCGGCCTGCGTCTCGAGCTTGCGCCCGGCGACGACGACCTCGACGTGCGACTCGATCCCCTCATGTTCCGCCAGGTTCTGGACAACCTCCTGGACAACGCCGTTCGCTACCGAGGCGACGGTGAGCCGGTGGTGCGCATCGAGGCCAGTCGGGTCGACCGGATGGCGGAGATTCGGGTGGTGGATCGGGGAATCGGCATCGCCCCCGAAGCGCTGCCGCGGCTCTTCGAACGGTTCTATCGGATTGAGGGAACCGACCCCTCCCGAAAGCGCCAGGGAACGGGGATCGGACTCTACGTGGTCCGCTCGATCGTCCAGGCCCACGGCGGCCGCTACGGCGCCCTCAGCGCCGGCCCCGGCAAGGGAACTACGATGTGGGTCCGCCTACCTTTGGCCGTCGAAGCGCCCCGCCCCACACCCATGGTCGAGGACGACGATCCCCGCTGACGGCCGCCTCCGTCAGCGCACCGAAGTCCTCCAGCCCGAGCCTATCCATGAGCCGAATCCTCATCGTCGACGACGAAGATCACCTCGCTGAGGGCCTCGCCTTCAACCTCCGAAACGCCGGCTATGACGTGGCCATCACGATGTCCGGCGAAGCGGCCCTCACCCGGGTCGAACAGGAGTCCTTCGACCTGATCCTTCTAGACGTGACCTTGCCCGGCATCAGCGGCCTGGACGTGTCCAGGAAGCTGCGAATGGAAGGCCACACCGAGCCGATCCTCATGGTCAGCGCCCGGGACCGCACCGACGACACCATCTCCGGCCTCGACGCCGGTGCCGACGACTACGTCACCAAACCGTT
>JBCDIS010000271.1:0-8643 GCA_038748685.1 Acidobacteriota bacterium | reverse complement strand
CTGCACGATGGCGCCGTGGGAAAGCCCGGCCACGGCCCTCGCCTCCCGCCGCAGCCGCTCCCGCGTGACGGGGTTCTCCGCCGCTTCGGCTCGGATGTGCTTGATGGCGACCCGTCGTTCCAGGCGCGGATCCCACGCCTGGTAGACCTCCCCCATCCCGCCGCGGCCGATCAGCTTTTCGATTCGATAGGGGCCGAGGCTCTCGAGCTCCTCCGCCGCCCCCACTAGGCCGGCCCCGGCGGAGTCCCGGGGCTCCGGGTTCCGAACCTCCGGCCTCAGCTCTCGGGTCGCGCTCTCCCCCAACCCGTCCGGCTCTTGGTCGGTGGGTTTCGGGGGTGCGGAATCGGGGGTCGACGGACCTGCGGACATCCCTTAATCCTAGCAGCCCAAGGGGCCTGCGGGGAGCAGGGGAAACCTCAAGATCCGAAGGATTTACAGGCCCGCCGCGGGCTGCGGCGCGGCGGCCGATACCCATTCGGCGGCCGGTGACGTAGACTCACGGAACACGAGCTCACCGCCACCGCCGGAGCCGGCCTTGACCTCTCGAACCGACCTCCCCCAACCCGACGAAACCCTCGTCCAGACCGACGAGCAGCAGGCCGCGTCCCAGATGCTGAGCACGGGCTGGACCGTGGCGAGGCACGGGGCGCCGGGGTACACCCTCCAGCGCCACCTCGGCCGGGGGGCCTTCGGTGAGGTTTGGCTCGCCCGTGACGACAACACCGGGCGCCAGGTGGCGGTGAAGTTCTTCTCCCGCGCCGGCCTCGACTGGGAGCTGCTGCAGCGGGAGGTCGCCAAGCTCCTCAAAGTTGTGGCGGAGCGGCGGATCGTCCAGCTGCTCAAGGTGGGCTGGGACGCCGAGACCCCCTACTACGTGATGGAGTACCTCGAAGGGGGCTCCCTCCAGGACCGGATCGCCGAGCGGACCTTGACCGTGGCGGAGGCGACGGACTTTTTCCGGCAGCTGACGGAAGCCCTGGTCTACCTCCACGGCAAGGCCATCCTTCACTGCGACCTGAAGCCCGCCAACGTCCTCTTGGACGACCACGACCAGGTCCGGCTGGCGGACTTCGGACAGGCCCGCCTCTCGGACGAAGAGGGTCCCACCGCCGGCACCCTCTTCTACATGGCCCCGGAGGTCGCCCGCAGGGACGGCAAGCCGGACGTCCGCAGCGATCTCTACTCCCTAGGCGCCCTCTTCTACGCCATGCTGACGGGGGCGCCGCCCTATGCCACGGACGAGGTCAGCCGCGAGCTGGCGAGCACCGGCAGCGTGAACGAGCGGGTGGAACGGTACCGGGGGATCATCGAGAACGCCCCCGAGCTGGCGGACCATCGCGATCTGGAGGGCATGGATTCGGACCTCGTCGAGATCCTCGACAAATGCCTGGCCCGGGACCCGGCACAGCGCTTCGACAACGCCCAGGAGGTGCTCGAAGCCCTCGACGACCGGGATCGTCGTCTCGCCCAGCGACCCCTCCTGGCGTTCGGCCTGGCGGCCCCCCTGGTCCTGATGCTGGTGATCATGGCCACCGGAGCCTACGTCTTCTCCCGCACCGAGGCGCGCACCCGCGACGCCCTCGTGGAGCAGGGTCTGGAAGCCAATCTGGCCGTCGCCCGGGTGGTGGCCGCCGCCGTGGACCGCAACCTCGAAGCGGTGAAGCGGCGGGTGGGCCGCGAAGCCAATCGTTCGGCCCTCGCGAACGCCCTTGAGGGCTCCATGGCGCGTCCGTCGTCTTCGGAGCAGCGGCGCTGGGACGATCTCCAGCGGGCGGTCGACGCCCTGCACGACGCCTACGACGACCGCGGGTTCTTCAGCTGGGTCCTGGCGGACCGACGGGCCCTCGCCCGCGCCCGGGCCCCCTACGATCCCCGGGTGGTGGGCAGCTCCTACGGCTACCGTGAATGGTTCTCCGGCCGGGTCGAGCGCCGGGGTGGCGACCTCCCCGAGCTTGCCGAGCCTCGCCGGGACGTGGGGCTCACCCTCGCGTTCCGCAGCACCGCCGAGGGCCAGCCAGTTTTGATGAGCGTCGCCGCGCCGGTCCGCGGAGCGGGGGACGTCGGGACTTCGGAGGCCGCAGCGGAGCCCCTAGGGGTTCTCGCCGCCACCCTTCACCTCGACACTTTGAACGAGTGGCTCAGCGCCGCGGAGTCCCGGCCCGCGGACGGCGGCTGCCCGGAGCGCCTCGTCGTCTTGCTCCACCGGGGGCAGCTGGTGCGCCACCCCTGCCCCGCCGAGGGAATGAATGAGCCCCCCCTGCCCCCCGCCGACTACTTTGATCGCCGCGGCATGTTAGAGCTCTTGGACCACGGGTCCCGCACCCACGCCAGCTACCAGGATCCCCTCCGGCCAGGGCAGGTTTTCCTCGCCGCCGCCAGCCCCTTCGGCACCGGCGACGACTGGATCGCCCTCGTGCTTCAGGACCGCCATCGTGCCCTCGAGCCCCTCGACGCGCTGGTGGCGAACCTCGAACGGCTGGCGCTGCTGGCGGCGGTGGTGGCGATCCTGGTGGTGCTGGCCCTTTGGTCGATGCTGCTGAAGGTCACCGGCCGCTCTCTCTGGCCTGCCAGGGCCGGGGCGAAGCCTTGAGCCGCCTGAAGGTAGAAGGTACCCACGGAGAAGGGTTCGAACGCGCCCTGACGGCGGATCGCACGGTGCGGCTGGGCCGGGCCCCCCGAGTGGACCGGGACGCCGACCCCAGCGTGGAGGCCCTGGCGGTACCGTGGGACTCCCAGGTATCCCGCAACCACGCCGAGCTGCGGTGGGACGGCCACCGGCTGCAGGTCCGCCGCCTCCCCAGCGGCCGCAACAAGATCTTCCACGGCGGAGAGGAACACGACGAGCTCTGGCTGGAGATCGGCGGGCACTTCGTCGTCGGCTCCACCCGCTTCGTCCTAAGCGGAGATCCGGGGGAGCTCGAAAGCGAAAGCCGCTCCCCGGTCGACGTGGTGTCCTACACCGTCGAAGAGCTCAAGGCCGCTCCCTACCGAGACGCCGACACCCGCCTGGAGGTGCTGGCGGATCTGCCCTCCCTGATCCGCGGCGCCGACGACGATGGGGAACTGTGCGGGCGGCTGGTGGATCTGCTGCTGGCGGGGGTTCCGGCGGCGGAGGCCGCCGCCGTGGTAGAGCTCGGGGACGGCGCGGAGGGCTTCGAGCTGCGGAGCTGGCGATCCCGCAGCGGCGTGTCCCTACGGCCGAGCCGACGGCTAATCATCGATGCACTGCGTCATCGCCGCCACAGCGTACGGAACCTATGGGCCGACGGTGGAGGGGACGGGGCCGGCGGCTTCGACTACACCCTATGCGAGAGCCTCGACTGGGCATTTTGCACACCGGTGCCCGGGGATGCCTGCGGCGGCTGGGGTCTCTACGTCGCCGGCTGCTCCGCCCGGGCGTCGGTGGCCCCGCAGGCCGTCGACCTCCGGCCCGACATGCGCTTCGCCGAGCTGGTGGCCCAGATCCTCGGCGCCCTACGGGACACCCAGCGCCTCCAGCGGCACCAGTCGACCCTCTCCCGCTTCTTCTCCCCCGCCGCCCTGCCGGTCCTCATCGGGGCCGGCGCGGAGGAGGCCCTGCGGCCCCGGCAGACCCAGCTGACGGTGTTGTTCTGCGATCTGCGGGGCTTCAGCCGCGAGTCGGAACGCTCGAAGGGGGATCTCCTGGATCTCCTTCGCCGCGTCAGCCGTGCCCTCGACGTGATGACCGACGCCATCCACGAGCACCGGGGGGTGGTGGCGGACTTCCAAGGGGACGCCGCCCTCGCCTTCTGGGGCTGGCCCCTGGAGGACGACGGGGCCGCCCTGGCGGCGTGCCGCGCCGCCCTCGACATCCGCCTGCGGTTCGAGCGGGCGAGCCGGACCCCGGGTGATCCTCTGGCCAACTTCCGCTGCGGCATCGGCATCGCCTCCGGTGAGGCGGTGGCGGGCCGCCTCGGCAGCGCGGCCCGTTTCAAGATCGACATCTTCGGACCGGTGGTCAACCTGGCCTCCCGTCTGGAGGGCATCACCAAGCAGCTGCGGGTACCGATCCTTATGGACGGCACCACCGCCGAAGATGTCGCCCGCGGGGGCGACGACGGTGGCCTGCGGCTCCGTCGCCTGGCCCGGCTGCGGCCCTTCGGGATGGACGAGGCGGTCACGGTGAGCGAGGTCCTACCGCCGGTGGACGAGCCCGGCACCCTCTCGGAGGAGGACGTGGCCCGCTACGGCGCCGCCCTCGACGCCTTCCTCGAAGGCCGCTGGAACGACGCCTACACCGAGCTGCACCGGGTGCCGCCGTGGGACCAGGGCAAGGACTTCCTGCTCTCCCACATCCTGCGCAACCAGCGGCGGGCACCGGCGGGCTGGGACGGGGTCATCGATATGACGAGCAAGTGACGTTGACGGCGGCTTCCCCCCGTTGTCCGTAGAGTCGCTCCAGCAGCACCCCGACAGCCTCCGCCTTGGCTTCGGAGGTTTTGCCTGCGTCGTTGCACCAGGCCCGGTGGGCCGATCGGAGTTGCGCTTCCGCCTCGTCCAGCCGCCCCAGCTCTAGCAGGCACTCGCCAAGGCTGGCCTCCGAGCTCGCCAGCCGAACGCCCCCCCGGCCGAGGCGACGACGGACCTCGAGGGAGCTCCTCAGGTGGGGTTCCGCGGCGTCGCAGCGTCCCTGGGCCAGCAGCGCCTTACCAAGACCTTGGCGACTGTTGGCGACGCTGAGGTTCTCGGAACCGAGGAGCTTGTCCCTGCCCCCCCAGGCGGCGCGGAACTGCTCCTTCGCCTGTTCGAACCTGCCGAACCGGTACAGCAGGGCCCCGAGGTTGTGGCGGTTGGTGAGGACCTCGGAGTGGTCGTCGCCGTAGATCTTGCGATGTAGATCCAGGGCCTCCCGGGACGCGGCCTCCGCCGCCGCGCCGTTCCCCTGGGCCGCCAGCACCGTCGCCAGGTTGCTCAGCAGCCGCGCCACCAGGTGGTGCTCGTTACCGTGGAGGTATCGGTAAAGGGCCAGGGACTCCCGATAGGACTGCTCCGCCGACGCCAGATCCCCCCGGCGGTGCATGAGGTTCCCCAGGTTGCTGAGACTGGCGGCCACATCGGGGTGCTTGCCGCCGTAGGCCTGCCGACGAATCCTCAGCGAGGAGCGGTAGAGCTCCTCCGCCCTCTCGTAGCCCTCCGGGTCGCTGAGGCAGCCCGCCAGATTGTTCTGGGTGTCGGCGACGTTAGGGTGGGCGTCCCCCAAGAGCTTCAGGTGGAGATCCAGGGCTTCTTCGTAGCGGGGGACCGCCTCGTCGCAGCGCCCCTGAGCGCGCAAGACCTCGGCGAGGTTGTTGAGATTCACAGCGACATCAGGATGATCCTTCCCCAGGTTGCGGCGGTTCAGGTGGAGGGCCCAGCGGTACAGCCCCGCCGCCTCCCGCCAGCGACTCCCCTCCCGCAACACCAGTGCGAGGTTGTTGAGCACCGACGCCACGTCCACCGGCGGCTCGCCGCGCAGCTGACGCAGCGATTGCAGCCCCCAGCGCAGGTCGAGGGCGTCCCGGAGCAGGGATTCCGCCTCCTCCAGCTGACCCTGGAGAAGCAGGGCCCGGGCCAGGTTCTCACGGGTCTCCGCCGTCAGGTCGTGCTCCCGCCCCAGCGAGGCTTCCACCCGCCCGAGGGTCGACCGCATTATCCGCTCCGCCTCTTCATAGGCCCCCTGCGCCGCCAGCAGCTCCGCCCAGTGGTTCTCGGTCCACAGGAGGTCGGGGTGCCCCGTGGGCAGACGCCCCTGGCGAACATCCAGGGCCCCCTGCAGCAGGGGCTCCGCCTCGTTGTAAAGGCCGAGCTGCACATAGGCGACGCCGATGGTGTCCATCAAAGCCGCCCGCACCAGGGGCTGGGCCTCCAGGTCTCCACGGACCCGCCTGGCCCCATCGTCTAGAAGCTCGCGGGCGCTCAAATTCTCCCCCCGGGCCTGGTCGGGGCGGGACCGCTCGAACAGCTCCCGCAAGAACCGTGAGACTTGCTCAGCGTTGAGCCGTTCCTGCTCGGTCCTGGCGCGGGCCGCCCGCGCCTCCCCCGCCTGCCATGTGGCGACCACCAAACCCCCGACGAGGGACAGCATCACCAACACCGCGGCGGCGACCCCGACGCGGTGTCGGAGCACGAACTTTCGGGCCCGGTAGCCGAGGGTGGGTCGACGGGCGTGGACCGGCACACCCGCACCGTGGCGGCGCAGATCCTCCGCCAGCTGGGCGGCCGAGGCGTACCTGGAATCCGGGTCCTTGTGCATCGCCATCAGGACCACGTCGTCCAGCTCCGGGTCCACCGGCCGGCGACCCATGGATCGGTCCTCCGCCGCCACGGCGCTGGGCGGCCTCGGATCCTCTTCGGTAATCGCCCGCTCCATTTCGCGGGGGGAGCGGTCGTCGCCGCCGTACGGGGGGCGGCCCGTGAGCAGTTCGTAGAGCAGGACACCGAGGGAGTAGACGTCGCTCGCGGTGGTGATGGGGCCGCCGGCGATCTGTTCCGGGCTGGCGTATCGGGGGGTCATGGGTCGCTGGCCGACGGCGGTCACCGCGCCCCGGGCCACCTCCGTAGCGGCGGGGTCGAGGAGCTTGGCGATACCGAAATCCAGGAGCTTCGGCACCCCCTCTGGGGTCACCAATATGTTGGAGGGCTTGAGATCACGGTGGACCACCAGGCTGCGGTGGGCGAAGTGGACCGCTCCGCAGACGGTGCGGAACAGCTCCAAACGTTGGGGAACGTCGAGCCCGCGGCGGTCGCAGGAGGCGTCGATGGGCTCCCCCTCCACCAGCTCCATCACCAAGTAGGAGAGGCCGTCGTCGGTGACGCCTCCGTCCAGCAGACGGGCGATGTTGGGGTGCTCCAGGTTGGCCAGGATCTGCCGTTCCTGCCGGAAGCGGGCCACCACCGCGTCGGTGTCCATTCCCCGCTTGATGCGCTTGATCGCCACCTGCTTCTGGAACTGGTCGTCGTCCCGGACCGCCCCGTACACCACCGCCATGCCGCCCTGCCCCAGCTCCCGAACCACCCTGTAGGGCCCGAATCGCCGGCCCACCGCCGACGCCGCCTCCGTCGCCCCCCCGGCCCCGGGGAGCCCGAAACGCACATCCTCCTTCGCCGCCGACGGAAGGATCTCTCCGAGGGCCTCCGCCATCGGCCGATCGAGGATCGCGTCTTCGGCGTCCGCCGCGAGGAGCGCTTCCACTTCGAGGCGAAGCTCGGTCCCGACCCCGCACTCCCGGTCAAGGTAGGCGATCCGCTCCGCCCCTTCGAGGTCGGCGGCGGCGTGGAACCGCGCTTTGACCACACGCCAGAGGTCCGGATTCACGCGACCTTCCCCCGTCCCCCTGCGTCGAGCCCTTCGATCGGCGACGGCGTCACGGCGCCGCGGCCGCCTCTCCCCGGGTCATCTCCCGCTGCAGCCAGGCCCGGGCCAGGCGGGTCTCCCGCTTGACCGTGGCGGTGGACAGCCCCAGCACTTCGGCGGCCTCCTCCACCGTCAGGCCGCCGAAGTAGCGTAGCTCCACGATGTGCCCCTGACGGGCGTCAAGCTCCGAGAGACGGGTCAGGGCCTCGTCGAGGGCGACGATGTCGGTGGCCCGCTGGGGGGCCGACGCCGACTCCTCCACCAGGGTCATGCGCATGGCCCCTCCCCCCCGCTTCTCGGTGTTGTGGGCGCGGGCGTACTTGAGCACCACCCGGCGCATCAGCTGGGCGGCGACGCCGAAGAACTGGGCCCGGTTCCGCCAGTGGATCCGCTCCTGCTCGATCAGCTGGAGGAAGGTCTCGTGGACCAGGGCGGTGGGCTGCAGGGTGTGGTCCGAGCGCTCCCGGCGCATGTAGCGGGCGGCCTGCCGGTGGAGCTCGTCGTACACCAGCGGCATCAGGTGCTGGAGGGCGTCGCGGTCCCCTTCGCACCAGTCGAGCAGCAGTTGGGTGACATCCCCCGTCGGGGTTTCCAGCATACGTCCTCCGATGTTCGCGGGGACCGCCTGAATCCTCCGCCGACCGGCGGAGAGACCGCGGTGCATCTCTTCCCTCTCTCGCCCCGCGACGCCGAATATCGTTCCCGGCACCCAGTGGGAACGTCGTCTCCGCAGCGTACCCGAAGCTCGTCCGGAATCCAAGGCGTGCCCGGGTACTGGGGAGCCGCCGTGGGGCGATGGGTCCGATAGACTCCGCCCCTGCGGACCGTCCACCCTGGGGGTTCGCCAGCCACCCCACCGGAGGTTCCATGGTTTCCGAGATTTTCGACCCGCAGGCGTGGGACGCCGTCCCGGGCTTCGACTTCACCGACATCACTTACCACCGCGCCAAGGACCAGGGTACGGTCCGCATCGCCTTCGATAGGCCTTCGGTGCGCAACGCCTTCCGGCCCCGCACCGTCGACGAGCTTTTCACCGCCCTGGAGCATGCCCGTCAGACCTCGGACGTCGGCTGCGTGCTCCTGACCGGCAACGGCCCGTCCCCCAAGGACGGTGGATGGGCCTTCTCCTCCGGCGGCGACCAGCGGATCCGCGGCGCCGACGGATACCAATACGAAGGCCAGGAAGGGGTCGATCCGACACGCCTCGGTCGCCTCCACATCCTGGAGGTCCAGCGGCTGATCCGATTCATGCCGAAGGTGGTGATCGCCGTGGTGCCGGGCTGGGCGGT
>JBCDIS010000270.1:0-8644 GCA_038748685.1 Acidobacteriota bacterium | reverse complement strand
CGCGCGGAAGATCGACGGCCCGTCAGGATTCTTCCTGGCCACCGACGTAGGAGATGCAGCCCACTTTGCGGCTAGACGAGGGGAAGGCACGGTCTTGGATATCTCGCTTTCCAAAGGCGCAGTTGAGCAACTTAGCGATGCAGGGGCAAAGTTCGGAGATATCGCGCGAGGCAAAAGATTCGACCCGGCCGGAAGCGAGTTGGTCATACCTCCCGAAGCATTCGACCTTTTCAACAGACTTCGCGATGCGGGAGAGATCGTCATCCGCCCCGGCACCCCCTAGAAGAGAGGTAGGCGATGCAAATCATTCGTGGGAACGTTGACTTCGTTCGGTCAGACCCGTCCCGGTATTTCCGATCGGCTCAACCCTCCGCAATCGAACTAGCAGAGAGCCTGGTGGGCGAAGCCCTGCTTTGCGGTGCGTCGTGGGTCAATACCGTGAGGGCCGACCGTTGGTGGATAGTTTCCGCAGACGTCGACTGGCTGGAACCCACGGAATCGCAGGACATCACGGAGAGATTTGACCGAATCGAGCCATTTCCCGAGGCTGGCGCAAATTCGATACGAAGTGGGGTTCTGGTTGCTGCTTTTGCTAGGGGACTCGTAACCCAGGATGCCAGGTCTCCAGTATGCGTGATCGTTGCCTCAGAGTCCTATGAAGTCACACTTCTACCAATGCAGAAGCAGCTTCAGAGTGGCTGGCGCCGGTGGATAGCCTTCGAAATGGAGTAGCGCAAGAAGGGCGTGTCGAGGAAAAACGTCGCCCGGGTCTGGAGATCGTCCACCGCCGCGTCGGCGTCGGGACCCGCCGCCAGGCCGATGGCGCCATCGCCGAAACCGAGTCCAGCGTCGCCGAGCAGTACGACGTCGGCCGGCTCTACCAGGTCCGCGAGAACGACGGCCGCAACCCCCTCGCCGCCAACTACCGCTACGACGTCGGCGGCCGCCTGGTCGACGTGGAGCTCGACCCGGACAGCGGCTCCAAGCAAAACCGCAGCTTTTCCTGCGATCTGCGGGGCTTCCTAGTATCCGAGACCCACCCCGAAGCTGGGACGACCGACTACATAGATCTCGGCGCCCGCGGCCACGCCACACCGTGACCCACGGGAACGGTGTGGTGGACCGCTATCTCCAAGATCCGGGGGGATGGCCCGCCCGCGGGACGTGCAGATCGAGCTGCCCAGCGGCGCCGTCGGCAACCTGGGCACCCACGTCTACGACTCGTCGGGCAACCTGGTGCGCCAGATCAAGGTCCCCACCGAAGGTGGCACCCTGGATTCCCTGCTCGGCGCCCCGTGGCGGGCCACGGACTGCGAGACGGACATCTGCGACAACTTCTACCTGTAAGACACGGTGGGCCGGCTGACGCGCTTCAACGAAAGCGGCGGCATGTGGCAGAGCTACGACTACGACGTCTTCGGGAACCTGACCGAGGCGAGCACCTACGACGGCGCGACGACGACGACGCGGACGTTTGCGGTGAACACGGCGACGAACCGGCTGGCGTCGCTGGTGACCTACGACGCCCGTGGGAACCTGGTGGCCCGTGGCGGAGTAGGGGAGGCGTACGAGTACGACGCTTTCGATCAGATGATCAGTCGGAACTTCCCAGCAGAGACGTACCTCTACACGGCCGACGGGGAGCGGGTGTGGACCCTGCGCTACCTGGGCCTGGAGTCGGGCCTGGAGCCCGTGACGTCAGAGACGTTTACCCTCCGAGATCTCGACGGACGTTTGCTGACGACGTACGGCCTGGAGGCGTCGAACGGCGCCGAGACGTGGGCGTGGGAGAAAGATCACGTCTACCGCGGCACGTCGCTGCTAGGCGCCGCGACGCCGGAGGCCGGCCCTCGGGCCGAGCACCACTTCACCCTGGACCATCTCGGCAGTCCGCGAGTAACGACTGATGGAAACGGCGGCACGGTGGCGGTGCACCACTACTGGGGCTTCGGGGAGGACCTCGGCCCGTCGGCCAGCGACCCGGAGTCTCTGCAGTTCACCGGCCACGAGCGGGACGCCCACGGCCCTGGGACGGCTGACGACCTGGACTACATGCACGCGCGGCATTGCAGCCCGGACCTGATGCGCTTCCTGTCGGTGGATCCAGCCCGTTCCGCGAGGCAGACGGTGCCGCAGTCGTGGAATCGGTACGCCTACGGCCTGAACAATCCGCTTAAGTTCGTGGATCCCGATGGCCGGGAGGCGCGTGTCTATGAAGGCGGGATCGTAATGGTGGACGGCTTCTTCGGAAAACGGATCATCTATTGGGGAGAGAATGCGACCCAAGTTGCCGAGGACTACAATCGTACGCGGACGGCTGCGGGGATCATTGCGGCTTTCGGCATCGTCTCGGGGTTCTTTGGAGAAGGAGAACAACCCGACGATTTTCAAGACGAATCGGCTGACCAAAGCGACTCTGAGAGCGGGTCCTCAAGGGGTCTCACCTATACCGAACACGGTGAACAACGCAGGGACCAAGCGAGAGCTGGAGACCACCATCGGCAGGTCGGAGACGCCAATCGGGTGGTACGAGAAGGACAGAGATACACTGACACCGCTACTGGCAATACAGTTGTGGTGAAGGGCAACCGAGTCGTGGTCCTAAACAAGGACGGCGAGGTTGAAACAGTCATGACGAACACTCGAAGAAACACGAGAAGGCGCGTCGAGGACGGGCGGTGGGTTCCTCAGCGCCAGGAAGAGCACTGATGGAGCGGTACTTTGTTGCCATCGACGTATGGAAGCGGCGGAAAGGCAGACTGTGCCGGTACCGATGCTTCCAAATATTGCCTGAGAGCAAGTTCTGCGTTCAGAGTCGTGACTTCTATTCCTTGCCAGTAGATCCAAGCGAATGTCGGAGGCACGACGAGAACTTTCTCGAGCTCCTTTCCGAGGAGGATCCCTCGAGTCGCGGAGGTCTATTCGATTCTCTCGAAGAGGCCATTCGTCAACACGAAGAGGACTTTGCTGATCTCCTAGCGGAGTTGGAGAGCGAAGAAGGTCTGGTGAGCTAACGGCGAAGGAAAGTCTTCCCGGTGGACTGGCTAGTTCGTAGTCGTTCTCATTCTCGTTCCTTTAGGGAAGGCCGCAGATCGAGTTGGGGTGGACTCAAGCGTCAGCTTCCAACGTAGCCCCTACCCGGCGCCAGCGGTTTACCGTCGCGTCGAGGCCGCCGGGTCGGCAGCGGGCTAGCCAGAGGGGACGGAGAGCTTCGAGGAGCCCGTCGAAGTCTCGGCTGAGGGCTCGCCGCTGGAGAGCCGGCAGGGTCGCGGGGGGTAGATGCTCCCCTGAGCGGAGGCGGGCCCGGGCGAAGCGGGCGCCCAGGCGTAGGGCGTCGGCCATCCAGCGGACTTCGCCTTCGACGAGGTCGGCGTCGGCGCGGTCCATGCGGGCGTTGCCCAGGGGTTCTAGGATCTGATCCAGGCGTTCCAGGGTTTCGGTGAGGGTGTCTTCGGTCATACCCAGCCCCCGGCGTTCGTCGGCCGGCAGATGGGCGAAGAGGAGGGCGAAGAATAGGGGGGAACCGTTCTTGGCGACGGCCCCGGTGTGGCGGTGGATGTCCCCGAGGTCCACCGACAAGCGACCCATGACGCCGGCCCGATCGCGGAACACGTGGCGATCGAGGAGCTCCTCTATGGGCAGGTCCTCCGGCGTCTTTGCAGCATCGGCATTCCAGACGAAGGCCGCGCCGGCGAGCCAGCCGGGCCAGCTGGCGGGGGCGGGTTGCAGGTGGCCGTGGTCCCCCCAGTCGGTGACTAGATAGCCGAGGGCGCCGTGCCGTGTCCCCTCCCTGGCCGCCAGGGCGAGGTTGGCCACCGCCGTCCGGCTGCGGCCGGAAAAGCTGTTCCAGCTCGCCGTCCCGGGGCAGACGTAGAAGTCCCGGCCGCTGGCGGCGAAACGGGGGCAATCCTCGGCGAAGGGATGGTCCGCCTCATAGCCCCACTCGAGGGCCACGGCATCCGCCGGCAGCTCGGCGATCAGCTCCGGCCGTTCGAGGATCATGTCCCCCCAGAACATCATGCGGCGGCCGTGGTCCGCCACGAGGGCGTGGACCCGGCGCAGAAAGTCGAGGTAGACCAGCTCCTTGCCCCGCTCGGCGCAGAGCTCCCGGGTCCTGCAGCGGCCGAGGTCTAGGGCCTCGTCGAGACCGACGTTGAACCACCGGCTGTGGAAATTCGGCAGCAGCTCGCCATAGAGGCCCTTCAGCAGCTCCAGGCTTCCTGGGTCGTCGGCGCACAGGCTGAAGGGCTCGGGGTCCGGGGAGAAAGGATGTTCGACCCCTTCGGGGCACTCCGCCAGGGCTCGGTAGGGCTCGTGGACCAGCCAGCGGTGAAAATGGCCAAAGCTGTTCTGGTTCGGCACCAGGTCCACATGCCGCTCGCGGCAGAAGCGGTCCAGCTTCTGGATGTCCTCCGCGGTGAGGGGGCTGGCGTCCCGCCAGACGGATCGATGGTTCCGGTAGGCGAAGGTGTGCTCCATGTAGAGCTGCACCTGGTTGATCTTGAAGGAGGCGAGGAGATCGATCAGCGCTTCGAGCTCGGCGAGCTTCGGGACCCGGTTGCGGCTGATGTCGATCAGCGCCCCGCGGTGGGCAAAGGAGGGGCGATCGTCCACCGAAAGTCCCCGGATCCCGTCGCACCCCACCGGGTGCAGCCGCAGCCATTGGGTGAAGGTGGAGAGGCCGTAGAAGAGCCCCGCCGGGGCGGCGGCGGTGATCTCCGCCCCACCGGGTCCGACGTCGAGCCGATAGGCATCCCCGCAGCCTCCGCCCCCTTCGCCTCGGACCTTCGGATCGAGGCGGCAGCGCACCCCGTCGATCCCTGTTGCGTCGATCTCTGTCGCGTCGATCCGTGGCCCGTAGCCGAGCCTGCGCAGCTCCTGGAGCGTGGCCGCCGACGCGATGGGGTCGAGTCCGTGTCGATCCGGAGCCGGCTGTGGGGAGTTCGCGGGTCGACGGGCCGGACGCCACGGGGCCCCACCCACGTCCGCCCGGGTGGGCCTCGGGGTCAAAAGGCGGGGGTGCGGAATCTCCATGACGATCCTCATCGTATCGACTTTCGACGGGATCGGCGGGCGTCTCCGCGCCTTGACAAGTGGGCGCCGGAGGCCAATCATCATGAACGATCCTTTCGGTGGTCCAAGGACCGCTTCCATCCGAAACGACTTCGATCCACGAGGCAAGCAATGGACTCTTTCGAGCCGAAACGCTCCAGGCGGTCGCGCCTTTGGCTGGGCTGCGCCGCACTCTGCGTCCTCACGGCGGTGCCCCTCGAGGCCGGCGTGGAAATCAAGATACGGACCGTCGATCACTCGGCGCCGACCCCGCGGGTCGAGACCAGCGTTATGACCATCGAAGGCCACAATCTGAAGCTCGAGATGCTCACCGTCAGCGGTACGGAGCAGCAGCGCCGGGGCATGATCTACCAGGGGCAGCGGGAGCGGGCCCTGGTGGTGGATCATGGGAACAAGGCCTACACCCCCATCGACCGCGGGACGATCCAGAAGCTCGGGGAGGACATCCAGCGCACCATGGCGGAGATTGACCGTCAAATCGCCGAGCTCGCGCCGGAGCAGCGCCAGACGGTCAAGAAAGCCCTCGAAGACGCGGAAAAGGTGTCCCCCGCCGTCGTCGAGAAGACCGAAGAGACGGGGAAGACCCTCGGTCTCGAGACGGTCAAGTACCTGGTGCGGCGCGACGGTGAGATCGAGCGGGAGACCTGGGTGGCGAACTGGGATCAGCTCCCGGAGTCGGACGAGGTCCGGGCCGCCCTCGAAGGCATGGGGGGGCTGCTGGGGGAGCTGGTGAAGGCGTTCGAAGGAATCGCTTCCTCGACCCTCGGGGTCCAGGTCTTCGGCGAAGGCTCGAATCCCTTCGAGGATCTGGAAAGGATGGGGGGCTTCCCCGTGACCACCCGCAACTTCAAGGGTAAGCGGATGACCAGCGAGACCTCCCTCCAGGGTATCGAGACGAAGGCGGTCGATCCCCTCAGCTTCAATCCGCCGGATTCGTACGAGCTGAGGGCGATGACCCAGTGACCGAGCAGCTACGCTCCGCCCGCTGGCAGGGCCTTCGCCGGCGGTTCGCATCGTTCGTCCTCGAAGGCCGACCTTTCGCGGTGGACCTGGCGGTGGACGCCCTCGACTTTGTCCTGGAACATCCGGGCCAGCCGGAGGACGACGAGGTGCCGGACCGCAGCGCCGAGGTCGAGGCGCTGCGGGAGCCCCTGCGCCACCGGTTGCGGTCCATGGTGCAGGGCTCCGGGGTGGAGGATCTACCGGAGACGACCCCCAGGGTGACGGCGTCGGCGCGGCTCCTGCAGGCCACCGACGACCTGATCCAGGCCTGCGACGGCTTCCTCCGGCGGGAGGCCATCATCGCCTCCTTCACCGCCGACGAGCGGCGGGAGATCCTCGGCGGCATGCTGCTGACCCGCGCCGTCGACAACCGGCTCAAGCAGTTCTTCCTCGGCGGCGAGGTCCGGTGGGAGGGCCGTTCGTTCCAGGGCAAAGGCTTCCGTTCCCTGGGCCAGGAGGCGATCTACGCCGCCTGCCTTCGGCTGCGTCGTGGTGACGACTTCCGCGGCGAGGACGGGCGCTGGCACGGCGATGTCGTCGCTCCCCTGATCCGGGACAGCGGCGCCGCGCTGGCGATGTATCCGGAGCCCGAGATGGTGCAGGGCATCCTGTCGGCCCAGATGGCCAAGGCGGGGCCACCCATGGACGGCAGGGATCTCCACGTGGGGGATTTCCGCTACGGCGTTCTGCCCCCGGCGGCGCCCCTGTCCATCTCTGCCCTCAACGTGGCGGGGGTGGCCTACGCCATGGCGGAGGAAGGGGAGGGCCGGGTGGCCGTCACCTTCATCGGCGAGGGGGGCTCGTCCCTCGGGGAATGGCACGAGGCGATCAACGTCTGCGCCGCCCGCAAGCTGCCGGCGATCTTCTGCATCCAGAACAACCAGACCGCCCTGTCGACGCCGCTGGCGGACCAGACCGCCGTGCGGGTCTTCGCCGACAAAGCCTCGGGTTACGGCGTGCCGGGTGTCACCATCGACGGCACCGACCCGGAGGCCATCGCCGCGACCTTCGCCTGGGCCGCCGAGCGGGCCAGGGCCGGCCTCGGGCCGACCCTCGTCGAGCTGGTGTGTATGCGCATGTGCGGCCACGCCCACCACGACGACATGCTCTACCTTGGGAAGGAATCGGCTCCGTCGTGGGACTATCCGGAGTTGCACGAGGGCGGCTACGCCGACCCCGAGGCGTGGGAATACTGGTCGAAGCGGGACCCCGTCGCCCGCTACGCCGAGCGGCTGGAGGCGGAGGGCATCCTCGAGCCCGACGAGATCGACGCCTGGAAGACCGACGCCGAGGAGATGGTGGAAGTCGAGGCGAGGACGGTGATCGACGCGCCCTGGCCCGACCCCGCCACCGTCGGGGAACGGGTCTACGCCGCCGGTTCGCCGGTTCGCCGCGTCGAAGTCCTGGAATCGCGGCCCCGCCCCGAAGCCGGGCTGCCGGAACTGAACGAGGGGACCCCTTTCGAATCGATGGGCTCGACCTTCCTCGAAGCCGTCATGCTCGGGGTGGGGGACGCCCTGGCCGCCGACCCGAAGGTCTTCGTCTACGGAGAAGACGTCGGGGGGGCCTACGGCAACGCCTTCCTCCTCCTGCGACCCCTTCTGGAGACCTACGGCGACCGCATCGTCAACTCCCCCCTCACCGAAGCGGGGACCCTCGGGGTCTGCGTCGGCGCCGCCCTCGGCGGCCTGCGTCCGATCGGCGAGATCCAGTTCAATGATTTCGTCGCCACCGGCTTCAACCAGCTGGTCAACAACGCCGCCAAGATCCACTACCGCTGGGGCGCCCCGGTGCCCATGGTGGTCCGCATGCCGTGGGGCGGCCTGCGGGGGGCGGGTCCGTACCACAGCCAGAATACGGAGCCGTGGTTCTACCGGACGCCGGGGCTCAAGATCGTCGCCCCCTCGACCCCGGAGGACGCCCGGGCACTGATGGCGTCGGCGGTGGCGGATCCGGATCCGGTGCTTTTCTACGAGCACATAGCCCTTTACCGGGATCCGAGCATCAAGCAGGTCCTGCCGGAAACGGCGCCGGAGCCCCTGCCCCTGGGGCGGGCGGCCCTGCGCCGTGCCGGGTCGGATCTGGCGATCGTCGCCTACGGCGCCTACGTCCACCACGCGATGCGGGTGGCGCAGGACCTGGCGGTGGACGGGATCCAGGCGGCGGTCCTGGACCTACGCTCCCTCGTCCCCCTCGACAGAAAAGCGCTGCTGCGGGTGGCGGCCCACTGCGGCAAGGTGCTCATCGTGCAGGAGGACACCCGCACCGGCTCCATCGGCGAAAGCCTGGCGGCGACGATCCAGGAGGAGATCTTCGAATACCTGGACGCGCCAATTCGGGTGCTCGGGGCCCTCGACACTCCGGTCCCCTACGCCCCGCCCCTCGAACAGGCGTTTTTGGTCAGCGAGGAGGAAATCGCCCGCGCCGCGCGGCTGTTGGCGGGGTATTGATCGTCGTCCAAGGGATTTTCACGGGCAGTGGAACAGCGGCGTACCCGTCGTCGTAGGGACAGACGGGCCGCTGGACGGCGGCTCCGAAAGGAGGTGAATCGATGCCCTTACATCGCTCT
>JBCDIS010000269.1:0-8650 GCA_038748685.1 Acidobacteriota bacterium | reverse complement strand
CGCCAGTGGTGGTGACCACCCTGGGCCCGTCGGGTCTTGGATCTGGAGCCCGGCGGTCCCTTGGACGAGCTCACGACCGCGGCGGCCCGCCGGCGTCTGCTCGAGACGCGGCTCTATCAGGCGGTGCGGGTAGCGACGGACACCCGCGACGACGGCACCGCCACCGTAACCTTCGAATTGGAGGAGAAGCCGCGGTACGTCCTGGGTGCCGGTCTTCGGTGGGAGAGCGAAGGGGGCGGCGGCGCGCTCTTTGACGTCGTCGACCGCAATCACGCGGGCCGGGGCATCTCCCTCGGCCTGCGGACCCTCTGGGCGGAGCAGCAGCGCACGGTGAGGCTCTACGGCCAGATCCCCAAGGTCCTCGGCACCTCGGCGACGGCGGAGCTTTTCGCCGAAGTCTTCGTCGACGAGCGGGAGGAGCAACTCGAAAAGGATGGCTGGGAGATCAGCGGTCAGATCACGTTCCCGGTGGCTCCGAGGCTCCAGGGCCGGGTCTACGGTCGCTACCGATCCTTCGAACGGACTGACCTCGCCATTGATCCGGCGGGCCGGTCCCCTTTGGCCATTTCCCAGGAACGTACTCCCCTGCTAGGGACGCAGCTGGTCTACGACCTTCGTGACGACGTGCTCAGGCCGAGCCGGGGCCTGTTGGCCAGCGTCGACCTTTCCGGCTCCAGGGAGCAGGTCGGGGACGCCAACGACTACCTGCGGGCGTTCGGCCAGCTGTCCCTCTTCCATCACCTTCGGGGTTTCGCCAACGACCGGGTGCTGTGGGCCCACAGCTATCGGGTGGGCCTCTCGGAGGGGGAGCTCTCAGAGGATGTCCGGTTCTTCGCCGGCGGCCAGTACTCCATCCGGGGCTACGGCGCCCGCAGCCTCGGTCCCCGCCTACAGCTGGACGACGGGTCGTTCCGGGCCCTCGGCGGGGAGGCGCTGCTGGTCCTCAACCAGGAGCTGAGGTTCCGGGTGATGGAGGGCCTGGAGGGGGTGGTTTTCTTCGACGCCGGCAACGTCTGGGGGAGCCGGGACGACTTCGGCGAGGACCTCCGAAGGGGGGTGGGCCTCGGGGTCCGGTTCGACAGCCCGGTGGGACTCCTGCGTTTCGACGTCGGTCATCCCCTGGACCGCCGCGAGGACGACGACGAATACCAGTTCTACTTGGGCTTTGGCCACGCCTTTTGAGTCTTCTCTGGCGGTATCCGGGTGGTGGTTGGCCCTTTGCCCCGGGCGAAGCACCTGGACCGTCCCAGAGGGCGCAGATAGAATCGCGTTTTTGGGGCTCTCCATGATGCGATTCCGACGGGATATCCTTGGCGTATTTGCCGGCCGGACGGCCGGGCACTGGCGCGCGGCCGCCGTGGCTGGCGGAAGGAGCATGCCATGCGCCGCATCAGCCCCATCGTCCTCGTCCTCGCCCTGCTCGCCCTTCCCCTCCAGGCTGCGCCCCACGACGCCGACCTGGGGTGGTTCGGGGGGATCTGGACTTCGATCGTCGAGGCGATCTCCTCATGGTGGAGCGGTGACGCGGACCGGACCCCCGAACCGATCTCGCCGGACGTCGACGTCCGATGTTCCGAGCTCGGTCCCGGCTTCGTCCCCAGCGGCTGTGTCTAGGGAGATCTGATGGATCTTTGGGAGTCGATCGAGGAGCTCAGCTTCTATCGGCCCCGTCGTGGGCTGGCCAAGGCATGGGATGCCCTGGACCGGCCCGCCTCCTTTCCAGCGCGCCCGTGGGCGGTGCTCGCCAGCTGCCATCGGCGGACCGGCGATCTCACGGGGGCGCACCGTTGGTGGCTGCGCGCCCGGCGGTCCTCCGCCGGAGATCCCTTGGCCCAGGCGGACCTGGCCCTGCGTCGGGTCGCCATCCTCGACGACCTGGCCCGTCGGGTGGAGGCGGAACGCCTGGCCCGGCTGGCCCTCGACGTGTTCGCCGACGCGGAATCCCCGCGCCGCTACCTCGATTTGCCGACCCTCGCCCACGTCGTCGCCCAGCGGGGTCGTACCGCCGAGGCGGCGGATCTCTTGGAGCAGGCCTGGCCCCACGTCCCTAGGGACGGCCGTCGCCATCACCTCTCGCTGGTGGCCAACCTCGCCCTTTGTCGGGCCCGTTTGGGGGACACTGAGGAGCTCGATCGACTGTTGGATGACGCGGCTGCGGTCCTGGCGGGTGCGGAATCCGGGGTCATCGGCCGTTTCGACTGGCTGGCGGCTGAGGCGCTGTTCGCCACCGGCGACGTCGAGGCGGCGGCGGAGCGGCTAGGTCTGGCGTCCGACCGGATGGCGGCGGACGGGCTCTATCCGGACGCCGCGCTGGCGGCCATCGACCTTATGGAGGTGCGCCTACGCCAGGGCTGCGGACAGGGGGTCCACCGCGCCTCGGGGCGGGTGTTCTCGGCCCTGACCCGCATCGACGACCGCCCGCTGGAAGCGGCCCTGAAATCCCTCCTGGAGGACGTGGCTCGGCGGGCGGTGACCCTCGACGGCCTCGACGCGACGCGGCGGGAGATCCGTTCCCACCTCTAGGACGCCCCGCCGAGGGTGGTGAAGTCGGGCGGTCCGGCGGGCTAACCCCGATCTGCGCCGCGGGAAGGATCTTCCGAGGGGGAGCCGTGGAGCCCCCGAAGCTGCTCCGTGAGATCCCCGACCCGTCGCTCCAGCTGTTCGAGACGGGCGAGCACGCGGGAGCCCGCGGGGTGCCTGGAAAGGTCGGCCATCTGTCGGTCCGGGATGGACGGACCTTCAGGGGCGGCGACCGCCGGCGAGGGCGGGGCCGCCAGGGTCGAGTCGATCTCAGCCTCCAGCGCGTCGAGGGTCTCAGGCCTCACCCGTCGACCCCGCAGGCGGCGGTCGAGCTCGATCAGATCGACGCCGAGCACGTCCAGCAGCCGACCGAGTAGGGGGTGGGGAATCGGCGTCGGTCCGGTGAGGTAGCGGTAGATCTGGGCGCGGCTCTTGCCGAGGAGACGAGACAGCTCGTCGGGGCCGAGTCCGGACTCGGCGTAAAGCTCCTGAAGCACATCCTTCAATCCCTCGAACATCGCTACCTGTCTCGTCACACGAGACATGATCGCACAGCGGTTCGAGCGCGGGCAAGCGAGCCCCCAAGCCTTCTCTTGCCGTGCGACCTCAAGGGTTGGGGTCTCTTGACACGAGAGCTAGCGGCGCATATCGTCTCTTAAGAAGAGACAGAGCCCGTTCGACACGGTTGTCCGACCCCATCGGGCACGTCCGCTGGGGCAGACGGCCTCGGTCGGCGGGCCGCGGCGGGCGGGACGGTTTCAGCTCCTACTCACGCCGTTCCGCCCGCCCGATCTCGCCGCCCACCGCGGGGGGGACCTTCGGACGCCGACGGGGACGGAGCCTTCAAGGGAGGTCGATCGTTTCGATCGGACCGAACCCTTCGAGCTGCGGGCGGAGCTCTGCGGCGGGCCCCACGGCGACGATGGCGATGGCGTCCGGGTGGAGGTGCCTCTGGGCGGTGTCCAGGATGTCCTCCCGGGTGACCTCCCCCAAGACCGCGGGGAACCGCTCGAAGTGGTCGTCCGGCAGATCGAAGATCACCAATGCCTGGAGGCTGTCGGAGATCTCCCGGATGGTCTGCCTTGTCAGTGGGAAGAGGCCGAGGATGTAATCCTGGGTCTCCCGCAGCTCCTCCTCCTCGACCAGGTCCTGCTGTAGCCGGCGCAGCTCGGTCAGGGTCTCCCGGGTAGCGGCGCCCACCACGTCGTTGGCGACGGCGGTGCGGACGTAGAAGGGGCCTGGGCCCCGGCGTCGGACCAGGAAGCTGTTGGCGCCGTAGGTGAAGCCGTGGCGCTCCCGCAGGTTCAGGTTGACGCGGCTGGTGAATTTGCCGCCGAAGAGCACGTTCATCACCATCAGGGCGTGGTAGTCCGGGTGGCGACGGGGAAGGCACCGATGGCCGATCAGAAGCTGGGTCTGGGCGGCCTTGGGTCGATCCACCAGGAACACCCGGGTGCCGTCGAGGGGGACCGGCCGGATCTCCGGCTGGGGCGGCTCTTCGTCGGCCGTCCAGCCGGCGAACATCTCGCGGAAACGCTCCACGAGCCGTGCCGGCTCGAAATCCCCCACGGCGACGACGGCGCCGCCCCGGGGCACCGCGTGGCGTCGATGGAAGCGGAGGATGTCGTCACGGTCGATGGCCCGCAGACTGTCGGCGGTGCCGGGCAGCGGGTGGGCGTAGACGGTGTCGGCGTAGACGGCGAAGTTGAAAGCGTCCTCCGCCAGGTTTCTGGGGACGGCACGACGGCGCAGCAGCTCCGCCACCTGCTCCTCGCGGGAGCGTTCGATCTCGGCGTCCGGGAAGTCGGCGTCGAGGGCGACCCTGGCCATCAGGTCGAGGCCCGGATCGAGGTGGCGGGCCAGGACGTCGATCTCCACCCGGGTCATGTTCCAACTGGCGGTGGACTGCAGCCCGCCCCCCAGGCGCTCGATGTCCCGGGCGATGTCCATCGCCGAGCGGCCGTGGGCCCCCTCGTCGAGGAGCTCGCCGTGCAGGCTCGGTAGGCCCGGGCGGTCCGGCGGGGCGTACTGACCCCCGCCGGGCATCATCACCGTCGCGGTGGCGAGGGGGACGCTGTGGAGGGGCGCCAGCAGCAGGCGGAGACCGTTGTCGAGGTTGGCGGTGGTGAAGTCCGGCAAGCGGAACGGCCGGCGCTGGCCGGGAGCCGGGGTGCGGGTCCTATCCAGAGGGGAAGGGGGGGCCACCGGCGGGGTCACGACGCCTCCGGGACGACGGTGACGACGGCGCGTTGGTGGACCCCGAGCCGTTCTTCGGCGAAGCGGCGGAGGTCCTCGGCGCCCAGTTCGAAGTAACGGTCGATCTGGGTTGCCAGCAGCTCCGGTGCGTCGAAGAAGGTGGTGAACCGGGACAGGCCGTTGGCGCGGTCCTTCAGGGTCTGGAGCTCGTCGAACAGCATGTTCATGATGCGGTTGCGTCCCTGCTCGACATGGTGCTCCGCCAGCGGCTCGACGGCGAGGTTGGCGAGGTGCTCGTCCAGCGCCGCCTCGAGGGCGTCGGGGGAGACCCCCGGCTTGGCGGTGACGATCAGGCCGAGTGTGGAGGTCTCTTCCGTCGGCAGCACGAACATCGTCACGTCCTGGGCCAGGCGCCGGCGGTAGATCAGATCCTCCCGCAGCAGACTCGACCGGCCGCTGGTGAGGGCCTGGGCGAGTAGATCGGCGGTGTACCAGCCGTCGTCGCCGAGGGGCGGAGCGTGGAAGCCCATGTAGATCCGGGGGAGCTTGACGTCGTCCTCCAGCACGTCCCGCTGTTCCCCCGCCATGACCACCGGATCAGGGGATGGCCTCTCGATGGGCCGCGTACCCCGGGGGATCTCTCCGAAGTACCGCTCCACGCGGCGCAGGGCGTCGTCGTACTCGATGTCGCCGGCCAGGGTGAGCACAGCGTTGTCGGGGACGTAATAGGTCTGGAAGAACTGACGCACCATGTCGAGGGTGGCGCGCTCGATATCCTCGACGTAACCGATCACCGGCCAGCGGTAGGGATGGCCGGGGGGATATAGGAGCTCGTTCAGCCGTTCGAAGGCCCGGCCGTAGGGCTGGTTGTCGACCCGCTGCCGGCGCTCGTTGATCACCACCTCCCGCTGGGTGTCGAGCTTCTCCTGGTGGATGGAGGGGAGGAAGAAGCCCATGCGGTCCGACTCCAGCCAGAGGGCGCGGTCGAGGTGGTGGCTGGGCATTAGCTCGTGGTAGTTGGTGCGGTCGTACCAGGTCGAGCCGTTCGCCAGCCCCCCCACCTGCTGCACCAGACGGAAGTGCCCGTTGGTGTCCACGTGCTGGCTGCCCTGGAACAGAAGGTGCTCGAAGAGATGGGCGAATCCGGTCTGGCCCTGGGCCTCGTTCTTCGAGCCGACGTGGTACCAGAGATTGACCGCCACCACGGGGAATCGTGGATCGCGGTGCAGCACCACCCGGAGCCCGTTGTCCAGGGTGTGGCGCTGCAGATCGATGTGGAAGGGAAGTGAGTCGTTCATTGGCAGGGGGGGCCGGGCCGGGGACAGCATAAGGACGACCCCTCGGGAGTGTCAAGGCGATCTCTCTGCGGTCCGGCGGACGGGGGATGCGGCCGAGGTGTCCCGCGGTCCGGCTACGGCGGATTGACTTACGCTCGGTTGCCGCCTACAATGTCGGCATGGCAAAACGAAGTGCAGCACCCAGTGGCGGGGGTCCCGGTGGCGGAGCCGGTGAGGGGTCCAAGGGCGGCGGAAGGAAGGGCAGTGGTTCGAAGAGCGGCCCATCCAAGCGGGGCGGTCAGAGCCGCGGCGGTTTCTTGACCGAGCGGCAGAAAGAGATCCTCCAGTTCATCGCCGCTTACCAATCGCGTCACGGAATCTCGCCCACCCACCGCGAGATCCGCGAGGAGTTTGGCTACTCGTCGTTCGGGACCGTCTACAAGCACTTGAAGCTGCTGCAAGAGAAAGGCTACCTGCACCGCGATTGGAATCAGAAGCGTGGCCTGGAGCTGCTGCGGACCGTCGGCCCCCATAGCGACACCTTCGCCACCGAAGAGGTGCCGTTTCTCGGTCAGATCGCCGCCGGCCAGCCCATCGAGACCCTGCCTGGGGACGAAAGGCTGGCGGTTCCGAGCCACCTCTTCGAAGGGGCTTCGAGCAAGCACTACGTGCTGCGGGTGACCGGCGAGTCGATGATCGACGAAGGGATCCACGACGGCGATCTGGTGGTGGTGCTGCGGCGGGAAGAGGCCCGAACCGGCGAGATGGTGGTGGCCCTGGTCTGCGGCGATGCCACCCTGAAGCGGTACTACCCGGAAGGCAGCGAGGTTCGGTTGCAGCCGGCGAATCCGAACATGGATCCGATCCGGGTGCCTAGCGAAGACGTCAAAGTGCAAGGCGTCGTCGTAGGTTTGATGCGCAAGTTCTGACCTCGAAGGTGAGCTGGATTCGGTTCGACCACGCCTTCGGGGCGGACGTCGAGCCCGCGTTGCCGCCCGCTTGCTGGCTTGGATCTCCTCTCTTGCCGATCCGAGCCTCTGTGACCTTGGGTGCCGGCGTCGGCGCTGATAAGCTCGGCGGTCTCCGGCGGCTCCGTGAAGGGGCGCCGTCGTCCTGAGGGAGGCCCAATGTCTCAGCCGGTCTTGGATATCGATCAGCTGCTCACCATCATGACCAAGCAGCAGGCTTCGGACCTCCATCTGAAGCCCGCTCGACCCCCGCTGCTGCGCCTGAACGGCAAGCTCTTGCCCCTGCGCACCGATCCCCTGACGATCGAGGACATGCAGCGGGTGGTCGACAAGGTGCTCAAGAAAGAGTCCCAGCGCCGCCGGCTAGACGAAGCCCTGGCGGTGGACGTCGGCTACGGCGTCCCCGGGGTCGCCCGGTTCCGCGGCAACATCTACATGCAGCGGGGCAACCTCGCGGCGGTCTTTCGGCGTGTGCCCTTCGAGACCATGTCCCTTCAGGATCTCGATCTGCCCACCGTGATCAACGACTTCTGCAAGCTTGGGACGGGCCTGGTGCTGGTCACCGGGCCCACCGGCAGCGGTAAGTCGACGTCCCTCGCGGCGATCATCAAGTGGGTCACCCACAACCGCCCGGTCCACATCATCACCATCGAAGACCCGATCGAGTTCCTGTTCAGCGACGGCATGGCTTCGATCTCCCAGCGGGAGTTGGGGACCGATACCTTCGCCTTCGCCGAGGCGCTGCGCAACGCCATGCGGCAGGACCCCGACGTGATCATGGTGGGCGAGATGCGGGATCCCGAAACCATCCAGACGGTGATCACCGCCGCCGAAACCGGTCACCTCGTCTTCTCGACCCTCCACACCAACAGCGCCCCGCAGACCGTCGACCGCATCCTGGATTCTTTCCCGGCGGATCAGCAGGCGCAGATCCGGGCCCAGCTGGCGCAGGTCCTGCGGGCGGTGGTGTCGATGAAGCTGGTGAAGAAGAAGGACGGCCAGGGGCGCGTCGCGGCCCTCGAGATCATGCGCAACTCGCCGAAGATCGCCAAGATGATCGAGAAGGGCGAGACCTCGGAGATGCACGAAGAGCTCGAATCGTCGGTGGGCTACTACCGCATGCAGAGCATGAATCAATCGCTCCTGGCGCTGCTGGTCAACGGCACGATCACTTATAAGGAAGCGATGGAGCAGTCCACCCAGCCGGAGGATCTTTCCCTCAAGCTGCGGAGAATGTTCCCGAACATCGAGGAAGGAGAAGAGGTGCCCACATCTGACTTCGCCGAGATCCAGGAGCTGATCCAGTTCCGCAAGCTCTACGAGGAGCAAGAGGTCAAGACCCGAGAGCGTATGGCGGAGAAGGACGAGGAGGTGGACTACGTCCGGCAGACGGTGTCGGAGCGGGACCAGCAGATCCGGGATCTCCAGGGGCGGATCGACGAGATGAAACAGGAAGCGGAGAGGATGCGGGCGGACTACCAGCGGCTCCAGGAAGAGGCGCAGCAGAAGATGAACAAGCTGATGGAGCGCATCAAGGAGCTGAACAACCGCCTGGCGGGCGGCGGCGGCGGCGCGTCCGGCGATCGCAAGTCCGGCATCTTCCGCTGAGGGTCCTCCGTCGCCGGACGACCTCTCCATCCATTCGATGCGACCTGAAGAGCTCCGCCACCTCGCCGCCCTGGCCCGTCT
>JBCDIS010000268.1:0-8722 GCA_038748685.1 Acidobacteriota bacterium | reverse complement strand
CGGGGGCCGGCGGCGCCTCGGCCATGTCCGTCGCCTCGGCCATGTCCGTCGCCTCGACCACGTCCGTCGCCTCGGCCACGTCCGCCGACCCGGCATCGGGGGGCGCCGGGTCGCTCGACGGCGCGCCGGTCGGCGTCGGGGCCCCCGGGGTCGGCGCCGTGGCGGCGGGGGCGACGGCCGCCACCTCGGTCCCCGCCGTCCCGGTCCCTAGGGGAGTCGTCGGGGCCCCCGGACGGAGGAGGAACCAGAGGACGAGTGCCGTCACCAGGGCGAGAACCACGCCGATGCCGAGGCCGAGCATCAGGCCGCCCCGCCGCTCCGGGGGCAGGTGGGCCCTCGGCGGCCGGTAGGCGACGCCCCGTTCCTCGGCGGCGCGCTCCGCCGCCTCCTGGCGGGCTTTGCGCAGGGCTTCGTTGATCAGGCTCATGCTCCGTGTCCTTCGAGCTCGCGGATCGCCCGCCGCACCTGCCGGTAACCGAGGCGGTCGCGCCCCTCCACGTAGCCCGCCAGGAGGGTCTTGTCGCACACCGCGTTGATCAGCCGCGGCACGCCGCCGGCGTAGCGGTGGATCGCCCACACCGCCCAAGGACCGAAGGTGGGCCGCCCGTTGGCCCCGGCGATCTGCAGACGGTGCTGGATGTAGAAATCGGTCTCGTGGCGGGTGAGGGATCCGAGGTGGTAGCGCACGGTGATCCGCTGCCGCAGCTGTCGCAGGTTGCGCTGGTCGAGCTTGTCCCGCAGCTCCGGCTGACCGAGGAGAACGATCTGCAGCAGCTTGCGCTGGTCGGTCTCCAGGTTCGACAGTAGGCGAACCTGCTCCAGCAGCTCGTCGGAGAGATCCTGAGCTTCGTCGATCAGCAGCACCACGTCGCCGCCGCTGGACAGCTGGTCGAGGAGGAAGCCGTTGAGGCGCTCCATCAGCCGGACCCTGTCGTTGCCCTTCGCGTCGAGGCCGAGCTCCTTCAGGATCGTACGCAGGAGCTGGATTTTGGTCATCACCGGGTTCAGGATCAGCGCGGTGCGGACCTCCGGGCCCAAGGTTTCGAGGAGGGCGCGGCAGAGGGTGGTCTTGCCGGCGCCGACCTCGCCGGTGAGCTGGATGAAGCCCTTGCGCTGGGTGATGCCGAAGACGAGGTGGTCGTAGGCCTCCCGGTGGCGGTGACTGAAGAACAGGAACCGCGGATCGGGGGTGATGTTGAAGGGCGACTCGTCGAAGCCGTAGAAGTCTTCGTACATCGAGGGGCCGGGGTAGGGGGGCCGGCGGGCCGGCCCCCGACCGGAATCAGAGGTTCTGGAGCACGGCGTCGGCGCTGGACACGCCGACCTCCGACCCCGGCTCGACGCCGAGGTAGGTGAGGGTGCCGTTGTCGACGACGGCGGCGAAGCGCTTCGAGCGCCCGCCGAGGCCGATGAAGGCGAGGTCGAGCTCAAGGCCGAGGGCCTTGGCGTAGTCGCCATTGCCGTCGGACAGCAACTGGATGTGATCGCCGGCCCCCACCGCCTTGCCCCAGGCGGCCATGACGAAGGGATCGTTCACCGCCACGCAGGCGATGGTGTCGACGCCCTTGGCCTTGAGCTGGTCCGCGGCCACCATGAAGCCGGGGAAGTGGGTGTCGTTGCAGGTCGGGGTGAAGGCACCGGGGACGGCGAAGAGCACCACCTTCTTGCCGCTGAACAGGGCTTCGGTGGGGATCTCCTGGATGCCGCCGTCGAGAACACGGAAGACGCCCGCGGGCATCGTGTCGCCAACTTGGATGCTCATGTCGTTCTCCTGAGCTTTGTGGGGGATCGTTGGTGTCGGCCGGTGAGACGGATTCGGCCGCGGCTGATCCTAACCTGGATTCCGGTGCGGACACGCTCCTGTGGCCTTCACGGACGGTGTACGCTTGGGAAAAGAGATACGTCATGAGCCAAGCTAGCCCTTGTCGAGATGTCAACCCTGTCGGGCAGAAGGGAATCGTCACTGGGTCAGCCAGTCAGTCCCAAAGAAGCGCGGAGGAGAAGCCCATCGACGGGAAGGTTCAAGGAGCCTGGCCTGAGGCCCTGGAGCGCCCCGTAGGAACTTGGGTTGACGTTCCGACTGCCGAGGAGATCCGAAGGGGTTTCGGCGACGACGTACCCCGCGAACCGCTCTGATTCCGCGCGTCAGTCGCTTTCCGCTGATTCGTCCCCGTCGCCGAAGAAGGTCGACGCGTGCTCGAAGCGGAAGCCGCAGTTTTGCGCCAGACCGCGGTCGGAGTCGAGGTCGCCGACGAAGAGGCAGGCGCCGCGGTCGAGCTTGTGCTCCTCGATGAGGGCGACTCCGAGCCCCGGCATCGGTTTGCGGCACCAGACCCCCGCCGAGGTGGCGGGGTGGGGGCAGAAGCGGACGTCGATGTCGTGCCCTAGGAGCTCGTTCGTGCGCTCGAAGCAGGCGCGGACCGTGGCTTCGTCCACCTGCCCGCGGCCGACGGCGCTCTGGTTCGAGATGCCGAGGAGGAGCCAGCCGTCGTCCCGGTGGCGGTCCAGGATCTCCCGCCGCCGGGGGAGGATCTCGATGTCGTCGGGGTCGCTGGGGAACGGGGCGCCGGAGCGGGTCTTCCGCAGGGTGCCGTCGTAGTCGAGGATCAGCGCCCGATTTTTGTACGCCGGGTGGGTCCGGCGCTCAAAGGGCAGCGTCTCGATCCTCCCGAAACCCTCCGCCTCCGTCGGAGCTTCGAAGGTCTGGAAGTAGCGGTAGACGGCGGCCGGCGGCAGCATGTTGGGGTCCGCCTTGGAGAGCTGCCGGATCTCGTCGGGGGAGAGGATCCTGCCGTGGCGGTCGAGCATCCGCAGGCAGGCGTTGAAGAGGGCTTCCTCGACGGGGGCGTCGATCCGGATGCCGACCGCCGCCAGTCCCCGGCGCTTGGCGAGGTCGAGGACCCTGCGGCGGGAGGTGCGGGTGGGGTAGGTGTTGTCGAGCACGAAGGACCGCCGGCCGGCGTCCAGCTCGGCGGCCATCTTCGGCACCAGGTCGTCCAGCTTTCCCCCTTCGAGGTCGCGGTTGAGGCGCACGTAGCCCCGCTCCACCAGGGGTTCCACGTAGCGGGTCTTGCCGGCGCCGGGGGGGCCCATCACCAGGATGGCCTCCGCCTGCGGCCCCGGGGCTTCGGCCGCCGCCACGGGGGTCTCCGGGGCCCAGGCCGAGCTTTGTAGCCGCCCGCGGATGGGGCCGGCGGCGGCCCGCTTGTCGACATCGAGGAGGGCGAGGTCGTCGGCGCCGAGGGACAGGGACGCGGCGGCGGCGCTGGCGGTGACGCTGGAGGCCCTGGTGGCGCCGCAGAGGGGGAGGATCCCCGGTCCGAGGGACAGCAGCCAGGCGAGGGCGACCTGGTGGGCCGTGGCGCCGTGGCGCTCGGCGACGGCGGCGAGGGCCTTGTCGCGGCCGACCCGTTCGGCCTTTCGGTGACCGCCGAAGGGGCTGTGGGCGAGGAAGGGGATCCCCAGCTCGGCGCAGCGTTCCAGCAGGCCCGAGCGCAGGGGGGCCGTGTCGAAGTAGCTACAGCCGTTCTGGACCGACGCCACCGTCACCAGGTCCCGCGCCTCGTCGAGCTGGGGCAGGCCGATGTTGCACAGGCCCACGGCGCGCACCTTGCCCTCTTCGGCGAGGCGGGCGAGCTCGCCGACGCTGTCGGCGAAGGGCACCCGTCTGTCCGGCGTGTGGAGCTGGAAGAGGTCGAGGGCTTCGACGCCGAGGTTCCGCAGGCTCGCCTCGCAGGACGCCCGCAGGTGTTCGGGCCGACCGTCCGGCAGCCAGCGCCCCCCGGGTCGGATCAGGCCTGCCTTGGTGGCGATGCTCACCCGGTCCCGGTCTCCGCCCCATGCATCGAGGGCCTTGCGGATCAAGCGCTCGTTGTGGCCGGCCTCGTCGGCGTCGAGGCAGTAGCTGTCGGCGGTGTCGACGAGGGTGACGCCGGCGTCCCACGCGGCGTGGAGCACCGCGATGGCGACGGCCCCGTCGGGGCGTCCGCGGGTGGAGAGGCGCATGGCGCCGAGCCCCACCGCCCCGACGGCTTCACCGTTCAGGAATCGCGTCGGCAGTGGGCCCCGCGGGGTCCAAGGGGCGGAGCGGTCCGCGGTCCAGCCTTCGGCGACGGCTGGGACGGCGCCCGCCGATTCCGCCGCCGGGGCGGCGGCGGGGGGGTCTTCGCCGAAGAGATCCCACAGGCCGTCGTCATCCCAGGACTCGTCCCCCCGTGGGAGGCGCTCCGGGACCGGTCCGCCGGCGAGGTTGCGGACCTCCCAATCCCGTCCCATGTGGCGGATGTCCCGGCCGTCGCAGATCAGCACGGCGCGGCGGGCCCCCGGTACCGCGTCCTGAACGGCGATCAGCAGGTCCCCCTCCAGCACGGCGTCGATCAGGGCGCGGAGGGTGCCGTCGGGCCGGACGCGACGCAGACGGGGGCTGGCGGAGACGAAGCGCCCCACCTCCGACTGGCCCGGTGCGCCGGCTTCGGGTGCCTTGAGATCCAGTCCGGCGGACAGCTCGCTGTTGGTGAGGGGCGGGGTGAAGGCACCCTGGATCCGCTGGAGCTTGTCGCGGTACTCCGCCTTCTGGGCGACGACGCGCCGTTCGGCGAGCTCCTGGGCGATGGCTTTGGCGTGGCGGGTCAGGGTCATCGGGCGCCTCGGACGAGGGGATTCTATCCCCGGCGGCCCGGGCACGGCGCAGCGGCGAGGATCGGATGTCCCCGCCGCCGTCGAGGGATTCGCAGCTGCCCCTCAGAGGCGCCGGCGGGCCAGTTCCCGCCGAATGGCGGAGCGGATCCAGGCCGCCACCGAAATACCGTCGCGGGACGCCAGCTGTTTGACCTTCCGATGGTCCGGGTCTTCGACGTTGACGCTCACGGTGCGCCGCATGGGTCGCTTCTGGGGCACGATCACCGATACCGTGAACCCGTGCTCCGCCACGGCGGCGAGGACCCTGCCCTCCTGGCGCGGGTCGTTGACCAGGATCTCGCAGCCCTCCGGCAGCTCCGCCACCGGATAGACCTGGTCCTGGCGCAGTCCGCACATGGACCGCCAGGGGACGAAACAGGGCTCACCGGGGCGCGCGTCGACTTCTGTGGTGATTTCACCGGGGGCTTGGCACTCGAGGATTCGGACGAAGACATCAGCTTTCATGTTCCTGCCTGCACGAGGAGTTCGAATAGGGTCCCCTCGGACGAGGGGGGAAGGATCCCGCGGATACCGTTTCTACGTGTCCCCCGGGTTGCGGTTGAACGGGGAGCAGAGGCGGGCCTACGGTTCCGACGGACCCAGCAGAGAAACGCTCGAAACGCGGTGGTGCGAGGCTAACGCTGAATCTTCGCCATAAAGAGAAATCTCTTTATGGTTGGTTTTTGGGTGGAGTTTCAAAGAAAAATTGGCTTGAAACTCCACCGAAAGGCGCGGTGGGGGGCCGATTGGACCATTTACCAGTCGGGGAGAATGGGGAGGGTTTTCGACTCCGTGCCCAGCCCCAAGGGCCACTAACGGCTCGGCGGAATCAGCTCGACGGCCACCATACGGCCCTTGCCCACCAGGTAGAGGAGTCCGTGGGACAGGACGGGAGAGTTCCAAGCCGGATGGCGCAGGAGCGGCTTGCCGTCGTCTTCGAGGACGGTTTCGGCGACCTTCTCGAAGCGGTCCGGGCGGGCCTTGACCAGCCACAGCTCACCGTATTCCCCGAGGGCCACGAGGTGGCCGTCGACAAAGAGCTGGGTCGACCGTCTGAGACCGGGCTGCTTCCACTTCACCTCGCCGGTGGCCATGTCGACGCACCGAAGGTCGGAGTTGCCGCTGCTGCGACCGCTGGATCCGTAGAGGTACCCGCCGTGGTGGATCGGGGTCGACCAGTGGCTGGCGAAGCTCTGGTTCCGCCGGCCGTCACGCCATACCTCGTCGAAGCCGCCGGGGCGGAACTTCAGCAGGAGCGCCCCCGGTCCGTAGGCTTCGGTGAGGAAGAGACGATCCCCCACCACCACGGGGGAGGCGGCGTTGACGCTTTCGAGGAGCTTGGCCCGCCACGGTACGCGGAAGTCCAGCTTGCCGGAGGTGGGCTCGAAGGCCAGGAGGCCGCCGCGGGCGAACACGAAGGCCCAGCGCCGATCCCCCGAGGTCGCCAGGACCGGTGAGGCGTAGCTGGCCAGCTCGTCCCCCAGGCGGTAGCGTTCCTCGCCGGTGCGTTTGTCGAAGGCGACGACGCCGGTGCCGTTGGGTTTCGCCTTGCCGCTGGAGATGCCGGGGGAGCCTTTGGGGCTGCCGCCGATGGGGACGATCAGCAGGTCCCCCTCGACCACCGGCGTGGCGCCGACGCCGAAGAAGTTTTGCTGCACGCCGTAGCGGGCTTCGGTGTCGACGTCCCAGAGCACCTTGCCGTCGGTCACCCTGTGGGCCCGTAACCGACCTTCGACGCCGAAGGCATACAGCCGGTCCCCGTCCACCACCGGTGACGTCCGCGGCCCCCCGCTGTAGCCGTACATGTCGACATAGTCGGTGCCGTAGTCCTGGCTCCACAGGAGCTCACCGCTCTCGCTCTTCAGGCAGCGGAGCCGCGCCCTGTCGCCGTCCCGGTCGAAGAAGAAGAGTCTGCCGAGGGAGGTGGTGGGGGCGCTGTAGCCCTCCCCCACCTCCAGGGTGTAGACCACCCGCAGGCCCTTCGACCAGTCGGTCACGATTCCCGTTTCCGGAGACTTCCCGTCCCCCGTCGGGCCGAGGAAGGACGGCCAGTCGGAGCCGGACGTGCGGGACCGCAGGTCCGGGACGTCGGCACTCCAACCGGCCGTACCCACGGCGAAGGCGATGCAGAAGAAGGCGGAGCTTTGTAGCCAGTGCCGGAAATGCGTCATCCACCTATTCTAACCCCCGCTTTCGGCCCCGATGGACGCCAAAGCAAGCCCAAAGAGCGGCTAAGGGGCCCCGGATGGTCTCGGTCCCCCCGGTCGTATTACCATCGGCGAAACTCTGGCCCGGTGTACTGACGAAGCGACGACCCTCCGAGGGGAGCGATGTGAGAATTCTGTGCGGTGATATCGGCGGCACCCATTCCCGTCTGGCGGTGCTCCAGCCGGAGCCCGGCGGCGGCTTCGCCAAGCGGGCGTCGGTGGTCCTTCGGAGCTCGGAGTTCGCGAGCCTGGGGGAGGCGGTGGAGCATTTCCTGGAGCGCGAGGGGGTGGCCTGCGAGCTGGCCAGCTTCGGGGTTCCCGGGCCGGTGGTGGCGGGGCGTTGCCGGGTTACCAACCTGCCGTGGGAGGTCGACGCCGCCGACGTCGGCCGTCGCCTCGGCTTCGAGCGGGTGGCCCTGCGCAACGACCTGGAGATCCAGGCCCACGGAATCGCCGTCCTCGGGGAGGAGGATTTTCACGTTCTGCACCCGGGGGCTCCGCGACCGGGGAACGCCGCCCTGATCGCCGCCGGAACCGGCCTGGGCCAGGCGGGGCTGTTCTTCGACGGCGAACGGCATCTCCCCTTCGCAACCGAGGGGGGGCACACCGACCTGGCGCCCCGCAACGAGCTAGAGATCGCCCTGCTGAGGTTCCTCATGGGTCGGCACCGTAGGGTGAGCTACGAGCGGGTGGTGAACGGCTCGGGCCTGGTGAACCTCTTCGAGTTCTTGGTGGAGCACCGGCGGACCCGGCCGACTGCGGAGGTTCGGGAGCAGCTCTCGGACCCGTCCCTCGACCCGGCGGCGGTGATCTCCCGGGCGGCCCAGGACGAAAGCTGCGCCCTGTGCGTCGAGGCCCTCGACCTCTTCGTGTCCCTCTACGGCGCTGAAGCGGGCAACCTGGCCCTCAAGATGATGGCGGTGGCGGGGGTGTACGTCGGCGGCGGCATCGCACCGAAGATCCTCGGCCACCTCCAGCGTCCCGCCTTCCGCGACGCGTTCTGCGACAAGGGGCGGATGCGGCCCCTCTTGGAGGCCATTCCGCTACGGGTCCTGCTCCACGGCGATACGGCTCTATACGGCGCCGCCCGGGTGGTCCTGGAGGACCTGACCTAGCTCACTCGCCAGCCCCCTTGCTCCGACGGGCCTCGGCGAGGGCGGCGGCGAGACGGCGTTTGTCGATGGGCTTGGCCAGGTAGCCGTCCATGCCGGCGGCGAGACACCGTTCGCGGTAGCCGGCGACGGCGTGGGCGGTCATCGCCAGGATGAAGGGCTGGGCGTCCGGCGGCAGGGTTTCGCGGATCCTGCGGGTCGCTTCGAAGCCGTCCATGTCGGGCATCTGGAGGTCCATGAGGAGGATGTCGTAGGGGCGACTCTGAACCGCGTCGAGGGCCCGCCTGCCGTTCTCGGCGACGTCGGCGTCGAGGCCGAGGAAATGGAGCAAGCCGAGGGCCACGTCCCTGTTGACGGGGTTGTCTTCCACCAGAAGGATCCGCTCCTCGCCGGAGGAGAGGCGGGGAGGGGGAACCGGGATCGACTGGCGCGGCGTATCCGCCGCCAGGCGCTCCAGGGAGTCCCGCAGCCGCCGGGAGCGGAGGGGTTTGGAGAGGACGTCGCGGCAGCCGGTGGCGCCGCGCCCGTCCCGTTCCGCGTCGCCGCCGAGCTCGTCCAGCAGCAGAATGGCGATGCCCCTCCCCCGGCACAGCTCCCCCATTTCTCGTGCCCAGCGATCGCCGTCGAGCCGCAGCAGCCTCCAGCTCAGGATCGCCAGTCCGCCAGCATCCTCCGCTCGGCCTTCGAGGTTCTCGAACGCCTCTGCGGCGGAGCCGGCGACGGAAT
>JBCDIS010000267.1:0-8752 GCA_038748685.1 Acidobacteriota bacterium | reverse complement strand
GCGCACCGTTGGGTCCGACCCCCCTGCTCTTTTGGCCGGGCCTCGCACCACGTGGGCGCGCGGCTTTTTCCCGCGGTCGGGCGGTTGCGGTCCGGCCCGCGGTACGGCGGCCACGCGGGGGGGGCCGCCGCCGAGGCCGCCACCCCTCCGGAGGTCGCCAACGCCAGGGCCGCCGTTAGGACGAGAGTCGCCGACACGGGCAGCGGCCGGGAGGGGGCGGAGGTTCGAGGTGGAAACTCTTTACAACGCCGTTTGGAGGGGTTCATGGCGGCAGGATACGCGCGGGCTCGATCTCGGTTTCGCGGTGGTCGTAAAGATTCCGTAATCTTTGCGGCAGCTGTAGCCAAGGGCGGTTTGGTAACGTCCCCCGATGCAACCCGACGGTTCCCGCGCTCTGCGCCTGGCCCTGGCTATCGAACGGTCGACGCGGTCCCTGCCGTCGCTGATCGACGCGGGACGCCGTCGGATCGAGGCGCCGCCCACGGAGGCGATTCGAGACGCCACCGCACGGGGTTGGTTCCGTCCCCAGGACGACGAGATCCTGCTGAACTGGTTCTCCCGTTTCCTCACGGTGCGCACCGGCTGCTGGGAGTGCCTCTCCGAGCTCATCGGCGCCTACGACGGAGATCTCGAAACCCTCTTCACCGCCCCGCCGCCGTCGGCGGCCGGTCCAGCCTCCGACGAGGAATCGGATCGCTGGGGCGGCTTCTTCCTCGGCTACGCCGCCGCCTGCGGAGTGGTGGCCCTCGACCGATTCCTCCTCGAAGAGCTGGCGGTGGACTCGCTGACGCAACGAAAGCTCAACGAAGGTTGCGGGGCGCGGCGGATCCCGCGCAAGGTGTATACGGGCATCTTCGAGAGCTTCACCGATCCGTCCACCGCCCTTCTGATGGATCAGGCCATCAACGCAAAGCGTCGGGCCCGGCGCGCCGCGGAGGCGGCGGCACGGGACCCGCGGATCAGCCCGATGGTGGAACGGCTGCCTTGGCTCGAAGGGTTCTTGGACCGCAGCAAGCGCCGCTTCCTCCGCCGGTTCCTTCGCTTCCAGACCCACGCCCTGCGGCGCCGGGCGGCGACGATCCGCAGCCACGGCCTGTTCTCCATCCTAGAGTCGTCGGGGCGCATGGTCGCCGAGATCCGGGATCCGTGGCGAAGCTCCCGAGTGCCCCGCCACCTGCCGCAGATCGAGCTCCTACTGCGCCCCGGGGATGTCCTGGTGACCCGGCACGACTACGCCCTCACCAACCTCTTCCTGCCGGGGTTCTGGCCCCACGCGGCCCTGTACGTGGGTGACGAGCGGGATCGGCTGCGGCTCGGTGTGGAGGTGGACCCCGTGCGGACGCAGCGCTGGAGCGGAGACCTGAGGGTCCTCGAAGCCCTCAAAGACGGCGTGCGATTCCGCCCCCTAGAGGAGACCCTGGGGGTCGACGCCGTGGCGGTGATCCGCCCCAACCTCTCTCCGTCCGCCGTCGCCGAGGGACTGGGGCGCGCTACCCGCCACGAGGGGAAAGGCTACAACTTCGACTTCGATTTCTTCCGCTCCGACCGGCTCGTCTGCACCGAGGTGGTCTACCGCGCCTTCGACGGGCTCGAAGGACTGGAAATTCCCCTCGTGGAGCGGGCCGGCCGACCGACCCTGGCGGCCGAGGGGCTCCTCGACCTCGCCCTCGACTCCGACCACTTCGAGGTCGTGGCGGTCCTCGGGGCCGAGCCCTCCCCGGAGGTGCTCCACCTCGGGGCAGACGCCCCCAAAGCCCTGCACGGCAGCTACCGCGCCGGCTGAGGGCCAGGAAGCGGCTCCACCAGGGGCTAACAGAGCCTGCCGCCCCAGCCACAGTCGCATCGCAAAGTCTTCTTGGCGAATTACTCTTTTCGCTTGATCCAGCGGGGCCGGCAGGACACTCTCGCTTGCGCAGCGCCCGAGCGCCTTGCCAAAGACTTTTGGGGCAAGGACCGGATGCCGCACTCGGCCCGATGCAACGGGCCGCTTCCGCAACCGTGGGCCACACTGAGTGGCACCCAAAACTCAGATCGAAAGAACTTTTGGAGACTCCATGACCCGTTACCTCGCCCCCCTAGCCCTCTGCATCCTGCTCGCCTCCCCCGCCTCGGCCGTCACCTTCAGCTTCGCCTCGGACGACAATCACGATGGTCCCACCTTCCACGGCCAGCGGACCTTCTCGCCCAATGACATCACCGCGGCGACCACAATGTCAGCCGACTCCCTGGTCAACGTCGACCTGATGGTAGACGTCAACGACGACAAGACCGGGGGAGTGGTGACGTACCAGGCCACGTTGAGGTTTGAAGGGGAGATCAACAATTGGAACGTATCGCCCCAGGGGGGCGGCTTCCTCCATTCCTGGGAAGTCAGCGAAGGCAAGATCCACTTCGACCAGCTAGGAACCGGCAGCCCGATCCTGACGATCACCTTCGAGAGCGCCCTCTTCACGACGTACTCTCCCAGCACCGACTACCTCGGTTCGACGGCCACCCTCCAGGGCTCCGAGGAGGTCGACAACAGCATCAAGTTCGTCGCCCACCCGGTGCTCGCGGGCATCGGGGTGAGCAGCTCTCTGCTCAGCGCGTCGGAGGATTTCGCCTTCACATTCACCAACCTCCGTCTGCCGAACGGCTCCGCTTTGCCGCTTATTCGTTTTGGCTACTTCTGGGACAGCTGGGTTTCCGAGGGCAGCTTCTCGGCCCACGGCAAGTCCCCGTTCCTCCCTACCCCTTGACGCGATCCTCCTGCGGCGATCGCTGACCGCGGCGGCGCGGGTCCTTTGCCGCGACGCTCGGTTTGGCTGCCGGGCTGCCCCCCGCGCGGTGGGGGGGTACCCCTTAGCGGTCGTCGTCGCGGCGGGCCCGCCAGCCGTAGTTGCCGTTGAGGTGGCGGAGGAAGGGGTTGCCGTTGAGGGCGAGGTCGATGGTGTAGCCCGACCCCGTCAGCACCACCGGCACCCCCTCCTGCGACCGGCCCCGGGCTTCGACCACGGCCCCCCGGGGGTCCGCCACCGCCGAGACCGGCACCGACGCGTGGGGGGCCAAGGCGGAAACCACGTCCCCGGGATCCTGGCCGGCGTAGGAGGCACCGGTGACGATCACTTCCTTGGCGAGGGAAAGGAGGGGCCCGAAAACCTCTAGCGGGTCCCGGCGGCGGGTCAGACCCACGACGAAGACGAAGCGTCGGCCGGGCATCTCCCGCTCCAGCCGATCCGCCAGGGCGGCCACCTTGTCGGCGTTGTGGGCGATGTCCACCACCAGGCCCGGGTCCGGACGGCCGAAACGGGCGGGCAAACGCCTGTCCATCGCCGCCAGGGCCTCTCTTGAGTCGAGCTCCGGCTCCAGCCGGCGGATCACTTCAAGCGCCAGGGCCAGATTCGAAGCTTCGTGCCGGGCCGCCGGGCGGCCGAGGGCCGCCGCCGTCCACAGCCGCTCCTCCTCCCCCACCACGGTGACCTCGGCCCCCTCGGCTTCCCCCGCGGCCACCACGTAGCCCAGGGCCTCCCCCTCCGCGGCGGTGAAGAGCAGGCCGTCCGCGGCCACCAGACCCGTCTTCTCCAAAGCCCGCTGCCACAGCTCACTGCCGAGGGTGACGGGGTGGTCCCGTCCCACGTTGGTCACTACGCAGGCGTCTTGGGGCAGCGCCTTGAGGGGTGTGTATCGACCGCCGACCCCCACTTCCATCATCCCCCAGCGGGCTCCGGCGGCGGCGAAGGCGTGGAGGGCGATGAGGATTCCGGTTTCGGGGAAGCCCAGCCCTTGGCCCGGCCCCGCAGCCGCCAGGCGCCGCAGCAACGGCTCCACCCGGCCGCGGTAGATCTCCACCAGCGCCCGGTGATCCAGGGGCCGGCCGCCGATGTGGATCCGCTCCGCGTAGTCGAAGACGTGGGGCCCGGTCCACGACCCCGTCACGCCCGTCGCCGCCAGGCCCTGGGCGAGGTAGTGGCACACGGACCCTTTTCCGTTGGTGCCGGTGACGTGGACGAGGCGGGTCGGATGGCCGTCGGGCCAGGTCTCCGCGATCGCGGCGCGGAAGGCGTCGATCTTACGCTTCCGCTCGGTTGCCCAGCGGCCGTGGTAGATCTCGTCCAGGGTGACGAGGTACGCGGGGTCGAAGCCCTCGGGGGGTGGCTGGCGCATCGTGGAGCCCGAGCCTATCCCGATCGCGCCGCGGGACCGGGACGTTTTTCCGGATCCCGCGGCCGATCCCCAAGCCGGCCAGGGTGAATGGGGGCCGCCAGAGCGGGTTGGGCCCCTAGCGCTTCTCCCGCCGCCGCAGGGGCTCGCTATGGCCCCACTCCTCGCGGGCAAAGGCCCGGCGGGCCACCCCCCGCTGCCATTGCAGGAGGGCCCCCTCCAGGTCGACGAGGATCTGGTCGATGGAGCGGATCATCCCCGCCAAGGCGCGGTGGTGGAAGGTATCGAGCACCTCCATGGCCTGGGCCCCGTCCCTCGCTTTGAGGTCACCCTCAGCGATCCGCGACGCCATGGTCTCCCGCAGGCCGGAGCGGTCACGGTAGGCGCTCTTGAAGGCCGTGCACAGCTCCGCCAAGGTCTTCGACCGCCGCTCGACGTTCTCGAAATCGTCATACCAGATTCCGGAGTAGGTCAGCACCTCCTCCAGCTCCGGCAACAGGATCTCCAGCACCTCGTCCACCAAAGCGTTCAGGAAGAGGGCGTGGTCAGGATCGAAGAGGCTGGCGACGCTGCCGGACTCGTCGACTCGGTCGGCGATGGTCTGGAGCAGGTCGGAGGGGACGATGGCCCCCCGCATGTACCGGTCCATGCGGTTGACGGCGTGGTAGAGCTGCTCGGTGATCTCGACGTCGGCACGGAACTGCCGGAACAGGATCTCACGCTGGCTGCGGGCTCCCCCCCGGCGGTAGAGGTTGCGGGGGTCGTGGGCCAGGAGGTACGCGAAGACCTTCTGCAGCTCGGTCCGCACCATGCCGGCGCTCTTCGCCAGCTTCTTGCGGAAATGATCCAGCTCCTCGCGACGCAGCCTGGGCCCCCCCTCGATCTGCGACAGCAGCTCCCGCCGCATCTCCTCCATCACCTCGATCTCGCCGCCGATGCCGCCGAGGAAGAAGGCGTGGACGTCCTGGCGGGCGCCCTCCAGCTCCGGCAGGGTGCTGCGATGGGATCCCATGTCCGCCATCAGGCGGCGGAACTCGTCGCAGATCTGGAGGAACTGGCGGGCGACGTCCAGGAGCCGCTCCCCGGAGCAGAAGAAGAGCTCCCGGTTGCTGCCCACCACGCCGTCCAGACGGTCGATCCCGTCGAGGAGCTTCCGACCGAGGACGTCCTGGCCGGCGATCTCTTTGTAGAGGGTCGAGTCCTCCAGGTGGGAGGGTACCTCGAGGGCGACGACCCCGCCGGCGGTGCGGAGCACCACCGGCCGGGCCTTCATCACCGGGCGGCGAACCGGCGGCTGGGTCTGCAGACCCGCCGTGGGGCTGCGGTCGAAACGCTGGGGGAGAACGGACATGGCCTTTCCGATCGGCGGAGTTTCGGGCCCATGACGGATTGGCGAGAGCAACGTAAAGGCTCAATCAGTCTAACAGACCCCTCAGCCTTCCCCCGCCTCAGCGGGGAACAGGGCCTCCAGCAGGCGGTGGGTTTGCCCCCGCCAGCTGCTCCAACCCGCGGCGCCCCCTACGGAATCTTCGACGACCCGGAAGCCCTGCTTGCGGAGGGCCTCCGCAAGGTCCTTCGAGTCGCGGCCGGCATCGATACCGTTCGCCGGGATCACGTAGTCGTTACGGCTCTGCTCGATGTAGACCATCTCCGGCCGGCTGTCGGCGGCGGCGATCATCCCGAAGAGGGGTTCCCGCATCTCCTCGACGACGTAGAAGCTCTGGGCTGCGACCCGCTGGAAGGTTCCGGGGGCCTGCATTGCACCGAGGATCGACGCCGTGGCGCCGCTGCCGGGTCCCATGATCCCCCGGGGCTCCGGCAGGGTCCGGTAGTGGCGATCGACGTGGGGCAGCAGCTCCTCGGTGAGGAACCGCGTGTAGTCCGCCGCCCTGTCACCCCCGTACTCAGGGCCATGGGCCCTGGGTACGAAGACCACCAGCACCGGCGCCACCGACTGCCCCACCACGTTGTCGAGGACGTTCACCATGAGGCCCCCACGCACCGCCCGGTCCCCATGGTTCATCACCAGCACCGGATAGCGTGCGTCACCGCCGTAGCCGGGGGGCATCCACACCTGGATCCGGCGGGTATTCTCCAAGATCTCGGAGGTGAACTGGAAGCTGTCGAGGGTCCCCCGCGGCTCCCCAGCGGCCGGGGCCTCCAGGTGGGGCGACGGGGTCCACTGCGGCATCCGCAGCTCCGAGAAACGGCCGAAGCCCTCGTCCACCTCCGGGAAGGGGTTGGCGGGGTCCGGCCCGGCCTGGCCGTAGTCGATGCTGAGCTGGTACTCCCACTGGCCACCGGGATCGAGCTCGAAGGACCGGTAGAAGAGATCCGTCCCGTCGACCCGGTGAAGGGCCACCTGGCCCCCGTCCCGGCCCAGGAAAGCGCCGGAGACCGCCACGTCCTCAACCTCGCCGCGGTGGACGATGTGGGCGAGTCCGGCGCCGCCTTCCGTCGTCTCCACCAGGGGCAGGCTGCGCCCCTCGAAGAAGGCGTCCACCTTCGCCTGTCGCTGGGCCTTCGGCATCCCCTCGATCTCCTTCACCAGGGCCCCGAGGGAACCGCGAATCCGGTTCGGATCCGCCGCCGCCTGGGCGATGCCGGGGGCGGCCCCGCGGTCGACCCGGAATGAAGCCATGTGGGTGAGGTTGCGTACGAAGAAGCGGCCGTCGGCGTAGGCGGCGTCGGCGTAGTCCCCTCGGTCGAAGAGGGGCAGGCGCGCCTTCTCGACGTATTCCTCGGGGTTCGCCTCCACCACCACCGCCTCGCCCTCGCCCCGGCTGAGAATGACGAGGTGACCGTCCACCAGGGACAGGTTGAAGGCGGAGGCTCCGCGGGAGCGCCAGCGGATTTCGCCGGTGGCGGCGTCGGCGCAGGTGAGGATTCGGCCGGTGAATCCGTAAATGTGCCCGTCGTGGACCACCGGCAACACCAGGGCGTTGCCGAAGGCGCGGCTGCGCCAGGCTTCCTTCACCTGGGTTCCGCCGCCCGACACTTCGAGGGCCAGGGAGCCGTCGCCGACGGTGACGAGGATGTGGCGATCGTCAAGGACCGTAGGGTGGGCCGAGGTCTGACGCTCACCCCCCTCGGAGTGGCGGAACCGCCAGAGGATCTCGCCGTCGCCGGGCACCATGCCGAAGGCCCACTGGTCGGTGACCGCCACCAGTTGGCGGCGTCCGTCGAGGTCCGCCAAGATCGGGGTCTGGTAGGTCACCGTGTCATCCCCCTGGCTCCAGCGCACGGCGCCGGTTTCGAGGTCGAAGGCGGTGACAGCTCGGCCCTCACCGCCGGTGGTGAGGATCACCAGTCCGTCCGTCACCAGGGGCGACGCCGTGTAGCCGTAGAAGGGTACGTTCGAGGACTCCTCGTCCAGCTCAACCCGCCACAGCTCGCCGCCGTCGGCGAGGGACACCGCCACCAGCTGCCCGTTGGCCCCCAGGGTGATCACCCGATCCCCGGCCACCGTGGGCGTCGCCAGGGGTCCGTCGTCGGAGCCATCGTGGCCGGCGTACTTGTTGTCGATTCGGTAGCGCCACAGCTCGCCGCCGTCGCCGTCCCGGAAGGCCGCCAGTACGTCCGCGTCGCCGTCGGTGAACTGGGTGATCACCCGATCCCCGGCCACCGCGAAGCTGGAATAGCCCGAGCCCAATGACCGCTTCCACTCTACGGAGAGGCCGAAATCCCCCTGCGGGAAAACGCCTTCGGGCGAGTGCGTCGGCCCGCGGAACCCGGGCCACTGCGCCCCCTGCTCGGCGGCCAAGGCGGTGGACGGTAAGACGGCAACGACCAACAAGAGCGCGGCGAATCCTCGAAGCGTCGACATAGATGGTTCTCCCTAGTTCGTTCGCGGTGCCTCCGGAGAGGAGATCGGGCGATGTTTCGGCAATCGACGCCCCTGCTACGCTTTCCGTTCCCGAGGGATCGCCGCATGCGGTAACAAGGATGTAAAAGGTGTACATTGGCCCCCGCCGAGGGGCCCGGCCGTTGTCGAATCCACCGTCGACGGTCGGAACCCGTGAGCCCCTGAGGAGGTCCAAGCCAACCATGAGTGCACTGCGTCTCGATGAAGCAAAGCGTCCCTTCGGAGGGGGCCTCAAGGAAACAGCCCGTCGGCGACAGATCCTCGGGGATCTGGAGGACGGCGAAGACCGGATCCAGATGGTCTCGGTGCCAGATCTCCTACACCTCGAGCCGAAGCTCGGGCTCGACGAGGGCTCCGTCCAAGAGCTCTTGGAGCTCTCGTTCCTCGGCCGCGAAGCCGCCAAGGGCCTCGACAAGGCCCTCGGCGGCCCCCGAGGCGAGGGTGATTGGGACCTCGAGCTCTTCGCCAAGGACCTTTTCGTCCTCGACCTGATCCGGGACTGCTTCGTCCTGGTGATCGACGGCCTGCGCTATCCGGTGAACGACGCCTTCTTTTACCAGGTGCTCTCGGCGCCTCCGGCGACGGTGGAGGGCGTCACCTTCCGCCAGGACATCCTTCGGGAGCTGGAGTCGGATTCCGAGCTGCTCCGCCGCGCCCACCGGCTTTACCACGAGACCGCCAAGCTGCTGGCCATGTTCAAGACGCCGGACCACGCCCGTCGTCTCGACATCGACGCCTTCCGGCTCG
>JBCDIS010000266.1:0-8787 GCA_038748685.1 Acidobacteriota bacterium | reverse complement strand
GCGGTCGGCGGCTGAGGTGGCGAGCGGCACTTTCAGCTGGATGGCGTCGAAGAGCGTCTCGTTGTCGTGGGCGGCGACGTAGTTGATGGTCTCCTGCGGATCGGCCGTGTAGCCGGCCTGCTGGCCGTTGTAGTCGATCTCGGAAGCCGTCACCGGATTCCCCGTGCGATCGGTGAACCTATAGTCCGCCAGGTTGCCGGCCAGGCCGACGCGGATCTGGTCCTGGTGCAATAGCAGTCTGCCCAGCTGATCCTCTACCGAGCCCTGGTCGGTGGCGTTCGGATCGACGTAGAGGCCGGTCAGGAATCCCTGCTCCTGCAGGCCCGAGAACGGACCGCCGCCGCGCCCGGCGTCGCGGAGGCGATCGTTGAAGGTGCCGATGCCGGTGCCCGCCATCGACGTCTGGATGGCGTTCTCTCCGCGGGCGCCGTCGGCCACCTCCCCGAAGTTCCAGCCTTCTCCGTAGACGTAGACGCCTTCGCCGTCGACGCCGTCCGGACCCTTCTCGAGCACGTCGAGGGCCCCGCGCACCTTTTCCATGTTGCGCTTCATATGGTGGCCCATGAGGTCGAAGCGGAAGCCGTCGACCTTGTAGTCGCGGGCCCAGGTGATGATCGAATCGACCATCAGCTTCTCCATCATGTTGTGCTCGGAGGCCGTGTTCGGGCAGCACGAGGATTGCTCCACGCCACCGTCTGCGGAGAGGCGGTGGTAGTAGCCCGGAACGATGCGGTCGAGCACCGACTTGGCGTTCTGGCCCGCGGCGTTGGTGTGGTTGTAGACCACGTCCATCACCACCCGCAGGCCGGATTCGTTGAGGGACTGCACCATCTCGCGGAATTCGAGGATGCGCTGGCCACCGTCCGGATCGGTCGAGTAGCTGCCCTCCGGCACGGTGTAATGCCACGGGTCGTAGCCCCAGTTGAAGCCGTCCTGGTCTTCGATCGCCGTCACCGCAGCCTGCTGCTCCTCCGAGTCCGGGGGCAACGCCGCCAAGGTGCCGAAGTCGAGCTCGACCTGGTCTTCGCGGCGCTCGGTGACGGTGGCGATGTCGAAGGCCGGCAGCAGATGCACGTGGGTCAGACCCGAGCTGGCCAAGGATCGCAGATGCGCCATGCCCAGGGTCGCATCCTCGGTGAACGCCCGGAAGGTGCCGCGGTTGGCTTCGGAGACCGTCGGGTCGTTCCAGCTGAAGTCGCGCACGTGGAGCTCGTAGAGCACGATGTCCTCGGGATCCTCCAGGGCCGGCTTCTGGAGGCCGGTCCACCCCGGGGGCCTGAGCGACGGGTCGTCCAGGTCGACGATCTGCGAGCGCGCCGAGTTGGCGGCCAGGGAGAAGGAATAGGGGTCGGTGACCATATTCGCCTCGACCGCCTGGGTCTCCGGCGCGTAGACCGTCACTTCGTAGAGGTAGTAGCTATTCCTCCACGACGGTTCGCCGGCGATCGACCAGGTGCCGCTTTCCGGGTCGAGCTCCATGTCGAGAATTTCGAGCGCGTCGCCGGTCGGTCCGTCGAATCGATGCAGGCGCACGGTGCGGGCCGTCGGCGCCCACACTTTCAGCGTCGGGATGGCGCCCTGCCAGAGCACGCCGAGATCGCCCTCATAGGTGTAGAGATCGTCGAGCACGCCCGGGATCTGCATCGAGGTGGCGTCGAGTACGGCGCCCTCCGCGTCCGTGGCGGAGACGGCTAGCCGCGCTTTCAGGATTTCCGGCACCCTGGCCAGGTCGCCGGCGTCGAGGCGGTAGGCGGCGTAGCCGGCGAGGTGCGGGAACTTCGCCTTCACGGCTTCCGGCAAACCCGCCGGGTCGAGGGTCAGCGGCGCGGTCATACCGCCGACGAGGCCGTCGGCGGAAAGCTGGAGGTCGCCGTCCTCGGCGTAGTGCAGGGAGACGGCCGCGGCGCCCTGGGCGGCGGCGCTATCCCAGCCGATCAGGTCCTCCCCCAGCCAGTGGGCGCGGGCAAGATTGAGGTTGCCGCTAGGGCCGGCGTTCTCGGTGGAAACGGTCATCACCTTGGAGCTCGAGTCCCAGATGAAAAAGACCTCGGTGCAGGCGGTCGGTACGGAGAACGGGATGTTGGCGCCGTTCTCTTCGCCATCGAGGCCGTAGTTCAGGTCCCAGGACTCATTGATCGCAACCTTCGCCTCGTAGGCCCCGGGCGGAATCTGGTTCGTCGAAAAGAGGAAGATGCCGTCGCCGTCGGGATCCTGCAACATGGAGCGCAGGCACCAGGGCTGCCAGTCGCCGGGGCAGCCGATCTCCTCCTGGAAGCTGCCCGCCGCGGTGGCGACGATCGTCGTCCGGTCGTCGCGCACCCAGTTGGTGCCACGCTCGAAGTAGAACTTGACGAGGGTGTCTTCTGCCAGCGAGAGCGGGATGTTGGCGCCGTTGAACGACGCGTTCAGGCCGTAGTTCTCATCCCAGCTGTTGTTGATCGGCGCTTTGTACTCCCAGTCGCCGGCCGGAATCATGAACTCGCCCTGCCAGACCTGATCGTCGGCGTCGAAGGTGAGGTGGGTCACCGCGCAGTCGGGCTGCCAGTCACCCGGGCAGCCGAGCTCTTCCTGGAAGCTACCGGCGATGGTGACGAACTCCGGCTGCGGATTGGGGTCCGACTCCTCGGCGACCGTGATGATGTTGGTGGCGGAATCGAAGGAGAACGTCGTCGGCTGACAGCTGTTCGCCACGTTGAACGGAATGTTGTCGCCGTTCTGCGCGCCGCCCTGGCCGTAGTTCACGTCCCAGGACTCGTCGAGCGCGGCCTTCATCTCGTAGTCGCCCGCCGGCAGCTGGTTGGTGGTGAAGGTGAAGGTGCCGTCGCCGTCGGGGTCCTGGAGCCAGGATCGCAGGCACCACGGCTGCCAGTCCCCCGAGCAGCCGAGCTCGTCCTGGAAGCTGCCTGGGGCCGAGACGATCAACGAATTCACGTTGTCGGTGATCCAGTGGGTGGTGTGCGAGTAGTAGAACTTGACGTCCGTCGCCTCGGTTAGGGCGAGGGGGATGTTGTCGCCGTTGAAGACGGCGCCGAGGCCGTAGTTCTCATCCCAGCTGCCGTTGAGCGGCGCCTTGTACAGCCAGTCGCCGGCGGGCACGTTGAAGGTCCCCTGCCAGACGTCGTCTTCCTCGTCGAAGGTCAGGAAAGTCGCCTCGCAATCGGGCGACCAATCGGCCGCGCAGCCCAATTCATCTTGCAGGCTGCCGGCCACCGTCACCGAGGCCGGTTCGTTGGTGTGGTCTGCCTGGATCGGCAAGGCCAGAAGAAGGGCAGCGAGTATCGGTAGCTGCCGGCGGAGTGGGTTCACGGGAGTCATAGGCGCACCTCGGGTAGGGGTGGGGGGCCGAGCGTCCAGGGTCGCGGAGCCGGTGATCGAGTCACGTTGGTCGCCGAGCGAGCTCTCCCAATTCGGGGGCCGGCGACGGCGAAGGGGGGCACAAAGGAACTAATCAGCTGGCCAAGACTAGACGAGTGGCCTGTAGGTGTCTAGATAATGTAGAGATATTTTGGGAGAAAAGGCTCGAAAAACCAGGTTCCGGGGCCGAAAAGCAGGCGCCAGTGCTATTTGTATAGCATTTGTCTAAATTTGCTTTCTCACCCTCATCCTCTGCTTCATATTCAACTTCTTTCGGAAGAGCCCTCCCCACTGCCGTGGAGAGGGACCGCCTTTCGAGCGAGGGGAAGGACGAGGGATCCATGGCGGCCCCGACGCGCGGAGCACGGTCGGCGTGGGGCCACAGGAAGCGGCCCAAGGCGCCCCCGGGCGGATCCCCCCGGGTGTCGACGTCGACGAAACCAGCTCGCGGCCGGTGAAGGAGTCCCTATTTCCAGTCGCCGAGGAGCTGGAACGCCGCCCAGTGGTAGGGCGACGAGGCGTCCTCCGAAAGGTCCGCTTCCCCCCGGAGCAGCTCCACCTGGGCCGCCCGCAGGGCCTCGGCCTTGGACGCTCCGCCGAGGTGGTGGCGATAGAAGCGGATCATCAGCTCCGCCGTCGAGGCGTCGTTCACCTGCCACAGGCTGGCGAGTACCGAGCGGGCCCCCGCCGCCTGGAAGGCCCGGGCGAGGCTCATGGGCCCTTCCCCTTGGCGGTCGGAGCCGGCTGCGGTGACGCAGGCGGAGAGGGCCACCAGCTCGGCGTCGAGCCACAGCTGGTCGATCACCTCCCACGCCTGGAGGACGCCGTTCTCCCGCCCCTGGGGCAGCCCAGGGGGCACCGTCAGGGCGAGGAAGGAGTCGTCGGGGCGCTCGTCGTCCACCACCCCGTGGGCGGCGACGTGGATGTAGTCGGCACCCGGCAGGAGGGCCTTGGCCCGCTCCTCGGTGGCGTCCTCGCCGAGGAGGATCCGCGCGTCGTCGAAACCTTCGGCGACGGTCTCCACCTCACGGGCGGAGCCCGCGAGACGCTCGAACCCGTCCACCAGGCCCCGTTCCAACGCCCCCCGCATTTCCGGCGGCAGGGATCGCCGCGGCCCGCCCCCGCCGCCGTCCCCCGCCGGCTCCGGGTAGACCGGATCTCCGAAGGCGACGAGCCGCCGCGAACCGCTCCGGCGATCTCGGTCGTCCCGGGCCCGGCGCTTGCGCAGCTCCATCCACACCGCCGCCGACTGGGCCCTGACGACGGGCTTCCACTCCACCACGTATTGTTCGGGGCGATCCCCTTCGGCCGGCCGCACCAAGGCACCGAAGGGCAGCCGGTGGAGGGGGCCGTCGGCGACGATCACCACCCGCTCGGCGCCGTCGACGATCTCCTCCACCGGGGCGAGGAGCCGCTCGTAGAGCCAGAGGCCCAGGGGCCTGGACGCCGCGGCGGGGGGCGGCGGGGCGTCGTCCTTCCCGGTGCCGATCGAGTCGAGGAAGCGCTCGACCTGGAGGGCGAGGTCCTCGGTTCCCAGGTCGAGCCGCTTCCATTGGAGGGTGCCTTCGCGGCGGAGGGCAAAGACCACCGAGCTGTCGGCGGTGGACTGGGCGTAGGAGAGGAGCACCGTCCCCGGGTCGAGGTGGGGGCGCACGTCCCGCGGGCGTACGGGCATGTACAGGTGGGCGTCGTCTTCCTGGAAGCGGCGGCTGAGCACTAGGAACCGCCAGCGCTGGAGGCGTTTCCGTTCCTCGATCAGCAAGCCGTGGGCGGCGGAGCCGGGGTCCCCCAGCCGGTCCACCGCGCGGGTCAGGGCGTCGAATCGGAGGCCGAGGAACCGCAGCCGCCCCCAGTCGCCGGGCTCGCCGGCGGGTCCCTTTTCGGCCCAGCGAAGTCGGGCCAAGAGGGCTGTGCCCGCCTCCCGTTCCACCTGAAGGCCGACGGCGCGGTATTGCTCCAGCGCTTCGAAGGCGGCCTCCGGCCGGGGCATCGCGAGAAGCTGCTCGAATCGGGCGAAACTGTCCGAGGGGCCCGACCGGTAGTGCTCCCGGATGCCGCTAAGGATGAAGCCCGGGAGCTCGAAGGTCTCCGGGTCTGCGGCGGGCCGGCCCATACGCTCCTCGAGGCGGCCGAGGAAGGCGTCGTCGCCGAGGGGTCCCCCTCGGTTCGGACCCGTGCCTTGAGTTTTCGTCCCCCGGGTTGGTGCGTCCGGTGGGTCCTGGTGGATACCGGGGAGGGGCCGGCGACGAGTGGGGTCCCGTTCTGACTCAGGCGGGCGGGGCCCCTGGACCGCGGGGGCGTCCTCAGACCCGAAGAGGCGGGCTTCCAGGGCCTGCGCTGCGTCGTGGTCGCCGCGGGCGTGGACGAGCCGCACCAGCGCCCGGGCGAGGATCCGGGTAGATGCGTGGCCGCCGCCGAGAATGCGGGCCATCTCCACGAGGGAATCCTCCAAGTGGTCCTGGGCCGCCTTCAGCTCCCCCAGGGAGGCGATCCAGTGGGCGACCCCCGGAGCCGGCTCCATGTGGGTGTGAAGCCCGAGGGCGGGGGCCTTGTGCTGCAGCACAAGGTCCACTAGCTGGCGCGCACCGTCGAGATCGCCGTCGGCGCTGCGCAGCTCGATCAGCCGTCCCCAGGCGGCGAGGGTGGCGGGGTCGTCGGGGCCGAGGTCGCTGGAAAGTCGGTCCGCCAGGCGCTCCTGGGCGTCCCGGGCGTCGGCGATGCGGCCCTCCTCGGCGAGGGTGTCCGGCGCGGCGGTGTCCGTGGCCTCGCCGAAGCAGGCGCCGCAGAGCACGAGGCAGATGACGACCAGCAGTGGGGTGGGGACTCGGTGGTTCATCGATGGGCTCCTTCGTCTGGCTGGATCTCATCTGGTGGGACGGCGTCGGGCGGCAGGGCGGCGAGGAGGCGCCTCCGGGCTTCGCGGGTGTAGATCGCGTCGTCGCCGCGGGTCCGGCGCAGGGTTTCGTAGGCCCGCCGCAGCTTCGCAAGGCCCTTGTCCCGGTGCCCCTGGGCCACTAACCGCGCCCCTTCCCGGCTGTCGGCGTCCGCCAGCTCCCAGGCGTCGGCGGGTTTCTTGGCCCGAAGAACGGCCAGGGCGTCGTCCCACAGGGCCTGGGCACCCTCGTCGTCCCCCTGATCGAACAGCACGGCGGCGAGGTCCTTGCGGCTCAGGGCGACGTGGAGGTGACCGCCCCCCAGTCGATGGACCCGGATCCCCAGGGCCCGTTCCAGGGCAACCCGGGCGTCCGGCAGGCGGCCCTCGGCGTGGTGGACCCGGCCGAGGCTGCTCCATACGGCGGCGGTGCGCAGGCTGTCGTCCCCGTCGTGACGCCGGCGGAGGTCGAGGGCCTCGGCGAGCAAATCTCCAGCTTCCCCTTGACGTCCCGCCAGAAAGAGCACCGTGCCGAGGCTGCGCAGGGAGCTCGCCAGCTCCCGGGGATCCCCCTCCGGGTCCTCCCGTCGTACCGCCAGCAGCCGTCGGTAGAGGGCCTCCGCCTCCCCGAGCTCGCCGCGAAAGGTGAGGAGGCCCGCCAGGTTGCTCTCCACCCGGGCGAGCTCGTCGTCACCCTGGCCGAGGCGCCGCTTCATGCCCAAGGCGAGGCGATAGAGCCGTTCCGCCCGGGGCCGATCGCCGGATCGGCGGACCGTCGCCGCCAGGTTGTTGAGGGCCCGGGCCACCAAGGGGTGGTCCCCCCGGCCGTAGACCCGACGCCGTAGCTGCAGGGCGTCTTCGAAGAGGCTGCGGGCGTCGTCGATGTCGCCGAGGGCGTGGTAGGCAAGGCCCAGGGCCTCCAGCTGGTGGGCCAGCATCTCCGGCTGATCCGCGAGCTGGCTCCGGGCTTGCTCGCCCCCCCGACGGAGGATCTCCCGCGGGGTCATGGGCCGCCCGGCGCTGGCGTCCGGATCGGTGGTGAGCACGAGGGTCCGCGCAAAGGCGGTGACGGCTTCCGCCTGGCGCTCCGCCTGACGGGCGGTGACCTCCGCAAGCCGTTCCTGCTGACGGGCCCCCCGCAGGCGACGCTGGCCGTCGAGGTGGACGGTGAGGGCGGTGGTCGCGGTGAGCCCGAGCACCGCCGCCGCCGCGGAGGACCGCCGGTGGCGGCGCAGGAACTTCGAGATTCGATACGCCGCCGTCCGCCGCCGGGCCCGCACCGGCAGGCCCGCCAGGTGACGGCGCAGGTCCGTCGCCAGGCCGGCGGCGGAGCGGTAGCGATTCCCCGGGTCCTTGGCCAGGGCCCGGGCGACGATGGCGTCCAGATCCCCGCGCAGCCGCCGGGCCAGCCCCCGGGGGTCGGTGCCCCGGGCCGCCGCTAGGACGTTGGGGCCGAGGGTCTCAAGGGCGCCGTCCCTCCACACGTCGAGGGCGACTCCGGCTCGGCTGCTGGGGCTCGGGGGGTCGTCTTCGCAGATGCGGCGGGCGTTCTCGAAAGCATCGCCGTCGAGCACGTAGGGGGGATGACCGCAGAGTAGTCGGTAGAGGAGGAGGCCCGCGCCGTAGACGTCCGTCGCCACCCCCACCGGACGCCCCCGCACCTGCTCCGGGCTCGCCCAGGCGGGGGTCAGGGGTTGATGACCGGTGTGGGTGGCGGCGTCTCCGCCGTTGCCGGAGGGGGGGTCGAGCTCCTTGGCGACGCCGAAGTCCAGCAGCTTGGGGCGCCCGTCCCGGGTCACCAGGACGTTGCTGGGCTTGAGGTCCCGGTGGACCACCAGGTGCCGGTGGGCCTCGTCGAGGGCGTCCAGCACCTGGAGCAGGAGCCCGAGGCGGGCCTCGATGCCCAAAGCCTCGGCGTCGCAGTGCTCGTCGATGGGGCGGCCGTCCACGGGCTCCATGGTGAAGTAGGGGAGACCCCCCTGGCCGGGGGGGCCGTCCAGGTGTCCGGCCCCGAAGATGCGGGCGATGGCGGGGTGCTGCAGCCGCGCCAGGATTCGCCGTTCCGCCTCGAATCGGCGCAGGGAGTCGGCGGAGACCCGGTCCCCCCGCAGGACCTTGAGGGCCACCGGACGGTCCAGCTCGTCGTCCCGTGCGAGGACCACCTGCCCCATGCCTCCGTCCCCCAGGAGGGCTTCGACGGTGTACGGCCCCACCGTTTGGCCCGGCCGCAGCACCGCAGGGGTTTGAGTCCCCCCTTCCCGCCGCCGCTCCCCCAGAAGCGGCCGTTCAAGGATGCCGGGGTCCGCCCCCTCGAAGCGCAGAAGATCCTCCACCTCCCGCCGCAGGTCCCGATCCCCGCTGCAGGCGGCCCGCAGAAAGGCGGCTCGGTCCCGGGGGTCCGGCCGCCGGAGGGCCCCGTCCACCACCTCCGTCACCCGTCCCCAGCGGCTTTGGGTGGACTCGTCGCCTGCCCCATCCCGGGCCCGCCGCCGGCCGGGCCCTACGGTCCCCCCCAGCCGGCGAATCCGGCCCAGGAGACTCATGCCGGACGCAGCTGGCGG
>JBCDIS010000265.1:0-8788 GCA_038748685.1 Acidobacteriota bacterium | reverse complement strand
GGGCGCGGGCCAGCCCGGCGGCGGCCCTACGGTCGCCGGGGTCGATCTGGGCCGCACTGGAGAACGCCGCCTCGGCCGCCGCACCGTCACCCGCCGCCAGGGCGTCTTGGCCCTCGGCGAGGGCCGATGCCTGGGCCCCATTCGCCCTCCGTTCCACAGCCGCCAAGGCTTCCGAAGCCGTCCGGTAGGCTCCTTCGGCCCCCATCCAGTCGGCGCGGTCCCAAGCCCCGTCCGCCTCGGCGACCCTCGCCAGGGCGCGGTTCCAGACTTCGCCCCCCCAGCGGTCGGCGCCGCGGTCGGCGAAAGCGGCCCGATCGCCGTGGACCTGCCCCCGAAGCGTTTGGGCCGCCCGACGGGCGCCGGCCTCGGCCCGTAGATCCCGCTCCGCCGGAGGCGGATTCGACGCCGACGGCGCGGTGAGGGGAGCCTCCGCCGGCAGGGGAAACGCTTCGGCGGGGAGATGGGAAGCTTCGGCTGGGAGATCCGACGTTTCGGCTGGAAGGGCGGACGCCTCTACCCCACCCCCTGGCGCAGGGGGCGCCACCCACTTCGGCAGGGCGACGAAGACCGCCAGGGCGGCGGCCCCGAGCACGACGAAGAGGGCCACCGTGGCGCCGAAGGCAAGTCCCCCCCGCCGCCTCGGGGGCAGGCTCGGTTCCGGGGAGCGGCGAGGCCGCGGTTCCGGGGAGCGGCGAGGCCGCGGTTCCGGGGTGCGGCGCGGCCGCGGAGGCGGTTTCAGCGCGGGTGGACGAAGATCGGGCATAGGAACATCCAGAAGGTCTAAGGGGTGGCGTTCAGCTGCGGAGCGGCGCGGGACTACTGGCCGGCGACGGAGGGGAGGATCGGCTCGCCGGTATCCGGATCCACCGCCAGGCCCGTCTCCTCGATGAAGAGGTCCCGGAGCATCTGGCGCCAGGCCGCATATTGGGCCTCCGCCGATCCGCTTAGCTCCCGGGTCTCCCCTTCGACGTCCACCAGGAGCGGCGTAACCTCCGAATCGAAGGACGCCGCCAGCTCCCGAAGGGCCTCGACGTGGATCTTCGCCTCCTGCCCCTTGGAGATCCCGCTGCGGATGGTCTCGATACCGCCGATCACCGCCAGGTCCCGGGCGGCGGCGCCGGAATTGGTGTCCGGGTCGGAGAGGATCGCCCCCAGGAGCAGCAGGCCGCCGGCGATTTTTCTCGCCCACGCCTGTTTCTTCACCTTGGCCCGGGCGAGCTCCTCTTCATAGCTGTAGCGACGCCAGTTGGCGTAGGGTTCTTCCATCTGGGCGTGGAAGTTGGCGTAGTGCTCGGTCAGGGTGTCCACCAGGAGGGCATCGCGCTCCCGCACCTGATCCACCCGGGCCACCATGGGATCGCCGTCCGCCGGCAACCGGGCCGCCACCAGGTGACCCTTGCGGTTTCGCTCCAGATGGTCACCGAAGGCGGCGGGGGCGATGTCGGCGGCGAACCGCAGCTGCGCCACCCGCCGGATTTCGAGGAGGTCGGCGGACGTCACCGGCCGGCGGGCCACCACGAGGTCGTTGGCGATCTGGTTGTAGAGGCTCCGGAACGGCTCCCGGTCGATGACCCCTTCACCGTCTCGATAGGCCCAGGGATCGGCCTCCTGACGGTAGGTCTTCTCCAGCCAGACCACCCCCCGGGCATCGACGGCCCGCACTTCGACCACCAGGTCCTGACCGGTGGACTCGACAATAGTTCCCGAAACCACGAGGTCCGTCCCTTGGCTGTCCTCCGGCACCACCCTGACGGCCCCCCACTGGCCGGTGGCCTGCAGGGTCTCCATGAGCTCCACGGGGATGTACCGCGCTTCGGACCGGCGCAGGTCTTCGAAGATTCCCTCGTCCTCCAACTTGCCCGTACTACCCTCCGGCAGGCCCGGGTCGAAGATCTGGATGTCGACATCGAGAAGCTCGGTTTCAGGGATCGGATCCACTGCCTGACGGGCCTCCACCCCGGGCTGGACCGCCGTGGTGGCGCAGCCCCCCGTCGCGAAGGCGGCGAACAGAGCCAGCCCCAGCCAGCGGAGAGATGGAAGACGTCGTCGGGATGTCGATGGGCGCTTCATTCGAACCAGCCTCCGGTCGGTCAACGGGATCCGTCGCCGTCGCTCCGACGGCCGCTCTTGTAGTCACGGTATTCCTGCCACAGGCGCTCCCGCAGCTCCGGATCCTCTTCGTTCATCGCCGCCTCCCGCAGCTGCCGAGCGACGATGTCGTCGTCGGTGCCGTCGGGGATGTCCTCGGGGGGACTCTGGGCTCCGCCGCGCCCCCCCACCGAGGCCGAGCTGCCGCTCTGGGTACCCTCGCCGGAGTCCTCCGACGCCCCTTCGCGGTCGGACGGGGTCGAGGCCTCCCCCTCACCCCATCCGGAGGACGCCGAGTCCCCCGTCGCTCCGTCGTCCGATGGGAAGTCGCCGTCCCCCCCCTGGGAGGACCCCGCCCCCGCGCCGCCGGCCACCGCCGCGGCCGCCGAGCCGGCCCCGGTGCGCTTTCGGGCCAGGGTCTGCTGCTCCCGCAGAAGCTCACCGTCGAACTTGGCGAGGGATTCCGCCAGCTTGCGATCCAGCGCCGCCCTGCGTTCGCCGGAGGTGGTGGCTCCCCCTGGTTGGGGGCCCGGCTGGGTGCCGCCCGCGGTGCCGGACATCCCCGCGGACTCTGAGCCCTGAGAGCCCTGGGTCGTACCCCGCTCCCCAGCCGCGTCGTCAGAATCCCCCTGTTCCTTCTGAGACTGCGCCTCCGCCCCGGGGGACCCGGGCTCTCCGGAGTCCGCTTCCCCGGACTCCTTCGAGGACTCCTTCCCGGCCTCCGAGGTCGATGCGGACTTCGGGGTCGCCCCCGGGGGTGAGGACGACGGTGCGGACGGCGAGCCGGTGGACGCCGGGGACGGGGGCGTCGGCACCGAAGGGGTCGGCATGGAGGGGGTCGCCGAAGGCAGGGAGGCGGAGGTCGGTGACGGAGGGCTCGGGACCGAAGGGGCACCCGGGCCCGAGCTGGCGCAGCCCACCGTCAGGCCCACCGCGACGGTGAGACCCATGACCCATACCGATCCCAGCACGCGATCCCGGTGCTTTTCAAAAGCTTGATTCAAGGCCTTGTCGGCTTCGGGCATTGCTGTCGTCCTCCTCATCCTTACTCTACTCCCCGGGGGTGCAGCGACGGCGCCCCGCCCATTCTAGCGGGGCCGTAGGGACCCCAGGGCAAGCCCCGTCGATGGACTATGCAAGGTCGGTTCCAGGACCTTCACCCAGCCACCGTGGGCCGAGGCACCGGCCCCCCGCTGAGACCGTCCCCTCAACGTGACACCCCCCACCTGACGCGGTCGCGTTTCGTGGACACCCTGGGACGAAAACGCCCTCCTGCGCCGATGCCGTGAAATGAAATTCACCCTGGCGTCATTCCTGCACGAGGGGGTGCAGCACTGTGCCCATGGGGACCGCTAGCACCCCAGAACCCATCGACTCCCTTCTCACGTCACCCAAAGGAGCACCGAAGATGCATCCCACTTTCCCTTCCGCACGCTGGACGCTGCTGCACCGCCGCCCGGTGGCCCGCGCCGCCGCCGCGCTGCTCGCCGCCGTTCTGCTCATCCCGGCCGCGGGTTCCGCCCAGGGCCAAAGCGCAGAATCCCCTGAGATCACCGAGCAGGCCCTCGCGCAGATCGCCGTACTGATGGCCGAGAAGGCCGGCCGCAGCCCCGCCGAGAAGAAACTCGCCTCCGGACTTCTGTTTGAACGGGCGAAGCGCCGCGGGGATCGCCGCTTCGACACCCTCCCCAACCTGCGCACCGGAGTCCAGGTGGCCGGGGACGGCCGAGTCCTCGTGGACCTCGACGCCGAGGTGGGCCCCGCCCTGCTGGCGCAGATCGAAACCCTCGGAGGCACGGTGGTGAACGCCCACAGCCGCTTCGACGCCGTCCGCGCCCACCTTCCGCTGGACCGGCTGACCGAGCTGGCGGCGGCGGAGGCGGTGAGGTCGGTCCGACCGGCCGACGTGGCGATGACCCAAATGATCAACACCACCGAGGGTGACGTCGCCCACGGCACGGACGTCGTGCGCACCAACTTCGGCGTCGACGGCACCGGCGTCCAGGTGGGCGCCATGTCTGACAGCGTCGACGCCCTGGCGACGCTCCAGGCCTCCGGCGACCTGCCGGCGGGGGTGACGGTGATTCCGGGCCAAAGCGGCAACCCCGGCACCAGCGAAGGGACGGCGCTGCTGGAGATCGTCCACGACATGGCCCCGGGGGCCGATCTCTTTTATGCCACCGGCGTCGGCGGGCAGGCCCAGATGGCCCAGAACATCCTCGACCTGGCGGCGGCGGGGTGCGACATCATCGTCGACGACATCCTCTACCTCGCGGAGCCGGTGTTCCAGGACGGCGTCATCGCCCAGGCGGTGGACCAGGTGGTGGCGGCGGGGGTGATGTTCTTCTCCGCCGCCGGCAACTCCGGCAACCTCACCAACGGCGAGTCCGGCGTTTTTGAAGGGGATTTCGTGCCCACCGCACTGCCGGCGCCCCTCGTGGGCAACGCCATCGCCGCCCATGACTTCGGCGGCGGTGCCAATTCCAACGAGATCACCGCCGACCCGCCGGCCCTGATCACGCTGCAGTGGTCCGATCCCCAGGACGGCTCCGCCAACGACTACGACCTGTTCGTGCTCGACGCGGCCCTCGCCAACGTCCTGGCGGCGTCCACGTCGACCCAGGACGGCACCCAGGACCCCATCGAGGGCGTCAATTCCGCCGGCGACGACACCGGCAACCGGATCGTCGTCACCCAATTCGCCGGCGACGGCCGCTTCCTGCATCTCAACACCCACCGCGGCCGCCTCGACGTGGGCACCAACGGTCAGATCTTCGGTCACCCCGCCGCCCGCGGCGCCATGGCCGTGGGTGCGGTGGACGTGGCGACGGCGAACGGTGGGCAGTTCACCGGCGGCGCCGCCAATCCGGCGGAGTTCTTCACCTCCGACGGCCCCCGGCGCATCTTCTTCGAGGCCGACGGATCCCCGGTTCCGGTGGGGCCCGAGCTGCTGCGCGGGGGCCAGACCAGCACCGTACGGCAGAAGCCCGACGTCGTGGCCGGCGACGGCGTGTCCACCGCGACCCCCGGCTTCAACCCCTTCTTCGGATCTTCGGCGTCGGCGCCCCACAGCGCCGGCATGTCGGCCCTCTACGAGGAACTTTTCCCCAGCGTCTCACCCTTTGACGCCTACGACCTGTTCCGGTCCTCGGCCCTGGACATCGAAGATCCGGGGATCGACGACATTTCTGGCAACGGCATCATGATGATCGAAGAACCGATGAACAACACGATCTTCGCCGACGGTTTCGAGTCCGGAAACACGTCCGCTTGGACCAAGTGAGTTTCCCCTAGGGTAGGGATGGGGGCTGCGCGCGGTGAGCGGGCGGCCCCGGTTCGGGGCACCGGCGCCCCGTTCAGCGGCGGCTCAGGGCCAGAACGGCTCGCCGCCCTTGGCATCCATCGCCACCGCGGTCCCTTCCAGCGTTCCGCGGGCCAGAGTCCCGCGAGCCAGGGTTTCGCGATCCAAGGTTTCTCGATCCAAGGTCTCGCGATCCAAACCGTCACGGACCAGACCCTTAGGGTCGAGGCCGCGACGCGCAAAGGTCCCGAGGCCCAGAGTCGCGTGGTCGAAATCCGCGACGACGTAGCCGTTCCCGAAGGCGAACTCCCCCCACCGCAGCTCCGTGGAGCGGCCGGTCTGGTGGTTCTCCACGACCCCGCGGGACGGCCGCCAGTGCCGATCGAGATGCTGCCTGAATCCCTCCTGGACTAGGGTCTTCAGCAGGTCCCCCTTGCGATCGTAGTAGACGATCCTGAGGATTCGATACTCCTCTCGGTCGAACCACACCACCTGGCGTGTGTAGCCCGAAGACGGGTCCACCGGAGCCCGCTCGACGACGAAGGTCGGCGTCCCTTCGAAATCCTCCTCCCGCAGAAAGCGGTAGGTGTATCCGTCGACCCCCTGGGGCCAGAGGTCTTCGTAGGAGAGCTCGCTGCCGAGGAAGGGCCCACTCCGGTTCGAAGAAGCGAGCCGGCTCACCCGTCCTAGGGCCGAAAGATAGAGCCACTGCTCGTCGGTACCGTCGCCGAGACGGACCGTGAGGACGGCGGTGCCGGACGGATCTTCAGGGGAGTCGAGGACCACCAGGGATCGACCGCCGGCACCGGGCTTCTCGAGGACCAGGCTGCGGAGCCGGTGGGTCATGGAACCCCGGTCCGGATCCCGGAGGATCAACGTCAGGTCTACGCTGGAGTCCCCATAGCCGGCGGCCCGCGCGTCCGCCTCACGGGCAATCCGAAGCCCGAGGTCGGCGTCGGCCAGCGCCGGGCCGGCCCCGAGGCCGAGGAAGGCTAGGAGCACGGCGACGAGCAGAACCGCCGGACGGCTTGAAACAGAGGTTTGGGGCATCGGGATCCGCGGGGCCTGGGTACGGGAGGCCTGGATCTTGGGGGGCGAAGCGTTGTGACTGGGGAGAAACACGTCTTACCTCTTTTCGGCGACGGATCGGCCAGTGTTTTTACCGACCTGTCCCTTGGACGCCGCGGAGGAGGAAAGGTTACGGAGCTTCCCCGGCCGTATCGCCCTCCGAGGGCCGGGCAAGTCCGATCTCGATCCCGCGGAAGCGGAGATCCGCCGGTCGTTGGACGCCGACCCCGCCCACGGGTCGAGGGACCGCGAAACGATGGAGGGGCGGGAGTGAACGGTGCCCCGCGGTGGCTCAGGGGCCGCCGTCCCCTTCGTCCGCTTCGGTACCCCGGAGGTCCGGCGGAACGGCGAACAGGGCGCCGTCCACCGCGTCGAGCCGCTCCACCGTCTCCACTTCGAACAGCTTCACGAAGGTCTCGTCGATCCGCTCGACGAAGACCGGCAGCTGGGCCCCGAGGTGGGGGTCGCTGCGGTGGTACCAGTAGACCCGGGTGTACTCGCCCCACCAGGGGCTGATGGCGGCGACATCTCGACGGCGCACCAGGAAGGTCTCCCCGTCGAGGTACCAGTCTTGAAACCGGCCGTCTTCGAGGTGCATGCGCAGGTGGTGGGCCGGGCCGTCGTCCAGCTCCGCCGTCCCCATCCACTCCAGCCGCGGGCCGTCCCCCAGCTTGGGCAGCCACGGTGTCAGGAACGACGCCAGATCCTCCTCCAGAATTGCAGCCTCCTCGGCCTCCAGGACCTTGCTCTGCTCGGAGAACGGGTCCACCGACCAGGAAGCCTCACCGTCATGGGCCCAGATCCCCACCCCACGCTCTTCGGCGATCTCCAGGCGGAAGCGGTCCGGCCAGGCGAGGGTCAGGGTGAAGGGGACCCGCAGCCCTTCCCCTTCGGCGATACCGGTGAGACGGAGGCCCGTCCCCGTCTCTGGGGAGACGGCGTTCGCGGACCTACGGTGGAGCTCGACGATCTTCGCCAGGGTCAGGGGGCCGACGACCTCACCTTTGGCTGCCCCCGGGTCCGAGGCGGGCGCCTTCGGGGTTCCAGCCTTGGACGCCTGGGCGGGCGCTTCGCTTCCGGCGGTCGTCGCCTCCCCGGCGGAAGTCGCGTCGGACCGCAGGTCCAGCGCCACGATCTCCTCCCGATTGCGCAGGTAGAGGCGCCCCGCCGCCAAGGTCGGTTCGGTCCAGCAGCGGCCTTCGAGGATCGGATGGGACGCCAGTTCGGCGTAGGCCTCGGGGGTCGCCTCCACGAGCTTCAGGGTGCCGTTCTCGGTGAGAACGATCAGCATGCCATCGGCGTAGATCAAGGAACCCTTACCGAGGCCCCGGCGCTGTGCCCACAGGGCGTCGCCGGTGGCGGGGTCCAGGGCCTTCAGGGTGGCGTTGTCGAAGCCATAGACCTTGCCGTCCAGGAGCACCGCGGAGTTGAAGTGATTGCGCATCACCTGGCTCCGCCACACCTCTTCCGTCCGCAGGGCGCCCCCATTCCCCTCGACGAGGCGAACCGCCAGGGCGCCGATGCCGTAGGAGGCCGAGGCGACCACCAGGTCCGGCGGGACGAAGATCGGGATCGCCGGCTTGATCCCACCGTTGGGGGCCCAGTCGTGGCTCCACAGCTCCTCACCTTCGGGGGTCAGGGCCAGCAGGCCGGCCCGCCGCAGCAACAGCAGCTGGCGCTGACCGCCGGCCTCGATCACCGCCGGGGATCCGTAGGCGCTGCCGCCGTCCCCGGCGGTCCACCGCACCTCTCCGGTGTCCTTGCGAAAAGCGACCACACCGGCCCCAGGGGCGCCGAGGTCGAGGATCAAATCGCCCCCAAGCACCAGCGGCGCCGATGCGAAGCCCCAAGAAGGGGGCTCGATGGAGTACTCCCCCCGCAGGTCGCGCCGCCACAGAACCTCTCCGTCGTCCCGGGCCACGGCCACCAGGTGTCCATCCCCCGAGAGGGCGAAGACGCGGTCCCCGTCTACCGTCGGGGTCGATCGGGGTCCGTTGCCGAAATTCTCCACGTACTGCGGCGCCAGGCGTGTGCGCCACACCGTTTCGCCGTCTTCAGCGGCGAGGCGGACGAGGTAGTCCCCGCCGTCGTCGGAGGTGGTGGTGTACAGGGCTCCCTTGGCCACCACGACGCCGGAGAACGCGGCACCGATGGGTCGACGCCACAGCTCCTTTGGACCGGCCTCGGACCACGATCGCGCGAGGCCTGTTTCCGCCGACAGGCCGTTGCGGTCCGGACCGCGGTACTGCGGCCACTCCGGGGTAGCCGCCGCCGAGGCCGCCACCCCTCCGGAGGTCGCCAACGCCAGGGCCGCCGTCAGGACGAGAGTCG
>JBCDIS010000264.1:0-8789 GCA_038748685.1 Acidobacteriota bacterium | reverse complement strand
GGGGACGTGTGGGGCGGCTGTGGAAACTGACAGCCTGTGGAAAAGTGCAAGCACTTTCCGCACAGTCTTTGGAAAACGCTGCGCGTTTCCCACAGTTCCCACAGCCTCGACGACGGCTCTATCCCTCGGTCGTCGATCTACGGAGAAGCATACAAGGGGCGGGGCTTGCCCCCGCCCGCGCAGAAGAGGCCGATCGGGAGCTGCCGAGGCGAGGTGAAACCCGGGACAATAGTCGAAGATCCTCTTCGACGACCCGGTCCCAATAGGTTGACATCTCGCCAAACACGTCAGCCACGTCAGCACTGCCAAAGGTCGAGACCCAGACCCCCACCCGCCGACCGTCTGGCCCTCGACGACCCACGGACGTGGGTGCGCGGGATGGGTCCCCGCGATTGGGCAAAGTCCATCCGCGGAACCAAGACCACGGCGGCCCTGCCAAGACGGGCGGGGGCAAGCCTCGCCCCTACCCCAGAATCCATGGGGATCGTCAGTCCCCGGCCGGGGGCCAGCGCCGCACCGATCCCGCTTGGGCCACTCGGCCCTCGGGGTCCAGGCCCTCGACCCAGGCGTAAATCGGAGCGTCGCCGTAGAGGGAGGTCATCGACCCCACGAAGGTCTCGGGGGGCGTGAGGTCGACGACGTCGCTGGTCGCCGGGGTGGCCTCCGGCTGGAGATGGTGTCCCCCCGGCGCCACCGCCACTAGGCGATAGCGCACACCGGGTCGGCGCTGGATCTGCCCATCGGCGGCCCCCGGATTCTCGGCGAGGGGCGCTGGGGCCACGGGCACCCAGTCGACACCGTCCCACCGCCGTACGGACCCCGGGCCGAAACGCTCCAACAGAGGCCCGAAGTGGGGATCCCCCAGCTTCGGGAGGTCGTACACGGTCCGCTCGCGCTCGGTGAAGGGCGGCCCGTCGGCGTCGGCGAGGCCCCAGTGGAAGACCTGGGCGGCGGGGACCCTGCCGAGGTGGAGGAAGTCCGGCGCCCCCACGAGGAAGCAGGGTGCGCAGTCCTCGGCGGAGGGCAGCCGGGCCTGGACCCTACGGCTCACCTCCCCGGCTCGCGAGTAGACCTCCACCGTCTCCACCAGCAGGCGTCCGTAGCCGAACGCCGCCGCCAGCGCCAAACAACCCAGGATCGCTTTTCTGAACCGCGCCGGCAGGGGCCGGGTCACCCCGAGGGTCGTCGCCACCAGGCCGAGGCCGAAGGCCACGGAGCCCAGGTAGGCGTAGCGCCCGTTGCCGGGGACCACCGCGGCGAAGAGGAACGGCGCCTGGGCGAGGAACCACCAGGTCCACCCCATGAGCCAGAGCCGCGCGACCCCGCCGGAGGATCCCTTCTCCGCTTTTGGGTCTCGGCGAAGCAGGATCCACAGGGACAGGGCAGCGCCGATCAGGAGGCCCCCGCCGGCGGCGACGGGCATCCAGCCCGTGGGGAGAAGCTCGTAGTCGGGGTAGACCCAGCGAGCCAGGTTGGTGAGGGTGTCCGCCGCCAGGGCCGGCCAGCGTGAGGGGTGAAGACGCTCGTGGAAGGTGACGTAGCCCCCAAGGCCGCCCCCCAGCGCCAGCTTCCGAAGGCCGAAGTACGCCGCCAGCAGCAGCCCGTACAGTCCGTAGAGCCGAAGGCCCCATGGGCGGATTTCGGCGGAGCCCGGCGTCTTCGGACCCAGCCTGCAGATCAGGTCGACGGCGAGGAGCATCGCCGGCAGCACCGCCGCCTGCTCGTAGCAGCCCAGGGCGAGGACCACGCACCCAAACGCCGCCGCCCGGCGGGGGCCCGTGTCGCCGCCGGGGGCGAGGTGGAGGGCCAGGGCCCCCAGGCCGAAGGTGGTGCCGAAGAGGGTGGCGAAGCTGGCGACGAAGAGCACCGTGTTCGGGTGCAGCGGGTAGAGGGCGAAGAGCGCCGCCACGGTCCAGGGTCCGGCCGAAGCCTTGGATCCGGGGGAGCCGTCCTCGCCGAGGAGACCGGACCGTCGCCAAAGGGACGAGGCGATCCGCCACACCAGATAGGCGTTGAACAGGTGGACCGCCAGGTGGACGAGGAGGTACGGAGCCGGTGAGGCGCCGAAAACGGCGTGTTGGAGGCTCAGCAGCAGGGAGGCGACGGGTCGGTAGAATGAGACCACCGTCGTGTCGAGCCAGGGTCCGACGAAGTGGCCCCAAGCCAGGGGCCATCCCCCCTCGTGGAGTCGCCTCAGGATGAGGAAGTCTTCGCTGACGAAGGCGCGGCCGAGGCCGCGGCCGAAGAGAAGGACCGTGGCGAGGGCGAGGGCGAAACCGGGCCAGAGGTCCCGAAGCCGCCGGGGTCCGCGGACCCCGCTCAAGCGAGATCTCCGTCGCCCATCGTGTAGTAGAGCCCCTGCAGCAGATCCGGGGCGTCCTCGCGGTCGTGGGGGACGAACATCACCGCCAGGTCGTCGGGCTCGTAGGTCTGCTGGAAGCCGAGGTCCACCAGGGCGCGGTGCCACCAGGCCGGGCGTTCTGGAAACCAGGCGACGACGTCGCCGGCCCCCGCCAGCTCGGGGTGCGAGCGGGCCGCCGATAGAAGGGCCCCCGCCGCGTCGACGTGCCGGGGGTGGAAGAGAGCGTCGACCCAGGAGAGGCGGTCGCCGCGCCGACGAAATACCGACCAGCCCACCAGCCGCCCCCACCGCCGGGCCGACAGGATCACGAAGGGCGGGTCGTCGGGGCAGGCGAGGTAGCGCCAGCGCAGGTAGCGGGCGCCGCGGTGGACGAGGAATCCGTAGTGGGGGGCGACGCGGCGGAAAAAGCGATCCCAACCGGTGTCGAGGCGTGCGATCCGCTCGATGCGATACCGCCTGAGGGCCTTCGCCTCCACCCGGATCCCCTCCGCCCGCCAATAGCCCACGGGCTCCAGGCGCTGGGCCCGCACAAACCGCAGGCTGAATTTCTGGATGTTGCCGGTGTTGAAGCCGAAGTTGAAGGCCACCTGGCCTTCGCAGTGGGCGGCGTAGTGGTGCCGCGCGCAGCGGCCCAGCAGGCTGGTGGGGCCGCGGCCGACGCCGCGGAAGCGGGGGTCCGTCATCGTGTCCCCCACCTGCAGCCCGAGGAGGGTCTGCCAGTCGCCGTCGGCGTGGACGAAGGGCACCGGATAGCCGGCGTAGTGGGCGGCGAGCTCCCCTTCTGGGCTTCGGGCGACGGTGATCTTGAGGCGGCCCCAGGGGTCGTCCAGGTACTTCCAGCGCCAGTGCTCGGCGCTGCGCTGAACGTGGAAGCTGGGGGTGAAGAGCTGCAGGATGTCGTCCTCGTCGCCGGGTCGATAGGACCGCACGGCGAAGGCCCCCCTGCCTCCACCCCCCCTGCCGCGGTCGGTGGGCCGCAGGTCGACGATCACCGTGTCCGGCACCCCCGCCTCCGAATCCACGGCCTGCTCGGCGGCCACGGCGAGGCCGAGGGCCGACGCCTCCACCACCAGGGCCCGGACCAGGGGCCGCGGAACCGCCGCCAGGATCCTGCGTCCCCGATCCTGGGTCCACGAAAGAATCCGTCCCAGGTCGGCGGGGTCGAGGTCGTGGGCGGGTCCCCACACGACGAGGTCGAAGGGGCCCTGGCGCGGGTCGTCGAAGGCCTCGGCTCTCGCGGTTTCCGCCGCCCCGAGGTCCACCTCCGGGGCGTCGTCCACCAGCAGCAGCCGGGCCGGCGGTTTGCGCACCAGGGGCCGCAGGGCTCGGGTCACGGGATCGCTCATCGTGCGCTGAGGATATACTCGGCGCAGGGCCCCGCAGCCGGCCATCCAGCCCCTTCCCCCCGACTCCCATGAAGCCTTCCCCCAGCCCGCCCGGCCACACCGAGACGGTCGCCGCCGACAGCATCCTCGTCCTGGCACCCCACTACGACGACGAGGTCCTCGGCTGCGGCGGGCTGCTGGCGGAACGGGTCGAACAGGGTGCGGTGGCGCGGGTGCTTTTCCTTTCGGACGGCGCCGCTGGAGAATCTTCGGACCGCCAGGGGGGGCGTCGGGCCGAGGCCAAGGCCGCCGCCGGGGTGCTCGGCCTGGCGGGGTACGACGAGCTCCTGCTGCCGGACGGTCGCCTGGCGGAGCATCTGGACGAGATCGCCGAGGGCATACGGCGGGCGCTGCTGTCCCAGCGCCCCGAGCTGGTGCTGGTGCCCTCCCCCCTCGAGGCGAGTCTCGACCACCGCGCCGCCTTCGCCGCCCTCCACAGGCTGCTCCTGCCGGTGCGCGGCGGCGATCCCCTGGGGGCGGTGCTCGATGGGCTCCAGATCCTCACCTACGAGATCAACCATCCCCAATACGCCGATCTGCTGGTGGACGTCGGCCCCCGGGTGGACACCCTGCGGCGGGCCATGGCCTGCTACGCCAGCCAGCAGGAGCGCCACGATTACCTCGGGGCCCGCCTCGGCCTCAGCCGCTACCGAGCCCTGACGCTGGGCCCGGAGGTCGAGGCGGTCGAGGGATACCGGCGCCTCGCTTCAGCCGACTTCACCACCCGCGGACCGTCGCGGCTGATCGAGCATCTGGGGGGCGCGCCAAGGGTACTCGGCCTTGGCGACGCCCTGGAAAGCGGGCCCACGGTGTCGGTGATCGTCCGCACAAAGAACCGTCCCGAGCTCCTGGCCCAGGCCCTAGGCAGCCTCGCCGCCAGCACCTACCGGCGGCTGGAGATTCTGGTGGTGAACGACGGCGGCGACCCGCCGGAGTTGCCGGACCTGCCCTTCGAGACCCGACTCGTCGACCTCCAGCCGGGCCGCGGCCGGGCGGGGGCCGCCAACGCCGGCCTCGCCGCGGCCGCCGGGGACTACGTCGCCTTTCTCGACGACGACGACCTGGTGGAGCCGGAACACTACGCCGTGCTGGTGGCCCTGGCGGGTGCTGAGGGGGTACGTGTGGCCTACACCGACGCCGCCGTCGGCGTGTACGAGCTCGACGGGGACGAGGGTTGGCGGGAGACCGCGAGGCGACTGCCCTACAGCCGCGACTTCGACCCCGACCTGCTCCTGGCGGACAACTACATCCCCTTCCACACCCTGCTGATCGAGCGCTCCCTGGCCCAGGAGGTCGGCGAGCTCGACCCGGAGCTGCCGATCTTCGAGGACTGGGATTTCCTCATCCGCCTCGCCGTCCGGTCTCCATTTCACCACCTGCCGCGGGTGACCTGCGAGTACCGCCAGTTCCGGGGCGCCGGGCACCATGTCCTCGGGGACCGCCCCCGAGAACGGGTCGACTTCCTGGAGATGAAGACCCGGGTGCTGGAGCGGCATCGGGAGCGCCTCGAACCGGCGCGGCTGGCCCGGCTGGTGGACACCCTGCGGGCGGAGACGGTGGCCGCCGAAGAAGAAGTGGCCCACGGCCGACGGCGGGCCGAAGCCCTCGAAGGGTCCTACCACGCCCTCAACGGCGAGCTGGACGCGGAGCGGGGCCACCGGCGCCAGCTGGAGGCCCTGGAGCGGAGGACCCGGGAGGACCTCGGCGTCACCACCGGCCGGCTCGAACAGCAGGTTCGGGAACTGGAGGAGGTCCGCAGCCTCCAGGAGCGGCAGTCGGCCCAGCTGGAGCAGGCCTACGCCGAAATCCGCCGGCTGAACGGGCTCGTCGAGAGCATGGAGTCCACCCGGGCGTGGCGGGCCCACCGGTGGCTGCAGAGGCTCAAGTCTTGAGCTCCGGGGGGCGGCGCCGCGTCGCCCTGCTGCCGAGCGAACCCCTGCGGCCTCAAATGGCGGGCATCGGCATCCGCTACCTCGAGCTCGCCCGCCGGCTGCCGGGCCACGGCCTCGACGTGGTCCTGCTGACCTCCGGCGAGGTGTCGGAGGTGCCGGAAACCGGCCTGCCGGAGGGGGCGATCCGCACTTTCGAAGCCGGCCGCCTCAAGGAGATCCTGGCGGACTGCGACGTCGCCGTGGCCCAGGGGCAGCTGGCCAACGACCTGCTGTACGAAGTGCCCGACCTGCCCAGCGTCGTCGATCTCTACGATCCGTTCTTGGTGGAGAACTTCGCCTACCTGGGCTCCCTGGGGCTCGATCCCTACCGCAACGACCACGCCACCTGGATCCACCAGATGTCCCGGGGGGATCTCTTCCTTTGCTCCTGCGAAGAGCAGCGCCAGTACTACCTCGGGTTTCTGACCGCCGTCGGCCGCATCAACCCCCATCTGCTGGAACGGGATCCGGACGCCGCGGATCTGATCCGGGTCGTCCCCTTCGGCGTCCCCGACCGCCTGCCGGACCACGAACCCTACCTGCCCCCCGCCCCCCCCGGCCGAAAACGCCTGCTCTTCGGCGGGCTCTACGACTGGTACGACCCTTGGCCGGTCCTCGAAGCCATGGAGGCCTGCCGCGACGAGCCCTGGAGCCTGCTGCTGATCCGCAACCCCAACCCGGGCACCCCCCAAACCCTGTTCACAGAGGTGGAGACCTGGTGCCGCCGCCGCGGCCTCTGGGGGGAGAGCGTCGAGGTGCTGGACTGGGTGCCCGGCTCCCGCCGGTACGACCTGCTGCGGGATGTAGACCTCATGGTGGCCACCCACCGCGCCAGCCTCGAAACCCGGCTGTCCCTGCGTACCCGCTTCCTCGACGCCCTGGCGGCGGGGTGCCCGGTGGTCACCACCGAGGGGGGCGCCATGAGTCGGCTCCTACAGCAGCACGGCGCCGGCTGGGTGGTGCCGGAGGGAGACGCCGACGCCGTCGCCGGGGCGTTCCGGGAGATCCTCCAAGGGGACGGGTCTGAGGTGAAGGCCCGCCGCGCCGCCGGGGGCCGCCTGCTGGCGGACTTCACCTGGGACCGGGTGCTGGCGCCGTTGGTGGAGTTCTGCCGCGACCCGGCGGTGGAGCCCACCAAGGCCCAGTTCGCCTCCCGCCCCGCCACCGCGGCGCCGCCGGATCCGTTCCTCTTCCGCCTGAAGCGCAAGGCGCGGCGACTCCTGGGGGCCACCTGATGGGTCTGCGTAAGGTTTCCGTCGTCATCCTGAGCTGGAACGGTCGTCGGCACCTGGAGGCCTGCCTGCCGGCCCTGCGGGAGCAGCGGGACCCGGGGGTGCCGTGGGAGGTGCTGGTGCTCGACAACGGCTCCACCGACGGCACCGCCGAGTGGGTCCGCGCCGAGCACCCGGAGGTGCGCCTGGTGGTGAGCCACCGAAATCTCGGCTTCTGCTCCGGCAACAACCGCCTGGTGCGGGAGGCCGACGGCGACGCCGTGGTGCTGCTCAACAACGACACCCGCCCGCGGCCGGACTGGCTGGCGACCCTGGTGGACGCCCTGGCCAGCGCGCCGGAGGATGTAGCGGCGGTGTCGGGGGCCATCGTCGATTGGGGGGGGGAGTGCCTGGACTTCGCCCGCGGGCTCCTCACCTTCGACGGCCACGCCTTCCAGCTCGGCTACGGGCGGCCCCTCGGAGAGGTGGACCTGCCCGCCGCCGGCTCGGAGCTGCTCTTCGCCTGCGGCGGCAACATGATCGTCCGCCGCGACGCCTACCTAGCCGCCGGCGGGTTCGACGACGCCTACTTCGCCTACCTCGAAGACGTCGACCTCGGGTGGCGTTTGTGGGCCATGGGGCACCGCATCCTCCTCGCCCCCGAAGCGGTGGTGCACCACCGGTCGATGGCCACCAGCCAGCTGCTGGGCAACGACAACCGCGGCTTCCTCTTCGAGCGCAACGCCTTCTGGACCGCCTACAAGAACCTCGACGCCGAGCTGTGGCCGCGTCTCATGCCGGCCATCGAGCTGGCCCTGCTGCACCGCACCCAGACGCTCCTGGTCCAGAACAACCCCGGTACCGAGACCTTCACCCTCGACCCCTACGCCGGCGCCATCGCCAACACCGGTGTCGCCGGTCCCGGGAGCACCGGAAACGGCACGGGGGGTGCCGTGGGGGACGGCACGGCCTTCGCCCCCAGCGCCGCCCTCGCCCCCGCCGCCGCGGTGCCCCGCACCAGCTTGCGTGAGAAGTGGCGGGGCTACGGACCCTCGGGCTTCGTGCGCCGGGGCCTGCGCAAGGCGGCTCGCCTGGCGCTGCCGTCCTGGGTGTTCGACGACCTCACCCCGGCGGCGCCGCGGGTGGTGGATCCGCGGACCGTCTCCCAGCTGCGGGCCCTCACCTACCTCCTCGGCCACCTCGACGCCGCCGCCGACCGGCGCCGGACCGTCCAGGGGCTGCGGCGCCGGCCGGATAGGGAGATCTTCGAGCGCTTCCCCCTCGCCGTCGTGCCCACCTACCCCGGCGACGAGCAGCTCTTCGACAGCGCCGCCTTCGAAGCCTGGCTGCCGGACGATCTACCGTTCACCCGCCTGCGCCTCGACCAGGTGATGGACCTGGATCCGGGCTGACGCCGCCGCCTACGAGCTCGAAAAGCAGGTGCCGCTGGTCCGGCGCCTGGTAGAGAGGCCGGACGCCTCTGGGGCTCCGCAGCAGGCGAAGCAGGGGTTCGGGATAGGCAATGCCCCAGTCGCGGTTCGCCCACAGCAAGTGGGTGACCCCGCGGGCCCGCAGCCGCGTCACCAGGGCGTCGACGTTTTCGGCCGGCGCCAGCCATTGGGCCACCTGGGAGGCTTCGAAGAAGCTGTCCGCCAGGTACTCCCGTCGGCAGTGGAACCCCTGGTTGGTGTTGAGCATCAGGACCCTGGCGCCGGCGGGCAGGGCGTCCACGGCGCGCCAGACGCCGGCGGGGGCGGCCGCCTCGGCGGCGTCAAAGCGGGGGTCGCCGTAGATGGCGAGGTGCTGGCGGGCGGAGCGCAGCAGGTCGCCGTGGGCGACGACGAGGGCCATACCGGGGGCGGCGGCCAGAGCGACGGGAACAATGAGGGCGAGGGCGGAG
>JBCDIS010000263.1:0-8833 GCA_038748685.1 Acidobacteriota bacterium | reverse complement strand
GGGGCCCCCCCCGGCCCCCCCCCGCGGCGGGGGGGGCCGCCGCCGCACGCACGGCAAGCGAACCCGGGCGGATAGAGCCGTCATGGGCTCTTCAGGCGGACACGAGCGCGCAGGCACAGCCATCGCGCCACGACAGGCCGCTTGCCTGCCCCAACCCGGGGGAGGAGGCCGGGCCCCTGGCCAAGGTGGCCTCGGGGGGCGAGCTGTCGCGGCTCTATCTCGCCGTCCAGCTGGCGAGCCGCGGCGACGATGGCGCCGCCGCCGGAGCGACCCTCGTGTTCGACGAGGTGGACACCGGCATCGGCGGCGCCGAAGCGGCGGAGCTCGGCGCCAAGGTCCGGCGCCTCGCCCGCGGCGGGCAGGTCTTCGCCGTCACCCATCTGCCGCAGGTGGCCAGCCAGGCGGACACCCACTTCAAGGTCAAAAAGGACGTCCAGGGCGGCCGGACCCGAACCGCCGTCGATCGCCTGTCGGCGGATGGCCGGGTGGAGGAGATCGCCCGCATGCTCGCCGGCAGCAAGATCACCGAGCTCTCCCTCTCCCACGCCCGGGAGCTGATCACCGGGACCGATGGCTGAGGGCCCGCGGGAATCCGGAGCCGATGGCTGAGGCGACCCCGTGGCGCGATGGGGACGACCCCGAGCCGCTCCGCGCTTTGGTGGCGTCCGGCGGCGTTTTGGCGATTCCCACAGAGTCCAGCTACGGGCTCGCCGCCGACCCCCGCAGCGCCGACGGCGTCGCGGGGATTTTTCGCCTCAAGGGGCGGCCCGGCGGTGAGGCCTTGCCGGTGGTGATCGCGGATCTCGATCAGCTGGGACCCCTCGGGGTCGATCTCGACGATCCGGTACTGCGGGCCGTGGCCGGGGCGTGGCCGGCGCCCCTTTCGCTGGTGGTGGGTACGAACCGTCCGTGGCCAGCCGGCGCCGGCCGCACGACCCTCGCCGTCCGCATTCCGGCCCACCCTGGGCTGCGGCGCCTGCTGCGGACGCTAGGATGTGCCCTCACGGCGACCAGCGCCAACCGCTCCGGAGCCCCTCCCATCCTCGACCCCGCCCACCTCCATCCTCTCCTCGGCCGCGCCCCGCAAGACGGTGGGGAAGACAAGGGAATGCCCACCTTTCGAATCTTCGACGGAGGTGTCCTCTCCGGAGGCCCCCCTTCAACCCTGGTACTCTGGAACCGGTCAGCCCGCGACTTCCAGGTGCTGCGGCCGGGACGTTTCGCGACTTCAGATCTGGCGACCCTCGCCGAACCCCTGCGTTGACGAGTCTAGCTAGAGGCCGCTCCACGATCTCCGTTCCCCCTCCCTCCCAACCGGCTCTGCGATTTCCCGGATTCGAGATGACACCAGACCGAACCGCACCCCGTCCGCGATCCCTTATCCGTTCCCAACTGACGTTTGCTCCCCGGACCCGTGCCGCCGCGGCCATGCCTTCGGCGCGGTCCCTGTCGACCCTGGGGGCCCTCTTGCTGGCGCTGACGGCGCTCTTGACGGCGCGGCCGTCGGCGGCGGAGGGCAACCCCGATTCCACCGGCGTGGAGGCCGGCTCTGGGATGGACGCGACGCTACCGGACGCCGACCCGGGGGAGATCATTCCCGGCGCAACGGTGACCCCGGCGGAGTTGGAGCGGGGGCAGCGGGGCTGGGGCCTGTCGGTCTTCGCCGGCACCGAGCGGGAGCGCTTCGAGGTCGAGGTGCTCGGAATCCTCCAGAACTCCACCCCGGAGCTCAGCTACATCATGGCCCGGCTCGAGGGCCAGGGCCTGGAGCACAGCGGCGTGCTCGCCGGTATGAGCGGCTCTCCGGTCTACTTCGACGGCAAGCTGGCGGGGGCCGTCGCCTTCAGCTTCGCCTTCGGCAAGGACCCCATCGCCGGCATTACCCCCATCGCCGCCATGCGGCAGTTGCAGGAGGCCGGCGGCGGGCTGCCCCAGGGTGCGGTGCCGGCCGCCGCCGCAGCGCTCCCCGAGGGGGCCTGGCTTCCCACCGTCGACGACCTGGTGCGGCGGGACTTCGACCCCGCGATCCTGCATCGCCAGCTGGCGATGCTGCGCCCCCGCACCAGCGCCGCCGGGCGTCCGGCGATGGTGTGGACAGCGGGGGGCTTCGGCAACGCCTCCATGGCGGTGTTGGAACAGGCCTTGGGTGGCGTGGTCCCGGTGACCGCCTCCGTCGGTTCGGGCCTGGCCTTCCGTGCCGGCCTCGGCGGCGGGGGGGACACCGTCCTCGGCGACGGTTCCCTCGCGCCCGGGGACGCGGTGGCGGTCAGCCTCGTCCGCGGTGACCTGGTCTTGGCGGCCCACGGCACCGTCACCGATCGGGTCGGCGATTCGGTTCTCGCCTTCGGCCATCCGATCTACTCCCTGGGCCCCGCCCGTCTGCCGATGGCGGAATCAGAGGTGATCACCACCGTGCCGAGCGTGCAGAATTCGTTCAAGCTCTCCAACATCGGCGGCCTGATCGGTGTCTTCGACCAGGACCGCGAGGCCGGGGCCCACGGAATCCTCGGAGAGACGCCGTCCCTCATGCCCCTCACCATCCGCCTGCGGGGCCTGGTGGAGCGGGAGTACAGCATGCAGCTGGCGAATTCCTCCCTCTTCAAGCCGACCCTGATCGCCGCCGGCTCCATGGGGGCGCTGGAGGCGGGGAGCCACGCCGCCGGCTACCAGGGCCTCGACCTCGAAGCGCGGTTCCGTATCGACGGCCACGAGGATCTGTGGCTGCGCCAGAGCTTCGACGGCAACCAGGCCGCCACCGACTGCGTCCTCTACCTTCTGACCTTCGCCGCCTTCCTCGAATTCAACGAGCTGGAGAAGGTTTCGGTGGAGGAAGTGGAGGTGGAGATCCACCAGGTGGACCGCCCCCGCAACGCTACGCTGGTGGCGGCCTATCCGGAACGCCGGCGGGTGGCGCCGGGGGAGCGGGTCGGCGTCCACCTGGAGCTCCAGCCCTTCCGCGGTGAGCGCCTGCGCCGGCGGGTCGAGGTTCAGATCGCCGACGACGCCGCCGACGGCAAGTATTGGGTCATGGTGGGGGATGGCACGAGCATGGACGCCGCCCGCTTGGAGGTGGAGAAGCGGGACGCCGAGACCTTCCGCCAGACCCTCGACCTCCTGCGCTCCTTCAACTCCCGCCGCGATCTTCACCTGGTGGGGCTGGTGGCGGGGAACGGCCTGTCCCTGGCGGGGGCGACCCTGCCGGACCTGCCGGGCTCGGTGCGCTCTGTTTTCGGCCAGGCGGGGGTCGGCGAAGGGCTGCAGCTGCGCATCGCCACCGAGCAGGTGGAGCGGCTGGACCGGCCCGTGGACGGCATCCTGCGGATCGACCTGGAGGTCCGTCGCCCCCGAACCTGACCTGCCTTGGTAACCCCACCCTGAGCCCGAACCCAAACGTAACGACCCTACGCGAGGACGACGTGACGATGCGGATCCGTTTTGCGGCCGTGGCCGCCTTGACCCTGCTGCTGTGCCCGGCCGACGAAGCCGCGGCCGACGTGAAGATATTCCGCATGGACACCCGGGACGCGGCGGTCCTGGGGGAGGTGGACGGAACCAGCGTCGGCCCCCTCGGTGAGCTCGGACTGGCGCCGGAGCTGGAGCGGGTGGTGGGCCTCGAAGAGCCCTTCGTGTTCGCCGCGGTCCCCAGCGGCGACGGCTGGCTCCTGGGCACCGGAAACGACGGCAAGGTCGTCCAGGCGTGGATCGACGGCGGCGCCAAGGTGCTCGGCAGCACGCCGGAGCCGGAGGTCTTCTCGGTGCTGCGTCGCCGCGACGGTTCGGTGGTAGCGGGTTCGTCCCCCGAGGGCAAGGTCTACCGCATCGCCGACGGGGTCGCCGAAGTGATCTTTGACCCCGAAGACACCTACATCTGGGATCTGGCGGAGGACGCCCAGGGGCGCCTGCTGGTGGCGACGGGCCTGCGGGGCCGGGTCTACCGGGTGGACGACGACGGCGAGGCCGAAACCCTGTGGCAAAGCCCCGACGGTCACGTCCGCAACCTGGCGGTGCTCGACGACGGAGGCCTGCTCCTCGGCACCGCCGGCCAGGGCCTGATCGTCCATCGCTCCGCCGCCGGCGAGACCCGCACCCTCTACGACGCAACCCAGCCGGAGGTGCTCGACTTCGCCGTCGCCGGGGACCGCATCTACGCCGCGGTCCTGGCTTCCGAGGCCAGCCTGGTGGACCTGTCGGCCACCGCCCAGGCGGCCGGCGAGGAAGGGGCGGCGGTGGTGGTGAAGGGCGCCGAGGCCACGATCGGATCCCGCGCCAGCACCTTCGCCGGCGCCCGCAGCGTCGTCCTCGGCCTGCACCTCGACGGGCGGGTGGACCCCGTGGTGGCGCTGGAGGACGAGACCATCCACGCCCTGGCCTGGTACGACGACGCCCTGTGGCTCGGCACCGGCCAGGAGGGGCACCTCTACCGCTATCGGGACGAGATCCTGGTCCGCGAGAAGGCCCTGGAGGAACGCCAGATCGTCGCCCTGCCGGTCTCCTCCTCTGGACTGGCGGTGGTGACCACCAACACCGCTTCGATTCATCGTGTGGTCTCCGGGGAGGACCGCGAGGGGACCTACGTCAGCGCGGTGTACGACGCCAAGGAGCGTTCCCGCTTCGGATCCCTGCGCTGGCAGGGGGAGCGCCCCCGGGGGGCGCGGGTTGAGCTGTCGGCCCGCAGCGGCATGACCGCCGTCCCCGACGCCACCTGGAGCGACTGGACGCCGGTGACCGAGGACGCGGCCCCCGGCCGGGAGCATTCCCTCGAAGCCGTACCCCGTGGCCGCTGGGTCCAGTGGAAGGGGACCCTGGTCCGCGGCGACGGCGGCGGGCCGACCCTGACGGTGGCGGAGCTGTCGTACCGCCAAGAGAATCTGCGGCCGGACATCACCTCCCTCGAGGTCTTGGACCCCGGAGAGATCCTGGTGCCCAGCAGCTTCAACGCCTCCAGCACCACCTTTGAGCCGTGGAGCCCCAATCGGGAGGGTATCTTCACCTCCCTGCAGGCGGAGACCCCGCGGGACGAGGGGCGCCTCAAGACCCTGTGGAAAAAGGGGTATCGGACCCTCAAGTGGACGGCGGAGGACCGCAACGGCGACGGCCTGCGCTACCGCCTCGAGCTGGCCCGGGGCGGTACCCTGGCCGACGATGCGAACTGGCTGACCATCGTCTCCGATCTCGATCAGGACTACCACGTGTTCGACGCTACGGTCTTGCCGGACGGCGTCTACCGTTTCCGACTGATCGCCAGCGACGGTAGCGACCGAGTCGCTGCGGAGGCCCTCGAATCGACGCGGGTGAGCGGACCGGTGGTGATCGACCACGCACCACCGGGGCTGGTTTCGAAGACCCGCGGCTCCGGCGGGCTGGAGGTGGTTTTGGAGGACGCCGGCAACCCGATCCGCGACGTCGCCGTGAGCGTCGACGCCGGACCGTGGGCTCCTGTCACGGCGGTGGACGGCCTCCTCGACGGGCGCACGGAGCGCCTCCGGGTGGACGTGCCGGGGGACGCCCGGCTGGTCCTGCTCCGGGTCACGGACGCCGCGTTCAACGTGGTAACTTTGGATCTTCTGGCAGACTGAGGCCGATCCCGAGTCGACCGCCACGTCCATCAGCCCGAGGAGCGAGCATGGCCCGATCCAGGACCGGAAAGCGCATCGCGGTTTATCCCGGTTCCTTCGACCCGCTGCACAACGGTCACCTCGACATCATCCGAAGGTGCCGTCCCATCTTTGACGAGGTGGTGGTGGCGGTCCTCAGGAACACGTCGAAGACCCACCCCCTGTTCTCCGTCGAGGAGCGGGTCGAGATCATCTCCGATGTCGTGGCGGACTTCGACAACTGCCGGGTCGAGAGCTTTTCGGGTCTTCTGGTGCATTTTATGGAGCAAATGGGGGCCCGGACCATCGTCCGCGGGCTGCGGGCCGTGTCCGACTTCGAGGCGGAGTTCCAGATGGCGCTGATGAACCGGCGGCTGGACCCCCGCACCGAGACGGTCTTCCTGACGCCGAAGGAAGAGTACAGCTACCTCTCCAGCCGGCTGGTGAAGGAAGTGCACCTGCTCGGTGGGGACTGCTCCGAGCTGGTTCCAGGCAAAGTGTTCGCCCGCATGCCGGCGCGGCCGGAATGATCGCCACCCGGTTCCCGGGAACCGAGTAGGCCCGCCTTCATGTCCCCGAGGCCGTCATGAACCGGAGGGCGCCATGCACTTGAGGACCAAGGCGCGGGACTGCCTCTACCTCAACTGGGCGCTTCCCCGGGACGCCGTTCCGGAGCTCCCCGAGCCCCTCGACTACGAGCTCCACCCGTGGCGCGGCGGGGATTGGGTATTCGTCTCGGTTCTGCTCTTCCGCTTCTCCGGGCTCCACGCCGCCAACCTTCCCCTCGTGCGGCTTTCGTATCCCCAGATGAGTCTGCGGCTCTACGTCCTCGACGAGGACCGCTTGCCGTCGGCGCTCTTCCTGCGGACGATGGTTCCCTTCTGGGTGGCCCCGGTGTCCCGCCTCGTCGGCCGCCAGCCGGCGGCCCCCGGGCGCTTCACCTACCCCTCGCCGTCGTCGGGGGGGGATTCCTGGACCTGGCGCCTGCGCAGCGCCGCGGCCCTGGAAGTCACCGCCAGCCTGGCGTCCCCGGCGGTGGGGGACGGGCCGGACCTGGGTAGCTGGGACAGTACGGTGGACTATTTTCGCCGCCGACGCCGGGGCTACGTGCTGTGGGACGGCGGCGCCCTGCGGTCCATCACCCGCTCCCACCCCTCGGTGGCGGTTTGGCCCCTCCGCGTCGAGGTTACGGCCTCGAGCCTGTTGTCGGAGGTGTTCCCGGCGTCCACCGACGCCCATTGGCGCGGCCTCCACTCCGCCTGGCTGTGCCCCGAGATCCCGTTCTCCTTCGAGGTCGGTGAGCCGCAGCTGGCGGCGATGACGGCCCGGGGTCGGATGGTGTCCCCCGTCGTCGACGGTTGCTGAGGGCAGGCCTTCGAGCCGTCGCCCTTCGTCCCCTGCGGCCCAGGGGAGTTTCGGTAGACGGAAACCTATACAGGCATAGTGCGTATATGCTCGGGACATGCCTGAGCGAATCGACGCAGAATCCAACGTGCCAGCTCCGGCGGAGGCGGGCAAGCCCCTGTCCCCGACGGATTTCCACCTCCTCCTGGCCCTGTCGCGGCGGGAGCTCTACGGCTACCGGCTGCTGAAGGACATGGCGGAGGACTCCGGCGGTGCCCTGCGGCCCGACATCGGCTCCCTCTACCGGGTCCTCCACCGGCTTCAGCGCCGGGGCTGGATCGCCGACGCGGGGGAGCGTTCTGAGGTCTCGGCCCCGGGCAAGCCCCGCCGCTACTACCGCATCACCGAGGCCGGCGCCGACGCCCTGAGCGCAGAAGTGCGGCGCCTCCGCCGAGCCCTGCGGCTGGCGGGGGAACGCGGCTTCGGGCCGGCGGTCGAGGGCGCACCATGAGACGGCGGCCCTCCGGGGGGAACCCCGTCCGTTGCCTGGTGGCCTTGGTGATCCGTGCCTATCCCCCGGACCTCCGGGGCGCCTTCGGTCGCGACATCGCCGACACCGTGGACGACCTGATGGCGGACCGCCACTCCCCTTGGCGCCGCGCCTGGAGCCTCGCCATCTGCCTTTGGCAGATTCTTGCGGCGGGTTTGGGGGAGCGAATGGAGAGGGCCGCGTCGACGCGTCGTCAAAGCGCCGGACTCGCTTTGAAAAATCAACGCCAGAGGAGCACGCCCATGGACCGATGGACCCAGGAACTCCGATTCGCCGCCCGCAGCCTCCAGGGGCGCCCCGCCTTCACCGTCCTGGCGGTGCTCACCCTGGCGGTGGGCCTGGGAACCAGCATCGCGATGTTCGGGGTCGTGCGCGGAGTTCTGCTGAGGCCCCTTCCCCATCCCGAGTCGGAACGGATTGTGTCGTTCCACCGCTCGTTCACCGACGCGCCGGGGGTCGAGGCCAGGTCGATGTCCCTGCCGGACCTACGGGACGTGCAGGCGGAGCTGTCCTCCTTCGAGGCGGTGGCCGGATGCAACGAGGACCAGCTGTCGTCGTCGGCGTCGGGGAGGCCCGAGTTGCTCCAGGCGGGGCTGGTGACCGACGGGGTCCTCGCCGTCTTCGGCCTGGATCCGTTCCTCGGTCGCGACCTGACGGCGAAGGACGCCGAGCCCGGTACAGCGCCGGTGGCGGTGCTGGCCCACCACTACTGGCGCTCCCATCTCGGAGAGCGACCCGACGTGCTAGGACAAGCCCTGGAGATCGGCGGCCGCGCCCATACGGTCGTGGGGGTGGCGCCGCCGGGCTTCAGCTTCCCGAATCAGGCCCAGGTCTGGGTGCCTCGGCAGATCAACCCGGAGGGCTGCGGACGGGGTTGCCACCTGATCCACACCGTCGGCCGGCTAGCTCCGGGGGTCAGCCTCGAGTCCGCAGAACAGGAACTAGCGGTGCTGGGGTCCCAGCTCGAGAAGACCTATCCCCGGAGCAACACCCACAAACGCTTCGGGGTCCGGGGCCTTCAGGATCAAATGGTGGGGAACGTCAAGCCGGCGCTGTGGATGCTGCTGGCGGCGGTGCAGTTGGTGGTGTTGATTGCCGCCGCCAACGTTACCCACCTGGTGCTGGCCCGGGGCACCGGGAGGGCCCGGGAGCTGGCGGTCCGGTCGGCCCTGGGGGCCAGCCGCGGTCGCCTCTTCGGGCAGTTGCTCATGGAGAACGGCTTGCTGGTGGCCGCGGGTCTCGGGGCGGCATTGGTGCTGGCCCGGGGACTCCTGGGTCTGCTGCCGATGGTGGCCCCTGGGAACCTGCCGAGGCTAGGGGAAGTGGGGATCGACGGGACGGTGGT
>JBCDIS010000262.1:0-8845 GCA_038748685.1 Acidobacteriota bacterium | reverse complement strand
AGCGGAGAGCCTGGCCCAAGGAGGGCTACCGGATCGTTGTAGACCGTCGAAGGCAACCCCGAAACATCGGTCCCTTGAGGAAAAAGCTCATAGTCCGTAGCGAGGGTATCGCCCCCAAGGACAAGGAAGATCACCGCCACCAAAGGGTAGAGCCACCTGAGGGCAAGCTTCTTCCTAAACCACTCCCTCGGAGACCACATCCGGTCCAGGGCTTTTCCAGTCATCTTGAGCTCCTCACAACTAAGACTCCGTACCTAAAAGAACAGCTATCGGTGTCGACCACCATGAAGTCGAACCGAAGAATGCCTTCCAACAGAATTTCCCGTGGTCGTCCGTGATCGCCCCCCGCCCCCCCGGCTCTCGGCGGTGACGACGTCCTCGCAACGCTACGGCGGCTTCGAATGACTCGACATCGCGCCCGTGATTCCCCTCGGGTGGCGGCGGCCATGCTCGGACCCACGGCAGACACTCGGCTGTCGAGCCACGGCAACCGCGATCGGCGCAGGACCCCGAGCCCAAACGTCGCGCTCGCTGACTCCGCCGGCACCCTCGGGGCCAGACTTAATGACGAATAGTGCCGGCGCAGGGTAGCAAACTCCCCCGAGCCGGTCCAGCGAAGCGTGGATCCGATTCCTCGATGAGCTGGAAACCGAGGCAGCTATCCAGGGCTCTTGCCGTGCACTCACCCAGCCTCGATGGACGCCCTCCGCTTTCGATTCCCAGGCAAGCCCGATGGGCTTCCCAACCGCCTGGGGTGAACGGAGATCGCGGCCTCTGGGTCGATGGACACGGGGGATGTCCCGTGGGCTGACATGTTCCACCTGCGAATTCCGCGTAGCGTGGTGCCCATGCGGGCGCTCTGGGCAACGGAATCCACCGCATGGGTTGACGTCTCCGTCCGCGTCATCTCGCATCGTGTCGCCACGGGAGCCCTCTCTTGGAGCATAGCCGGCGACCGGAGCGTGTCCGGCCCGACCCCCTTCGGAGGCTGTGCCTTCGAGGGGAACGGGACGTCCATCACCCGGGATTCCAAGGAGAAGCCATGATCAAAGCCAGCTTTTTCAAGACGTCGTTTGCGCTCGTTCTGTTCGCGATGACCCTGATTGGAGGTACCGCCTCGATCGCTCAGGCGAGGATCAGCGCCGTTTCGTCCTGCCCAACCAGGGCCTGCCCGAACGTTTGTGGTGACATCAACCAGACCTGCACCCGCACGGAGGGAGGTGTCGTGAAGCAGTGTCGGGTGGCCATTCACCTGCTCGCGGACCCCCAGCCCGGCGGCCACACCGACTTCTGCTACCACAGCTGCACCTAGACCCCGGCAGCGGACGTCGTCACGGCCCCACGTGCCCGGCGCGCGGGGCCGTTCTTCCCAACCCCAACCACCGATCCCGGGAGGACCGGATGCCTGGAAAGGTCTACGGAGTCTTACTCCACCTTGCCCTCATCGCACTCTGCGGAGTAACGCTACTGCTCGTCCAACAGAACCGTGAGCTCCGCAACGTGCTCACCCCCAACCCGCCGCCGATCAAGACCGGCTATACCGCGGCGGCGACCGAGGTCGCGGGTTTGGATGGCACGGTCAGGACCCTGTCCTGGCCCGCGGCCGAACGAGACCACCTCCTGCTCGTCTTCACGACGACATGCCCGGCATGCCAAGACAACCAAGGTCCCTGGCAAGCGCTTCACGAGCGATTGGGTGAGGATCTCGATGTCCTCGGCGTCAGCCTTGACCCGGTCGACGCCACGGTCGCCTACCGTGAAGAGCAACGCCTTCCCTTCCAAACGGTCGCTGCGGCGAACCGGGAGGCCTTCGTCGAAGCCTTTGACATCTCCGCCGTGCCCTTCACCGTTCACATCGGAAGCGATGGCAAAGTTCACGGGGCCTGGCGCGGCGTGCTGTCGTCGAAGCAGATTGGACAGATCGAGGCCAGCGTCCAGAATCACCCCAGCTAAACCTCGGACCCGCTCTCCGCCCGCCGACATGCTGCTCAACGGACGCCGAGGGCCTTTTGATGAAACCCACCGGACTCGGTACAGTCGGACGGTAGCAACTCGACGGGTAGGGGACGACATGGCGAAAGCCGCCTTGGTCAAGGGCGAGGGAGCGACGTTGGAAACGAGTGGGAAGGGCGACATTACTCGTCTGCTCGGCGCATGGTCCGGCGGTGACGCCGACGCGCTCGAGCAGCTCGCCGCGGCCGTATACCCCCGCCTCTCGCGCCTCGCCTCCAAGTACCTGCGGGTTGAGCGGTCCGGCCACACCCTCGACACGGGCGCACTGGTACACGAAGCCTTTCTGCTGCTGTTTCGGCAGGAGCGGGTCCAGTGGCGCGACCGGTCCCATTTCTTCGCCATCTCGGCCAAGCTGATGCGGCGGATCCTGGTGGACCACGCGCGAAGCTCCGCCTCCTCGAAACGCGGGGGAGGCATACCCAAGGTGGCCCTCGAAGATCTCCACGACCAAGGTCCCCAGCGAAGCCCCGATTTGCTCGCACTCGACGCGGCCCTCCACGATCTCGAAGCGCAGGACGCCGATCTGGCCAACCTCGTGGTCATGCGCTACTTCGGCGGCCTGACCAAGGACGAGATCGCCGAGCTCCTCGGCACCTCGCCGTCCACGGTGGCGCGACGGTGGCGCATGGCCCGCGCCTGGCTGTTCGACTACTTGGCCGAGGGTGCCCGTGAAGACTGAACAGTGGCAGCGGGGACAGGACATCTTCGCCGCCGCCGTCGCCTTGCCGGCCGACGAGCGGACACCCTTTGTCGACGCCCAATGCGAAGGCGACCCCGAGCTCAGGGAAAGGGTCCAACGTTGGCTGCGGGCAGACGAAGCAGCGGGTACATTTCTCGACGAGCCGCTGGCTCCACCACCTCTAATCCCCGTCCTAGATGACGCGTCGCCAACGCACCTCGGTGCCTATCGCCTCCTAGAACTCATCGGCGAGGGCGGCATGGGCACGGTGTTTCGAGCCCGCCGCGACGACGACGTCTTCGACCGCGACGTCGCCGTCAAGATTCTGTCGCGGTTCTCGATGACCCAAGAGAGCGAACGGCGGTTCCGCTTCGAACGTCGCGTGCTGGCAGCCCTCGACCATCCGTGGATTGCCCGAGTCTACGATGGAGGCACCACACCAGAAGGCCTCCCGTACCTGGTCATCGAGCAGGTCGACGGGCAGCCCATCGACGACTATTGCGACCGGCGGGACCTCTCGATTCGAGAACGCGTCCTCCTCTTTAGGAAGGTCTGTGCCGCGGTCCAGGCCTCTCACAGGGCCCTCGTGGTGCACTGCGACCTCAAGCCCAGCAACATCCTCGTCACCGCCGACGGCGAGCCCAAGCTCCTGGACTTCGGCGTCGCCAAGCTGCTCGGGGGCGAGGTCATTGCGGTGCGCGACGAGGAGATCACCCAGTGGCCGCGCCCGCTGACGCCCCAGTACGCGAGCCCGGAACAGCTTCAGGGGGGCGTGATCTCGACGACCAGCGACGTCTACTCCCTCGGCGTTCTGCTCTACAAAATCCTCACCGGCCAGAGGCCCCACGATCTTGAAGGCCTGACGCTGGTAGAGGCGATCGAGCGGGTCACCACGGAGCCGACGCCTCCGAGTCGGGTCCCAACCCAGGCAGGCGGAGACACATCCCCACCGGCTAAGGCAACACCGTCGGGACTCGCCGGCGATCTCGACGCCATCGTGCTCAAAGCCCTTCGCGGGGACCCGGACGAGCGCTATCCGTCGGTAGAACAGCTCGACGCCGATCTGGGCCGCCATCTCGAGGGTTTTCCGGTCCTCGCCCGCCGCGGAACGGTGCGCTACCGCGCAACGCGGTTTCTGCGTCGGCATCGGGTGGCGGTTAGCCTCGGCACCGCGGCGTTCGTCGTCTTGGTGGCCTTCGGGGCCTACATGGCGGTCATGGCCGAGCGGGTGAGCCAGGAGAAAGGTCGTCTGCAGGAGGTCATGGCGTTCACCCTGCAAATCTTCAGGACGGCGGGCCCCATCGGCGAGTACCCCCAGCTCAGCCTCCGCGAGGCCGTGGATAGGAATGCTGGCCTGATCGACGAGAGCTTCAGGGATCAGCCCGGGATCCGCGCCGGCGTCCTCGAAGTGCTGGGAGACATCTATCTCGACTTCGGAGAGTCCGAAAGGGCCCTCGAACTGCTGGAAGAGGCCCGGGACCTCCACGCCACGACCTACGGAACGGAGAGCGTCGAGTACCACCGAAGCCTGGACAGGGTGGGGGCGGCGCTGCGGGAGATGAACCGTCTGGACGATTCCGAGGCGAGCATCCAGGAAGCGCTCTCATGGTTCCGAGAGCACACCCCCAACGACGCGGTTCGTATCGTCCGCAGCCTGAACAACCTGGTGGATACCTATTGCTACCGCGAAGACTACGGCCTAGCCGAAGCCCCGTCTGAAGAAGCACTTCGCCTCGCCAAGAGGCATCTCGGTGGGCGATCTTTGGATTCGGCCGCGGCCACCATTCAGCGGGCCGTCGTTCTCCGCAATACCGGACGCCCGGCGGAAGCCTCAGAGCTCTACCGGGAGGGGCTGAAACAGTACGAGCTGGCCCAGGGCGCCGATCACCCCTATCAAGCGACGTTGCTCAACAACCTGTCGCTGATTTACCGCGATCAGGGCCAGCTCGATCTGGCGGAAGGGTCCCTGCAGAAAGCGGAGGAGCTCTACCGGGCCTCCTTGGGTGATCGTTCCGTTTCCCGCGTTCGTCCGGCGCTGGCTTTGGCCACCATCGCCGTCCATCGGGGCGACCGTGAAAGCGCTATCGAGCGATTCCGCCGCGCTGTTCAAATCGCTATCGACGTGGAGGGCCACCCTTTCTACCCCCTCCGCGCTGGCAGCGACTTCGCCAGGTATCTTCTGGAGACTGACCGCTGCGAGGACGGTGTCGATCTCATGCGCGCCAGCCTGGAACGCACCCGTGCGGAGACCGCCGACTACTCGCCCTACTTCCAGCTGGAAGGCCTACTCGGCGCTTGCCTTATTCGTTTAGGCGACTCTGAGGAGGCCCGCGTGTTGATCGAACGCAGCCATCACGAGCTGGTTCGACTTGCGCCCGACAACCAAGATGCGATCCGTGAGGCTGAGGAATGGATCGCGCTGTTGGAAGGCACTCCGGTCACCACCGGGCGTCAGTAGAAGGCTTTCGTCCCTGTCCTTCGCTGATCCTCGGGTCGTCCAGCAGCTCCGCGAGCTGGATTTGATGCCGACGCTCGTGGCTTGCGGCCGACAGGTAGACGGTGGGGACGTCGCCGAGGCCGGAGAGGTGGCTGTAGTAGAGCAGCCGTCGCAGGTCGACGCCTTCGGTGCGAGCCAGGGCTTCGGTCGTCTCGATCATGGCGGATAGCTCCGCCCGCAACCCTTGTAGCGGCCGATCCCGCGCCGGGCTGAAGGGCTTGGGCACCCACTTCAGCCAGCGGCGGTCGAGCCCCAGGGTCCTACGAAGCGCCGGCGGTACGAAGGCGTTGGCGACCGCCGCCGGGGCCTCCAGGGCCACCCGGAGCCCCCGCTCGATCGGTCGTCGACGGCGACCCCTAGGGCGCTTCAGATTCATCCGGTCCCAGCCGCTGCAGAGGAAGGGCTTGCCCCGCCGGGCCCTGGCCAGCAACCTCTGGAGATCGCGACGGAAGAAGGTGTCGACCCGAACGAGGTGGTCGAGCACCTCCACCACCGACCAACGCCCCGGCTCGGGCCGGGTCCGAGCGCGGACGGGGTCGAGCCCGTCCACCAGGGCCAGGGTCTGCCGGCGGAGGGCGATGAAGTTCTCCAATTCCCAATAGCGGGGGTCCATTCCGTGTCCTCCTGGTTCGACGCGGCCCCGACGTGGGGCCGCGTCTGGAAACCTGGGAGTCGGCACCGAGCCCGCTTTCGGCCGGACGGAGAGATCGTTCTGATCTCCGGAGGCAATGCCTACCCGCCGACCCGCCCCTAGGCGCGCTGACGGCGGCGTGGGACTGCTAGGCTGCGGTGAGATCCACCCCCGTCGACCCCCGCTGCCGGAGGTATGCGCGTCATCGGACAGGGGCAATTGCCCTCGACCTGTCGTGAACCCCGGGCCGACGTCGCCTCCAAGGCCGAGCCCCCCGGGGCGAGGTACCCACGCCCGATGTTCCCCACGCCGCCAACGACCACCCTCTGCTTCTGCGTAACCCTCCTAGCGCTTCTGGCGGCCTGCGGCCATCCGGCGTCGGAGCAGTGTGCTGAGTTGGCGGCGGCCCGTGACGACTCCGCGGCGGCGGACCGATGTTCCGACGCCTTCGGCGCCACCGGCGACCCCGCGGCGGCCCTAGCCGCCGGCAAGGCCCTACTTCGGCTGGGGCGAAACACGGAAGCCTTGGCCTGGGCCGACACGCTCGAAGGCACCCCCCTACGAGCCGACGGCCTCGGGCTCGCCGCCCGGGTCCACGACCGCCTCGGGGACCCCGAAGCGGCGCAGCGGGCACGCCTTGGTGAGCTGGAGCTAAGGCGCCGGGACGGTGACCCCGCCGGTGCCTCCCGGGTGCTGTACACCCTCTTCTTCAAAGCTTGGCGCTCCTCCGAGCACCGCCTCGCCCTCGATCGAGCGGCGGAGGCTCTGACCGCCGCCGAGCGGGCGGAGGACCCGGACCTCCAGGCCCGCGCCCTCTACGGCCTCTACACCGTGCTCTATGAGATCGGAGACCTCGACGGCGCCGGCCGCGCCCTCGACCGGGCGGTGGCCCTGCAACCCCCGGAGGACCCAGGCGACGAGGCTCGGTGGAGGGTCAACCGCGGGCTGCTCCAGCTCGACCGCGGCCGGCTCGCCCTGGCGCAGCGTGATTTCGAGCGGGGGCTGGAGCTTACAACCCCCTCCGGGCACCCACGCCTCGCCCGGACCCTCCACGCCAACCTCTTGGAAGCGCGGCTGCGCCGCGACGACCTCGGGACCTCACCCGAGATGGACGGACATCTCGAGGCCCTCCACCGACTCGGGGCCGACGCCCCCACCACAGGCCGGTACTACGCCGCCCGGGTGGCCCTGGCCCGCGGCCTCGCCGCCGAGGCCATCCAGCACCTGGAGCGGGCCCTGGCGGACGAAAAATCCCCCGACTGGCGCTGGGAGCTGGAGCTGCGCCTCGGCCAGGCTCAGGGCGCCGCGGGGGATGCGGACGGCGCCCGGCGAGCCTACGGTCGATCGGCGGACCTGCTGGACGCCATGCGGGACGACCTAGGCCTCGACGATCTCAAGGCGTCTTTCCTCGACCGCAAGCGTCGTCCCCTGGAGGCCCTCTTCCGCCTCGAGGTTCGGGCCGGTCGGATCTCCGCCGCCCTCTCCGCCATGGAGCGGGCCAAGGCCAGGACCCTCCTCGACGCCTGGGTCCGCTCCTCGTCCCGAGGTCTCGGAGACGGGGATGCCACCTGGTCCACCGCCGGGGACCGTGCGGAGGAATTGGCGGACCTCCTTCCGTCCATGCTCCCCTCCTCCTCCGCTCCCCTGCTGCCGACGCAGGAGCTGATACGCCGGGTCCGGCGGCACCACGTGCTGGCCTACTTTCGGGCGGAGGACGAGCTCTTCAGGACCACCCTCCAACAAGGCCAGGTGCAAATCCGCGCCCTGGGTTCGATGGCGGAGGTTGAGGCCCTCGTCGACCGCTTGGACACCGAGGGTCTCGGGGGAGAAGGACCGGACGCCGCTGCTTCGGCCTTGGCGGCGATCCTGCTCCCCGACGCCGCCGAGCTACCGAGACGCGGTACCACCCTGGCGTTGATCACCGACGGCGCCCTCGGCCGGGTACCGTTCGCCGCCCTCCCCCTGGGGAACGGATACCTCGTCGAGCGCCACGACCTCGTCCACGTCCCGAGCCTCCACGCCCTCGCCACCGCCCCCCAGGTTCGCGACCACTACGATGGGACCGCGCATCCGCCGGTGGTCCTTGGAGACCCCGGCGGTGACCTGCCCGCCGCCGCCGCCGAGGCCCGTGACGTGGCGGACCTGCTCGGCGTCGAGCCGGCTATCGGTGCCGGAGCCGACCGGGCCGCCCTGCGGCGGGGCTCCCGCGCCCCCCTCCTGCACGTGGCCGCCCACACCGGCCTGGGGGCCACCGGCCCTTGGCTGGGCCTGGCCGACGGCAACCTCTCCACCGCCGATCTCCTGGCGGTGCCGATGGCCCCCCGGGTCGCGGTGCTGGCGGGGTGCGTGTCCGGCCGCCGAAGGGGGGACGGTGCCTGGGGCTCCCTGGGGGCCTCGTTCTTGGCCGCCGGAGCCGGTTCCGCCGTGGTCACCCTCGCTTCCGTGGACGACGGCGCAGCCCGCCGACTCGTCCATCGCTTGTACCGCGAAGGCGGCGCCACCGACCCGATTCGGGGCCTCGCCAACGCCCAGCGCGCCTCAATCGCAGAAGGGCTTCCCCCTTCGGACTGGGCGCCGTTCCTGGTCCTCGGTCGCCCCGCGGCCGAGGGCTCCCGTCCCAACCTGGAGGATCCTCCATGAAGCAACACCATCCATCCGAGTCGAACGCCCGTCGGCCCCGCCGGCGCCTGGCCTACGGCCTGGCCTTCTTCGTCCTCGGTTACCTCGCCGCCCAGTGGCCGCCCTTCGCGGTCCCGTCCGTCGACGCTTCGCAGCAGACTCCGTGGAACCCCTTCGCCGGTCTGGAGTGGGAGAGCGACGGCGAAACCCTGAAGCTGACCGCCGCCCCTGGTCAGCCCCACCTGATCCTCGGCCACGCCGAGGGGCCCCGCGGTTTCGTCGAGCTCCAGGCCGCCTGGATCGACCCCGAGCTCGGGGTCGCCGCCGTCGACCTGGGCCAGGTGGAAAGGCTGACCCTCGTCGGCCCCTCGGGATCCGCCCGCCTCGACGACCTGGAGCAGAACTT
>JBCDIS010000261.1:0-9018 GCA_038748685.1 Acidobacteriota bacterium | reverse complement strand
GTTCATTGCTACCGAGAACAATCGGCGTGGTCCCATGCGCTATTCGGAGCTCCTACGCCTCGCCGAGAACGGCGACCTCCCGCCGAGCTCTCTGGTCTGGAGTCCCGGCCAGCCGGATTGGATCCCAGTCGCTGAGCATCCCAAGCTGGCGGATCTGGCCCTGGACAGTGCAGCTCAGCCATCCGTGGCCCCGTCGTCAACTTCCGCTGGAGTATCCGTCTCCGGGACCGAGGTCCTCTCGGGCTTCGCTCGGGTCGCCGTAGCCTGGTGGGATCGGGGAGTCCCGCTTCCGCACGTGGGCTGGATCGACACCGTTCTCGATTCGATTCGGAACGTCGGAACCCCGCGGGGCCTCGAAATCGTCGACCGTCTGGCGATCCGTCTCGGGCACCTCGCCTATTTTCTCGCGACTTTCCTTTTCCTCGTCTTCGCCCTCGGGGCAGCGGTCCAGGCTGACTCACCGAGCTTCTTCCTGCTCGGCGGGGGCTGGATTCTCGCCTTTGCCTGGGTGGGTCAATACGCCGCCTCCAACTTCCTCGACGCGAGGGATCGCTGCCTCGAAGAGACACCGGACTACGTACCGACCCGGGCCATGCGTCATCTGTTGGCGCTCCTGGCATTCCTGTCGGCGGGGTCCATGGGGGCGATTGCGATTGTCAGTGCAGTTGAGGAGGAGTCCGTGGCGGGGGTCGGGGCCTTCGGCGCTTTGACCTGGCTGCTCGCCTACGTCGGCGTCGCCACCCTCGATGCCCAGGAAACCTCCTTCAAGGTCAAGGTCCATCACAGCGAGGCGTCCGAAGTCATGGGGTTGGGCCATTTCTTGATCCGTCTCCAACTACGCCTCGCTCCGATGGGCTACTTCATCGGGGCCGTCTTCGGAGTGGGGATCGCCGTCGGGCTGCTCGTCGGTTTGATTCGCAACGATCTGGCCCTGCTATTCCTTCAGCGCCCGTTCGGCTTCGAGTCGCCTATGGAGCTCGTCACCGTAAGCTTGACGCTAGCCTGGATTCCTTTCGCGGCATATCTGATCTTCGTCCTCGGAAGCTGGGCCCTTGGTATAGCGCGGTCATTTCAACCGGAGGGTAGCTAGGGCGGCGCATAGTTCATTAGGTATCGGATCGGTCCGGGACACAAGTTGGAGTCGATAGACCGCAACCAGCGAAGAGCATCACCGAATCCTGTGTTTTGCGGTAGTGCCTGATGTGTGGGCAGCTTTGCCCACGGTTACAGCGGCTGGAGCCCCTTCCCCCAGGGGAGATGCCAGTAGGGCTGGCGTTTTGAGGACTGGCGCGTGAATTGCTAACTCAGGAGGGTGACGTTGCCCACCCATCAGGAGACATCCCATGCCTTCGACCCGAGTTCCCTTCCTCGTTGGACGCGCTACGCTTTATGCTCTCGTCTTCGCGATCGCTGGTTTCGGCTCGGCGGGGATCGCGGCTGCCCAGGAGACCTTCTTCGACCAGTGGCGGCAGGTCGGTCCGGACGGCGCTTCCGTGTCCGCCGTCGCCGCAGACCCGTTCGACAACCAGCGCTTCCTGGCGGGCTTGGGCGGGGGCCTTTGGCAACGGCAGGATGGGGCGCCTTGGAATCAAATCGGGAAGATCCCTAGGGGCTCGTTCGACCATCTTGTCGCCGATCCGTCGCGACCGGGTCGCTTCTTCGCCACGTCCGTCGGCAGCTCGGTACTTGTTCAGACCGTGGTTTGGCTTTCCGAAGATGGGGGTCTCTCGTGGACCGACCTCGAGATCCCCACCGGCCTGGGGGTGGCGGTCAGGGATGTCTCATGGACCACCGGGGGGGTGTGGTTCGGCACCTCTTCCGGGCTCTGGCGCTGGAACGGTGGGGAATGGACGTTGCTGCTCGACTCCTCCCTCCTAGATTTAGCGGTAACCCAGGACGCCTCCGTTGCCGTCGCTCTGACGATCAACTTCCCGGATCCTGCCCGCGTCTTTCGCAGCGACGACGGCGGTTCCACGTGGACCTCCCTGGGGGGCCTTGAACCCCGCACCGTCGAGTCCGTCGCCCTCGCTTTGGGCGGCTCCACCGCCTATGCCATCGGTAACGATGCAGAGGGCGCCCCATTTGTCGCCAGCCGCCTTGGCGGAGGCGGCCTGTGGGTGATCCTCGGAGATCTGGCCCTGCCGACGGGCGGGATACGGTCGTCCCTCCACATCGTTTCTCGGCAGGGGACGGACGCGCTGATCGCCGTGCGGTCGCAAGGCGTTTTCCGAAGCCTGGATCGAGGCCGGACGTGGACGCAGATGGACTTCGGTACCGCCTCCGTGTCGAACCGCGATTACCGTTTTGCGACCGCTGAGTCGTCGCTCTTCTTCTACGGCGCCACGGGCGTTTGGGAGACGTCCGATCTCGGTGTGTCCTTCGACGAGCGCAATGCCGGTCTGTCAGGCCATTTCATAGAGCACGTCGCTATCGATCCCGAACGCTCGGACGAAGTCTACGCGGTGACAAACCAAGGCGAGTCCTTCTTCACCGACAACGGCGGAGCGACCTGGCGCAGGCTGCCCTTGGGCCGTACCGGCGGCGATGTCGTGGTCGTGCCGACCCAACCCCGGCAGGTTCTCATCGGTTCCGAGAACGGTTGGTACCGAAGTGTCGACGGCGGTGCCAGTTGGCAGCTACAGGAAGCCGCGGCGGCCGGCCGAAAACATGCCGTCGAGGTGATCTCGGTGGATCCCTCGAACCCGTCCAGGATCGTGGTGGCGGGCCGAGATCAGGAAGAGGGGTCGCCGTTCGGCACGCTCTCCGCCCACTGGTGGAGTGAGGACGGCGGAGCGACCTGGAGGCGGGGGGAGTCGATCGAAGCGGCATTCCTCGAAGACGTTGCGAGGGACCCGTTCGACCCGAGCACGGTGCTCCTTGCCGGGAGTTTCGGGGTGGTGCGGGCCACGGACGGCGGTGCAACCGTCGTACCCTCGATGGGGGACTTGTTTCCTGTGCCGTTTGTGTGGGCCCTGGCCTTTGACAGCCAACAGCCGGGTCTGGTGCTGGCCTCGTCGGGCAACGAGTTGTACCGCAGCAGGAACGGCGGCGAGACGTGGAGCCTGCTGCCGATCGAGCCGCCCTTCAGCTTCCTGTCCGAGCTGAAGTCCGACTCCAGGACCCGGGGCGGCTTCTGGGCATCGAGCAACGAGGGGCTTTGGTACTCCGCGGACGCCGGGGACTCGTGGAGTCTCGCGAGCCCGTCTTTGGACGGACAGACCCTGTCAACCTTTGAATTCGACCCGGCCTTTCCGACCTCGATTTATGCGGGCCCATACGGCGGCGGCCTCCACCGAATCCTCCTGACCCAGGGCCTTGGATGTACGCATCCCGAAATCCTCTGCCTGGGGGGGAGCCGCTTCGTCGTCGAGAGCCGTTTCCGTGATTTCCAAGGGCGCGAAGGTCGCGGCCGAAGGGTGGACCTGACGCCGAATACGGGCTACTTCTGGTTCTTCGACTCCGAGAATGTGGAGGTCGTGACCAAGGTGCTCGACGGTCGGCCGGTCAACGACAGCTTCTGGCTGTACTACGGCTCCCTTTCAAACGTCGAGTTCCAGCTCAAGGTCACGGACACGGTCAACGACCAGGTGGCCAGCTACGGAAACCCCGGCGGCACCTTCGCCAGCATCGGCGACATCCAAGCTCTACCGGAGCTCGTCGGCGTCGAGAGGCTGGAGCTGCCGGCGGGGAAGCTCGGTGACGGTAGGGCGCTTAGGAGCGAGGGTTGCTCGGACCTTCAGGCGGCCCTCTGTCTCGGGGACCGGTTTCGCCTCTCCGCGGCGTGGACGGACTTTGACGGTATGGAGGGGGTCGGCGAGCCGCGGGGGCTGACGGCCGATACCGCGTACTTCACGTTCTTCGACTCGACGAACGTCGAGCTGATGGTCAAGGTGCTCGACGGCCGGCCCATCAACGATCGCTGGTGGGTCTTCTTCGCGTCGTTGTCGAACGTCGAGTTCATCCTCACCGTCGAGGATCTCGAGACCGGCTCCGTACGGCGCTACCTCAACCGCTCCGGCACCTTCGCCAGCGTCGGCGACACGGAAGCCTTCTGAGGCCGTTCGTCAGACCCCAAGTCCTCTGGAGGGCGCCGGCCGGATGTCGAGGAGACCGCCCACGGGACGGACTCCGGCCGGCGCCTGGATCTCAGGCCGGCGTCAGCAGGTGCACTGCCCGGTGCAGCTGCCGCCGCTGGGGTTGTGGCACCTGGCGTTGGGGCCGAGGTTGTACTCGAAGCAGTGGGCATCCACCGTACAGGGGAAGGGACCACTGTCGTTGGGCGGGCAGAAGAACCCGATCAGCTGCTGCGGCTGTTGCCAGAAAGGTGTAGCGAAGAAGGGGAGGGGCTCGGTCAACTCCACTGCGATCGGCGCGGTCGTGCCTACGCTTGCCGGGGGAGCTACGGCGGCGGCACTTGCGGCGAGAAGCGCCATCAACGCGATCATCGGAAAGAGCTTGCTCATGTTTGTACTCCTGAGGGGGGTTCGGTCGTTGGTCAGGGTCGTTGTGGGCGGCAGAGGTCCAAGGTTAGGTCAATATGTCTATTAGCGCAAGCATTAGGCGATGCTTCTGGTGCTCCTGTCCGCAAGGACTGGTCTTCTGGGGACCTCCTCATAGCGGAATGCCTATAATGCTTTCATGTGCATAGTTCGATGAGAGGCTTGCAAGAGGCCCTCTCGACCCATTTCCGCTACAGGCCCGGGAGTCACCATGCTCGGATCCAAGACACGCACCTTGATCTTCGTCCTCCTCGCCCTGCTCCTTGCAGGCCTTGGCCTCTCGGGGGAACTCACGGCCGACTCGACCCGTGGGACGGCCCTGGAGATCCTCGTCTTCACCCGCACGGAGGGCTTTGCCCACGGCTCTATCAGCGATGGCGTTTCGATGATCGAGTCCATCGCGGTGGAGCTCGGCGCCAACGTGACAGAGACCGATCAGACCACCCTATTCAACCCCCAGGACCTCGCGACCTTCGACGTCGTCGTGTGGCTGTCGACAACGGGGGACGTCTTGGACGACCCGGAACAGGACGCCTTCGAGAGCTACATCCAGGCCGGCGGCGGCTGGGTGGGAATCCACGCCGCGGCGGACTGTGAGTACGGCTGGCCTTGGTACGGCGAGTTGCTGGGCAACGGCGCCTGGTTCGCCAACCACCCTGCCATCCAAACTGCGACCCTCGAACGGGAGAGCGGCGGCCCGCCGGATCCGGGATTCCCGGACGCCCAAACCTCCTTCGAGGACGAGTGGTACAACTTTCAAGCGAACCCACGTTCGGCGGTGCAGGTGCTCATGACCCTCGACGAGTCGAGCTACAACCCGGGGGGAGGCGCCATGGGCTCCGACCATCCCATCACCTGGGCCCACGAGTTCGAAGGCGGGCGGGCCTTCTACACCGGCCTCGGGCACCGGTCCCAGACCTTCCAAGACGCCCGGTTCCGAGCGCAGATCCGCAGCGCCATCCTCTGGGCTGGAGGCGCGGTAGACGAGGTGTTCAGCGACGACTTCGAATCCGGGACCACCGGGGCGTGGGGTCTTCCCTGAGCCGTGCTTCTGGTCAGTGGCCGTCTGAACATCATCGATGAGCATGCTCGACGCCCGATCGCGCCCTGATCCTTGAAGCGAAGAGACTCAGCGGAAGGACTCAGGGCCCTGTAGGTCGGAATGGGGGTAAGCGATGGACGACAAGAGACGGCAGCCCGGTGCGGTGACCTTCAAGCTGGGTTCGGGCGTCGGCGCGTGGATCACGGGTGTTGCGGGCCTTCTCGGTGGCTTCGTGGCCACCGGCAACGGCGACTTCGTCGGCGGTGGCCTGTTCCTGATGGCTTCGGCCCTTGCCTTCGGACTCCTGGCCCTGACGAAGGCCCGGACCTGACCTTCGGGGTTACTAGCCCATGATGGAAGAACGGTTTATCCTCACGCGGCGTCCATGCCTTTGTAATGTGTTATTCTAATGCTTCGATGTCCTCAGAGCTTAGCCCTCCGCAGCCGTTCCCCGTTCCGACCGTCGACGTGACCCCCGGGTCGAGGTCGACCCTTGAAGGAGTGCCCGCGCCCGGGGACGTCACCGAGCTGCTGCAGCGCTGGCGGTCTGGGGACGATGATGCCCTCGAACGCCTGACGCCCCTGGTGTACGACGAGCTTCATCAGCTCGCCCACGCCTACATGCGGCGGGAGCACTCGGCGGACCTCCTGCAGACGACGGCGCTGGTGAACGAGGCCTACCTGCGCCTCGTGGGCCTCGACGTCCGCTGGCAGTGCCGCAGCCATTTCTTCGCCATCTGCGCCCAGCTGATGCGGCGCATCCTGGTGGACCACGCCCGCAGGCGCCGGGCCGAGAAGCGCGGCGGCCCGCTGCCGCCCCTGCGGCTCGGGGACCTCGAGATTCCGGCTGAGCGGGCCGACCACCTGGTGGCCCTCGACGACGCCCTACGGGACCTCGAGAGCGTGGACCCGCGGAAGTGCGAGGCCCTGGTGCTGCACTATTTCGGCGGCATGACCGCGTCCGATATCGCCGAAGCCTTGGGCGTCTCGCAGCGCACCGTGGAGCGGGACCTGCGCCTGGCGAGGGCCTGGGTCGCCGACGCGATGGCCCCATCAACCTGAGGGGGAGCGACTTCTTGGGGACCGTGCCGACGGACGCGCAGCCGGATCCCCCCGGCGACTCCACAGACCGCCGCGATGCGACCACCACCGTGGGGGACCTCAGCTGGGAGCGCCGCAACTGGCGACGCATCGAGGAGATCTTCGCCGCCGCGGTCGAGCTCCCCGGGGACCAGCGGGCCGCGTACCTCGACGGCGCCTGCGGAGATGACGGGCGCCTGCGGGCCCGGGTGGAGGCCCTGCTCGGGGCCGAGACCGGCAGTGCCGACGCGGTGGGGGAGCTCGCCGCCGCCGCCTCTCCCTTCGCTGGACGGGCAGGGGGCGGTACCGCCGATCCTCGGGACGAACCGACCCCGCGACACATTGGCGCCTACGAGATCGTTCGCGAGCTCGGCCGAGGCGGTTCCAGCAGCGTCTACCTGGCGAAGCGGGCCGACGGCACCTTCCGCAAGCAGGTAGCCCTCAAGCTGGTTCGGCGGGGCCTGGATACCCACGACATCCTCGCCCGCCTCCACCAGGAGCGGCAGATCCTGGCGCGCCTCGATCACCCGAACATCGCCCGTCTCCTCGACGGGGGTAGCACCGAAGACGGGCGCCCTTACTTCGTGATGGAGCAGGTCGACGGCCTACCCATCGACGACGACTGCCGCCAGCGAAAGCTCGACGTCGAGGCCCGCCTCGAGCTGTTCATCGCCGTTTGCCGCGCGGTCCACTTCGCCCACCGCAACCTGACCATCCACCGCGACATCAAGCCGAGCAACATCCTGGTGACGCGGGACGGAGAGCCCAAGCTCCTCGACTTCGGCATCGCCAAGATGCTCGCACCCGCAGAGGGCTTGACCCGTCTCCAGGTCACCGGACCTGGGCTGCGGGTGATGACCCCCGCCTACGCCAGCCCCGAGCAGCTGCGGGGTGAAACCCTGTCGACGGCGACGGACGTCTACTCCTTGGGCGTGTTGCTCTACCGACTGCTGGTGGGCGCACCGCCCTACGGGCTCGAGGGCCTGACCCTTTCGGAGCTCGAGGAACGCATCTGCGAGCTCCCACCGACGCGACCCAGCCAACGTGTCGACGCGGCGTCCATGGAAACGCTGGGTCTGCCGGGGGCGCAGCTGCGGCGGCACCGCGCGCGGCTCGACGGCGACCTCGACCGGATCCTCGCCATGGCCCTGCGCAAGGAGCCCGAACGCCGCTACGGCTCGGCGGAGCAGCTCGCCGACGACCTGCGCCGCCACCTCGACGGGCTGCCGGTGCGGGCGCAGCCGGACCGCTGGGGCTACCGCGCGCGCAAGTTCGCCAGCCGCCACCGGCGGGGCCTCGCCTCCGCCGCCCTGGTGGTGTTGGCCCTTGCGGGCACCGTGAGCTTCTATTCGGTTCAACTGATCGAGGAGCGCAACCGCGCCGTCGCGGCCTCGGAGCGCGCCGAGCTCGAAAGCGCCAAGTCGTCCCGCGTGACGGAGTTCCTGCAGCAAATCTTCGAGATCTCGAACCCGACCCGGCACCAAGGCGAAACGGTGACGGCGCAGCAGCTCCTCGCCAGCGGCGCCGCGCAGATCGAGAGTGAGCTGGCCGCCGAGCCGGCGGTCCAGGCGAGCCTGATGGCGGCGATCAGCCAGAGCTACGCCGGCCTCGGGCTCTTCGACGAGGCGGAGGAGCAGCTAGAACGCTCCCACGGGGTGCTGCGCACCCTCCATGACGCTCCCCACGAAGAGCTGGCGGCGAGTCACCAGCTCTTTGGCAACCTTCGTTTTGTACAGGGACGACTCGACGATGCGGAGCGGCACTTCGCGGAGTCTTTGGAGCAGCGCCGCGACCTCTATGGTTCGGACCACGTCCGCAGCGCCGAGAGCGAGGCCGATCTGGCGGCGCTGGCCCAGGTCCGCGGACGGTTCGACGAGGCCGAGGGGCGCTACGGTAGCGCCCTGGCCGTGCTGCGGGCGGTGCCCGGGCCCCGCAGCGCCGCCACGCTGCAGATCGAAAGCAACCTGGCGACCCTGCTCTACGCCCGGGGTCGATTCGACGAGGCGGCGACCCTCGGACGGCGGGTCTTCGAACAACAAAGGGACCTGCTGGGACCCCGCCACCCGGATACGCTGTCCACCGAGGTGACCTTGGCGGCGATCCTCGCGGCGGCCCAGAGGCCGGCGGAGGCCGAGCCGCTCCTGCGCAGTCTGCACGGCCGACAGCGGGACCTGCTGGGCGACGCCCATCCCCAGGTCGCCCTCGCCGCCAACAACCTCGCGGCGGTGCTCTTCGAGCTCAAGCAATACGACGAGGCCGAGAGGCTCTACCGCGACGCTTTCAGAATGCAGACCGAGGCCCACGGCGCCGCCCATCCGAACACCATCGCCACGATGCTCAACCTCGCCGATCTGTTGGACAACGGACGCGGCGACAACGCCGCCGCCCGCGGACTCT
>JBCDIS010000260.1:0-9053 GCA_038748685.1 Acidobacteriota bacterium | reverse complement strand
TCGGCCCCGAAGGGCTCGAGGGGCTGCCCGTTGACGAAGAATCCCGGAGTCTTGCGGACCCCGAGGGTCTCGGCGTCGGCGAGGTCCTGGGCGAGGATCTCGCTGTGCCGGGGATCAGCGAGGTCCGCCTGCAAACGCTCGATGTCGAGGTTTCCCAGGGCCAGGACCACCCAGACCTGATCCAGGATCACCTGGTGGTGCCGGGTCCAAGTCCTTTGGCTGCGGTAGAGGAGGTCGAGGGTGTCCCAGAAGCGGTCCTGCCGACGGGCCGCCTCCAGGATCCTCGCGACCTCGTCGGCCCCCTGGTGGAAGGGTGCGTAGCGGACCACGAGGCGAATCTTCCCCGGATGCCGTTCCATCAGTTCCTTGACCAGGGGTGAGAATGCGGCGCAGGTCTCACACGCCGGGTCGGTGAACTCCACGAGAACGACCTTCGCGTCCCCGTCGCCGAGGGTCGGCGAATGGGGGCGGACGAAGACCGTGCTCTGCTCCTCCGCCAAGGCGCCGAGCTCCGCCGAACGCTTCTCCCGGAGCATCGTCGCCGCGAGGACGAAACCCAGGACGAGAACCAGGACGGTGGCGGCGAAGAGGGTACGCTTCATCGAGAGCTCCTCCGGGAGACGGCGACCAAGAGAACGGTGATCAGGGTGAACCCCAAGAGAGAAAGCAGGGGGATCGACAGAAAGCCGAACCACGTCGCCGATTCCTGAGAGCACGGGACCCCACGGCTGCACGGCTGCAGGTTCTCGGGCACGACACCCAGATAGATGAGGTTGTGGTAGCCGGCGGTGAGCCAGCCCAGAACGGCGATCGGCAGGGCGTAGCGTACGACCCGGGTATCGAGGGGGAAAAGGGCCCTTGCGAGGATGACGACGAGGGGGAACAGGCAGATCCGCTGGTACCAGCAAAGGACGCAGGGCGGAAGCTCCATCACCTCGCTGAAGAACAAGCTGCCGGCGGTTCCGGCGGCGGCCACCCCCCAGGCACCAAAGACCAGCAGCCACTCGGGTTCCAGGGTCTCGTGCTCGGCGGCGGTGGGTGCTCGGGGGGCCTCGCTCTCCATGGACGGAGCTTATCTTGATCTCGCGGAGCCGGGGTATGCCGTGCTTCGATCCGGCCGCTCCTCTCGCGACCCTGCGAATAGACTAGTGCTCATGTTGACATTCAAGCATCCCGGCTCCCCCCTACGCCTTCCGCTCGTCTTCGGTTTACTGCTATCCCCGTCGCTTCTCTACGGCGCCAACTCGGTCACACCCGGTGCGATTCGGGTCGACCCCACGTTTCAGCACCTCGGCGTGGTTTGGGAGATCAGCGGCGACGACGACCGGGACAGCACCTTCACGCTCGAGTTCCGAGAAGCCGGAGCCGGGTCGTGGCGGCCGGGGGCGACGGCGATGCGCTCCGACCCGGAACTGGTGGTGGACGGTGGGCCCCTCGGCCTTCACCACTGGGCCGCCAGCGCTCTCTTCCTCACCGGCGGTTCCACCTACGATCTCCGGCTGACCCTAGACGACCCCGACGGCGGCGGCAGGGTCGAGATCGTCTCGGGAACGACCCGCGTGCCCCCCGAACCCTCCCCGACCGGCCGACGGTTATTCGTTGAGCCGGGGACCGGCGGCGGCGACGGCTCCGCGGGCAATCCCTTCCAGGGTCTCCAGGCGGCGGCCGACGCTGCGACTCCCGGCGACGTCTTCCACGTCGGCGCCGGAACCTACGACGGGTTCCAGATTTCGACGAGCGGCGCTCCCGGCGAGCCCATCGCGTTCCTGGGCCCGGGCGCGGGGGAAGCGATCGTCGACGGCGGCGGCACCTCGATCGGCGTCGTCACCGTCGGCACCTACACGTCGACCCCGATCTCCCACATCCTCATCGAGGGCCTGACGATCCAAAACGGACGTTGGGGGGTCGACGCTCAGCACAGCAGCGATGTCGCGATCCGACACAACGTCATTCGAGACGTCGACTTCGGCGTACTCAACCGACGGGCCGACGACCGCGAGCGCAATCAGACCGTCTGCGACAACATCGTCACGGGGCGCACCCCCTGGCCCCAGAGCGGCATCCCCGGCGAGCGCGGTATCGACCTGCGGGGCTACGGCAACGTCGTATGCCGCAACCGCGTGAGCGATTTTGGCGACTGCATCTCCGTACAGCCCCTGTCGGGGCGCTCCTACGGCAACGACATATTCGGCAACGACGTCCACCGCTGCGTCGACGACGGCATCGAGATCGATTACAACGAGGCCAACGTCCGTGTCTGGCGCAACCGCGCCTACAACACCCGGATGGGGGTCAGCGTGCAACCGATCCGGGGCGGCCCGGCCTACATCTTCCGCAACGAGCTGTTCAACCAGGAGGACAAGCCCCTCAAGGTGCACAACGGTCCCGCGGGCCTGGTGATCGCCCACAACACCAGCGTCAAGTTGGGCAACGGGATGCACGACACCGGAAGCTCGATCTGGCAGAACGCGATTTTTCGCAACAATCTCTTCCTCGGGGAGCGCTACGCCTTCGAGTTCCTCACCGCCGCCACCGACGGATTCCGCGACCTCGACTTCAACGCCTGGGGATCGTCCCGCGGGGGCACCTCGGCCGAGCCCTGGTTCAAGTGGGACAACGTCCGCTACGACGACCTCGCCGACCTGCGGGCGAACACCGTCGGCGTCGAGGATCGAGGCCTCGCCGCGAGCTTCGACGACCTTCTCGACCCTACCCTCCCGGGATCGTGGGACGTCGAGGTGCCGCCGGCCGCCCGCGACCTTCGCCTCGCCGCCGGCGCCCCGGAAATCGACGCCGGCACGGACCTCGCCAACCTCAACGACCCCTTCCCCCTCGACGGCCTACCGGACGTCGGCGCCTTCGAGTACGGCCAGCCGCCGCCCGAATACGGCCCCCGGGATCCGGCCCGGATCTTCGCCGACGGCTTCGAACGGGGGGACCTGTCGGCCTGGTCGCCCCGCTGAGAGGTCAGCGGGTCCCCGGCGCCCTGTGGTGCTGCCCTATTCCCACCCGCTGAGGTTGCGGCGCCCAAAACATGCATGTAAAATGCCACTTAAGCCAAACGACATGGGGGAACCCAACATGCCCAACACAGCGGCGCACCTACCCGGCGATCACCTGGACATCGCGAAGATGCCTGGTCACTGGTTCCTGGCACGGATGGGGAAACGGGTGCTGCGACCCGGTGGCCGCGCGCTCACCGACTTTCTCCTCGCGGAGCTCTCGATCGGCCGAGGGGACGCGGTCGTCGAGATGGCCCCGGGTCTCGGTGTGACGACCCGCTTGGCCCTCGCCGCGGGACCCTCGAGCTATACGGTGGTGGAACGGGACAGCGCCGCGGCCGCGACGCTGGAGTCTCTGCTCTCCGGGGTATCCGGGCACTGCCTCACCGGCGACGCCGCCGACACCCAGCTGCCTCCCGGGGAAGCGAGCGTCGTCTTCGGTGAGGCGTTTCTCACCATGCAGCCCGCCGCCCAGAAGAAGAAGATCCTCGAAGAGGCGTTTCGCCTATTGCGACCGGGGGGACGGTACGGATTCCACGAGCTCGGCCTATGTCCCGACTCGCTCAGCGAGGAGGAGCAGACGGCCATCCAGAAGGACCTGGCGGGATCGATTCGGGTCGGGGCGCGCCCCCTGACCTGCGAATCCTGGCGGGACCTGATCACCTCGGTCGGGTTCGAGATTCAATCGGTGAAGGAACTGCCGATGGAGCTTCTGGGACCGCGGCGTCTGGTGCGGGACGAAGGGCTCCTGGGGGCGGCGCGGATCGCCTTCAACGCCCTCAAATCGCCGAAGGCACGAGCCCGCATGCGCTCCCTTCGTGCCACCTTCAGACGCAATGCATCCAACCTGCGGGCGATCGCCATCGTGGCGCGCAAGCCGGCCTAGGCCGGGATGAAGATCACCCGGCATACCGACTACGCGCTGCGCCTTCTGATGATCGTGGCGGTCCGTTCGGAACGGACCACCGTGGGAAAAGCGGCGGACGTGCTCCGCGTCTCCCGCCATCATCTGGTCAAAATCGCCAAGCGGCTCGGGGAGCTCGGCTATCTCGAGTTGGTCCGCGGCAAAAGCGGCGGCGTCAGCTTGGCGCGCCCGCCCCGGGAGATCAACGTAGGCAGGGTCTTTCGCGAGCTCGAGAACAGCATCCTAGTGGAGTGTTTCGATCACCACGTCAACCAGTGCATCTTCGCCGGAGGCTGCACCCTCGAAGGGGCCTTTCGGTCGGCCTTCGAGGCATTCTGCGCCGAGCTCGACCGCGTGACCCTCGCCGACCTGGTGCGAGAACACCGCGGCCCCCGCGCTGTCCTCAGCCTGGTCGAGATCGGCTGAAAAGGAGCTCACCGAGATGAAAGGACTTCCACTTCCGGACGGATTGACACCCAAAGGCAAGACACCGGTCTTCGACCAGGACACCCTTCCCGCTGCCCTGTGCCGGGAGCACGCGCTCGGGCCAAAGCGGTGGGGCCAGCTGCATATTCTGGAGGGATCCGTGACCTTCGTCGACCTTCTCCAGGGCACCGAAGAAGAGCTCGCCGCTCCGCAGGTCATCGTGATCGAGCCTGAGAGCCCCCACCGGCTGGCCCTCCGTGGGGGCAACTTGCGCTGTCGGATCGAATTCTTCGAGGAAAGAGCCACCCCCTGACCTGAGGATGGGCGACGGAGTCCGCGTCGCCCCCTCGGTCGATCGAAGCGAGCGCCTCCGTTCAAAAGGGCCCCCTCGGCGCCGCCCTCCCGGAGCTGACGGTGCACGGGGTCGTGGTACGTTCGGGTCCGATCCCCAACGCGGATCGCTCGCACCCTGCGACCCATCGGCCGGTTTTCGCCAAGCTCCCACGCCAGGGCGACCCACCGAGGGAAGAACCAAGGGGAATCCACATGTTCCTGCGCCGGATCGGCTCCACATCGAAGCGCCCGAATTGGGCGGCGGTCTGCATCGAGTTCGTCCTCGTCATCTTCGGGGTGCTAACCGCCCTGCAGATGAACAACTGGAATACGTCGCGGATCGACAGGGAGGGGGCGGGCAACACGCTCGTCCGTTTGCGCAGCGAGGTCGTGTCGAACGTCGCCGCAGTGGACAATCGCATGGCCCTCCTCGAAGATTCGAGCGAAGTACGCCGGACCGCGCTGGTGGCGGTCCATGCCTGCGACGCCTCCCCAGAAGCCCTCGAAGCCCTCAGCCAGGCCGTCGGCAGCCTCACCGGCGACCTCATCCCCGCGTTTGTCGACGACACCCTGCGGGAGCTCGCCCGCCAGGACCGCTATCTCCTTTTCCTGTCCAACGACTTCCGCTCCGCCCTCAACGCCTACAGCGGCCGCCTCTCCGATGAGCGGGAGCAGCTGAGGATCAACTTCGGACTGATGTGGGATCAACACGTGATCCACCATTCGGCCATCGGAGTCGAGCCTACGGCGGCGGACTTCTCGTCGTATCGCTTTGCCTTCAACCAGCCCCTGGAGGTCCTGTGCCAGGACTCGGCGTTCCGCCGTCAGCTCGCCATGACCGACGGCTGGCACCAGTCCACCAGCCGCAGGCTGCAGCGCTTCCGGGATTGGTGTGAGGAGTTCTTGGCGGCAATCGACGCGGAGCTCGGCGCCTTCGAGTGAGGCTGGGCGGCCCCGATAGCTCCAACGAGTCCAGGCGAGCGCGCCTGAAACCAAGCTGAGAAGGACACCCCCCGCGACGCCCACCGAAGCCGGAATGCCGGACTCGGCTGCGGGCGTCCATCGCGGGCCGTCTTGAGATCCCCACGCTCGACCCGTAGCGCCACTCTCGGGAGTCGGGGCCCCTGGGGTCAGGCCGTACGGCTAGCCAGGGCCGGTGCCCACGATTCGTCGAACGGATCGTGGTCCCATTCCACCGCGAACTTCGCGTTGTGGTTCAGCTGCCTCAAGCTACAGCCTTGGTTCACCCAGAAGTGCTCGAAGAGCCGGTCCCGCTGCAAGCGAGCCGATTCCTGTCCAGGGAGGGTTCCTATGCCGACTTTCTAGAACGAGAGTGCCGCGCCGATGCGCGTCAAAGCGCTCGAGCAAAGTCTTGCTCGACCTGCCGCCCAAAAAATTTTTCGACAAATCGAGAGGATCTAGAACATGTCGATCAATGTCAATTTTAGAGTCGTTGGAATGTATTTCGGGTCCGCCAACTCCGTGACCGAGACGGTGACGGTTGAGGTAGACGACAACCCCACCGTCGCCCAGATCATGACCGAAGTGGCTCGGAAGACCGCTACAGGAGGCGTTCCGGGGGTTTCCCAATTCTCTTTCAGCCCACTCACCCCGGCCCCTGGCGAGGATCTGAATTCGATCACAGTCAACTACACCGATCCCCCGAAACGGGGGCTCCCTCCGGGAAACTACTTCCTCGGCACCGACCTCGCCGGGAATCCCCAGGAGATCTGGCAGTACTACATCTTCAACAAGGGTTTCGAGCAGGTCAACAGGAACAATAATTTCATCCCCTTCAGTGACCCGCCGGAGCAGCCCATCGAAGACGGGTACACCGTGATCTGGCGCCGGGTCTCGATCCTGACCGGTCCCAGCCAGTCTCGCTTCGTCGATAGCCGGTCCAAGAAAGCCGCGGCCCACTTCCAGGGCTGATCTCCTGGGGGGGCCTGGCCTCCTTGAATCCGGCTGGCTTGGGTGGCCCCAGGGATCGATGGGCTCGTCCTCCGACGGCGCAGGTCGACGGGGGACGGGCCCATCCTGGAATTGGGTGCCACCCAGGAGCATCTCGGGCGCTCCATCGCGTTGCGCACCGATCTTCTGGGGAAACCCCATTACTCTGGGCCGGGCGCCGCCGGAACCCGATCCAGGCAGGGGTCGGCGACCGTCCCTTCGTCGCCCTCAGCGGCCCCCTCCACCGAGGCGCCAGAGGAAGGTGCTCGACAGGCCGAGGTGGGTGGCGTCGTCGCCGAAGGCGTCTTCCCGCAACGCGGTCAATTCGAGCCGCATGGACGTCCGCTTGTCGGCGCCGAGGGAGAGGCGGGCACCCAGGGCGGCGCGGAGGGCCGTGGCGTCGTCGGTCAGCGCTTCGGCGTCCCCGAAGCGGAGCACGTCGTCGAGCCGCGCGTTGGCACGACCGACCCCCAGAAGGGCGTAGGGGATGACTTTTCGCCGGGCCTCGCCGAAGAAGAAGAGGCCGCTGAGGGAGGTCGCCCGGAAGGACCCGTCGAGGATCGAAGAGGCGGAGCTGTGTTGGAGCTCGATCTGGAAGCGATCGGTGACGGAGTAGCCGAACCGCACCTCCAGGCCGAGACCGGTGTCGCCCCCCAGCTTGTCGTCGAGCTCCAGCGCCGCGATGCCGAGGCCGATCTCGAACTGACCCTTCTGCTGCGCCGCCGACGGCGTCGCAGCCGCCAGGGCCATGAAAGCCACGAGCGGGACCGCCGCCGCCGTGACGCCGCCCCGGGGGCCTCGGTTCCGCGGCGCGGCGCTCGTCACCGTCCGCGAACGGGTGGCGCGGAAGATCGCCATCAGCGCCACCGCCTTGACCGCGGCGAAGAGCAGGTCGTCGGCGTCCGGGCGCCCGATGGCGACCTGCGCCCCGGTCATCAGCAGGGTCAGGGAGGCGGCGCAGGCGTTCACGATCCGCAGGGGCCGATCTGAGAGGAGCCAGGGCAGGACCACCATGGTCAGCGGCGCCTGCATCAAGACGGCGACGGCGAGGAGGGAAAGCTCACCCGTCGGCTGCCCGACGAGCTCCCCGCCCACGATCTGCCTCAGGAAGCCCTGGGCGAAGACCTGCTGAACATCCCGCAGCAGGACGTTGAGCAGCACGAAGATCCAAAGGGCCGATAGAAAAGCCCTCTGCTGGGCGGGAATAGCGGCGTTGGAACGGTCGAAGAATGACATGGCGCAGGGCCTCCTTGGCGAGGATTCGATGCTTCCCGGCGGCCGACCGACGCCCTATCGCCCGCCACGGAAAAATCATCGAATACCGGCGTGGAGCTTCCATCCGCCCTAAGGTCCTTTCTTCCCCCACCGATCGGCCGACCCCGCCGAACGCGGCTCGTCCTTTCGGCCGATGTCCTACCCAGCTAGCGGACGAGTCGCCCGGTCTCATAAGCCCAGAGGGCGAGCTCCACCCGGTTGCGCACCGCCAGCTTGCCCATCAGGCTCGCCAGATGGCTCTTCACCGTGCTCAGGCTGATGTACAGCTCTTCAGCGATCTCCCCGTTGGTGCGCCCCCTGGCGACGGTGAGCAGCACCTCTTCCTCCCGCGCGGTGAGGGCCTCCAACGGCTGCCTAGGGGAGGAGGGGGGACCCAGCTCGCGGAAACGGGACAAGAGGCGGGTCGTCACCTTCGGGGCGATCAGAGCCTCCCCCTCGGCCGCCGCCTCGATGGCCTGAACCAAGAGCTCGGGACCGGCGTCCTTGAGCAGGAACCCCCGGGCACCGGCCTTGAGGGCGGCGAACACGTATCGATCGACATCGAAGGTGGTGATCACCACCACCGCCAGCGGATCCTCGACTCCGGGACCGGCGAGGCGACGGGTGGCCTCGATTCCATCGACCACCGGCATCCGGATGTCGAAGAGGCACACGTCGGGGCGAAGCCGGCGGGCCAGGCTTACCGCCTGCTCGCCGTTGGCCGCCTCCCCCACCACCTCGAGACCCGGCTGGGCGTCGAGGATCATCCGCAGGCCGGCGCGGACCAGTTCCTGATCATCGGCGATGACGATCCTTCTCGTCACTCAGCTTCCCCCCGAGGGCGAACGCGGCAGCGTCGCTTCCACACGCCATCCCCCTTCGGGACCGGGCCCCGCTTCGAAATGCCCACCTAGCAAAGCCGCCCGCTCGGCGAGTCCCAGGAGACCGAACCCCCGTGCCCCGGGCTGGCCGGCGACGAGGACGCCGTCCCCGTCGTCGAGGACGCGGAGGGACACGGTCTCCCGATCCCCCAGCAGGCGCACCCAGATCCCCGTCCTGTTAGTCCCGTGGCGCTCGGCGTTGGTGATCGCTTCCTGCACCATGCGGTAGATCGCTGTCCCCGCCGCCGGCCGCAGGCCGTCAAGGTCGCCGACGACGTCGAGCTGTGCACCGGATCGGGCGAC
>JBCDIS010000259.1:0-9166 GCA_038748685.1 Acidobacteriota bacterium | reverse complement strand
TCGCCGACGACGTCGAGCTGTGCACCGGATCGGGCGACGAGCTCGGGTAGATCCGCCAGCCCTTTCTGCGGCGCCAGCTCGGGCCCCCCGCCGTCCCGGAGCGCTCCGACGATGTCTCGCATTTCTTCGAGGGTCCGTTTCGCGGCACCTTCGATCACCCCGAGGGTCGCCAGGGCCTGGGTCGGATTTCCGTCGGCCACCGCCCGACCGGCCTGGGCCTGGATGGCGATGGCCGAAACGTGGTGGGCGACGGTGTCGTGTAGTTCCCGGGCGAGCCGTTCCCGTTCCCCCGACCTCACCTGCTCCGCGGCCCTCTCCTCACTTTGTTCGCGAAACCTCAGGGTCGCCCCGAAGGCGGCGGGAAACAGCAGCATGAAGGCGCCGGAGATCGCGGCCTGCGGCGTATGCAAATCGCCGAGCACCGCCGCCAGCCCGAAGCTGGCCAGCAGCACGCCCACCCCCAGCACCGCCTCCCACCCGGCACCCCAGCGGCAGAGGGCGTAGGGCAGGAGCAAGGCGAGGGTGTAGCTCGGGGGCGCCTGCCACCCGGCGGCGAGGACCTCCGAGGCGATCTCCACGGCGAAGGCGATCCCGAAGGCGATCGAGAAGGAGGCCAGCGGATACCGGTTACGAACGTAGAGCAGGACAGCGATGACCAGTCCCAGACCCACCGCGAAGGGCCGCCAGACCTGACCGGTCCGCAGTAGCGGATCGGCAACCAGAACCGCCGCAGCGAGTACGGCGAGGAGGCGCTCTGGGAACCCAGGCCCTGGGGGTGCATTTGGCCGGGGCTCGGCCCACAGGGCCATCAGCGAACGAGTCATCCAAAGAAGGATACCGAACCGCCGGGCCGACCGAATCAGCCGAAAGTACGGCCAAGCTCCCTATGAGGTGCTGGGGGCTCAACGCGGACCAGGCAAGACTTCAGACCCCCGGGTCTAAGTCAAGCCCCCGATCCCTATGAAGAGGACGACCCGGGGCTTAGGCTCGGAGTCAGTGGTGCGGCCGGCCTTCGATCGGTCAAGGTCGGCCGCCGACTCGCTTCCAGAAGGCATATTTACGCTGGTGCTTCCCCCACAAGGACTCCAGGTAGGCGGGATGCGCCGGAACATCCCGCCAATCGGTAATCCCGTGCTGCAGGGAGCCGAGGTGAAGGAAATAGCGGGCAGCGTAGTGATATGCCTTGCTGTAGGCCCGGTCGAGAATGTCTCCGAGCAGGGCACGGTGGATCAGGGTCGAACCCAAGGAATGCCCCCCAGCTTCGAGCGCGTCGGCGAACTCCTGGAGCAGATAGTAGGCGCCGCCGTCGATCTCCCCGCGGCGTTCGACGAGCAGGGTCTCGGCCTCGGCGACGGCCCCCAGGCCGCACAGAATCTCCAGCCCTTTCTCTAGCCGAGTCGACCGTCGAGCTACCTCGCTGGCCTCGGCAAGGACGGGAGGATGCTCGTCTTTAGGCAGAAGCTCGAGGAACGCCTCGAGAGCTCGCCAGGAACCCGAAGCGCCCCAAGCCTTCCCGCGCAGGTCCAACACACGATCAGGGTCCCCCAACCCTTCATAGACTTCGGCGCACATCTCCAGGCGCCCTACCTCGTCTTGCCACGGACCTTCTAGCCATTCAAGAGCCTTCCCGGGTTCCCCCATCGCCAGACAGGTCCTCGCGATATCCCCCTTCTGCCGCTCATTGGGACTCGGGGAGTCGATCTGAACCGACCGCGCATAGAGCTCGGGATCCCGAAGGGCGACGGCCACCTGCCCAAGGGCGACGCGGGCGGTTAGACCGGCAAACGAGGTCGGGTCCGTCGAGCGGTCGAGGGCCTCGACTTCGTACTGCCGGGCCAGCTCCCTCAACTCTTCACCTTCGAGCAGGATCGACGCGGCCGGCAGCAGGTCGTCCGCCAAGCCGTAGTCCCCGGCGTCGGTGTAGATCCCACGCACCCGCGCCACCCAGTCTTCCTCCCTGCCTCGCTCCCGCTCGACAGCGGCGGCCCGGAGCCAGATCACGAAGGTTGCCCGCAGAGAGTCCGAAACGTAGCCGCTGGAATCGTCGACCCCCTCGATGATCTCCGGCATCCGGACGATCAGCCGTTCGGCGGCAGCGAGGGCGGAGCCCGAGTCCCCACCGTTCAACCGCGCTCCGATCTCCGTCACCAGGTCCTCGACCTCTTCTGCGAGCTCGGCGCTGCGCCGATGACTCACGAACTCGCGCCGCCGGCTGATGTCGTCGATCCAAGTGAGCAGATCCCCGGCGTTGCCGACGGGATCGGCACGCTGCGCCAGTCCCTCGATGCTGGAGTCGAGACGCTTGTAGCGCCCCCTTAGGTCGACGAGGAACTCGACGAGGTTGTCCTTGTCGAGGGCCATCAGCCTATCCCGCAGCGATTCGTTGGATAGCCGCGGCACGATGTCGATTACCTCGAACGCGCCTCGGCCACGAGCGCGACCAGCGCGCGGCGCGCCTCCTCCGGCGTCGACACGGGCTGGGGGAACGGGAGGCGGACCGGCCGCGGCCCGCGCTCGGTGACCACCGTCAGGTCGAAGCCGTAGCGGTCGATACTGCCCATCGTGACTTGCTCGGCTTGATCGGCCCGGGAGAAGGCTCGACAGAGAAGGACCATCGCCTCCCTGTGGTCGGTGTTCATATGATCGACGATACCCGCGGCGTGGACCGCCAGCGGGTCTGGTTCCGCCCGTCGCCAGTCCTCCCCCGAAACCCAAGACATGCGGCCGTAGCCGCCGATGTAGCGCAGCGAATCAACGGCCAGGCGCCAGAAGTTGAAATCCTTGAAGTCGCAGTAGTACGACGCGTTGGGCAAGCGCTCCAGGAAGGCGCGACGGGCGCCGACGTCCCCCTGCTCCACCGGCAGGCAATAGCCAAGAAGGGTCACCCGTCCATTGGCCAAGGGATCCTCGCAGCGACTCTCGGCGACGAGAAGCGAAGCTCGTCGATCCCGCCGGAGGTTCTGGGTGTGCTCCGCCATTTCGCTGATCAGGAGCACCGGGTCCCCGCCGTCCAAGGCAAAGGTCACAAAAGAGGCGTAGGGGTACCCTTCGGGCTCCTTCGCCATCGTGGCGAGGGACGCGGTCTGCAATGCCTCCACCAAGGTCCGCGCCCGCTCGGCGTGGCTTGGCGTCGCCACGTCGAGGTCGTAGAGGGGGACTTCGTCGTTTCGGTTGGGGCTGGCGTGGCCTCGGGTCATCGGCGCTCCACGGGTCGGGTCGTTTCCGCCATGGTACTCCACGGAACAGGCTGCGGGTGCCGCGGAACCCGCAGCCGCGACGGGCTACTTCGGCTGGACCCGCTCCAGGTACGGAGCCGGATCGACCCTGACGAACCCAGGGGTGTGGTCCGCGAAATGCTCGAGCCAGAACTTGTGACCGGCCCCATAGACCACGACGACGCGGTCGCCGGGCTTGGTGACATCGATGAGCTTGGACCAGATCTTGGCGTTGCGCATGAACCAATAGGCCTGAAGCTCCGCCGCGGGCTGGACCTCCCCTTCGTCGAGCTCCGAGAGCCAGTAGTAGAAGTCCGCAGACGACATGGGGCCGGTATTGAGCTTGAGGAGGCGGGTGGCGATGGGATCATTTGCCGTCGCGGCCATGAACTCTTCGACCATCGATTGCGCCGCGGCGATATGGCGGGTCAGGTCGTCCGCCGCACCGGTCGCCTCGGCGTGGTCCACCACCGCCTGGAATGGGAAATAGTCCGGCTCGCCATCCTGCGGCTGCTCATCGAGACCGTGAACCCGCGTCACGTTCGCGCGCTCGGCGAGTCTCAGTGCAATCTGCACCCGCTCGTTCGGATCCGTATCCAGAAGGGCCTCTGAATACTCTACGAGCTGTGGATCGAGGTAGTCCGGCGGTTCGGTGACCCGTTCGGTCACCACGACGGTGGGGGCGAAGGTGGCCAACGTGTCCGCCAGCGCTTCGAGCTCCCCCTGACGCCGGTCGGTGAGAACGCTGTCGACCTCGACGTTGATCACGTCGGCATCGGATCCAGCCATGTGGTATGTCCCCAGGACCATGACCTGGACCCCCCCGGAGTCGATCAACGGGACGGACGCCTCCGACGGATCTTCGACGGGGGGTGGGGCACACGACAGGAAGGCGAGGGACAGCAAGGCAGCAATGGGGTATCGCAACGTTCGAATCGTCCTTGGTTCACCAAGGGACCCCGAACCTTCGGGACTCCGTGGCGCGGTTCAACGGAGGGCGGCGTCAACGTCTCGCCAGGGCCGGCGCTACATCCCTACCCACGGAAACCGCCGGGGGAAGGTTCCCTCGGTCGCCGAGGTTCGTCCCACGTCGATCGGACCCATCGTAGGGGCCGACGCCATCTCGCCCGTCTCCAAGGCTTCATGGATTCTCATCGGCGAGAATCCGACGGTCTCAAAACTGAGAACCGCAGGTACCTGGACCAAAACCCGACCCTTGAGATGGACAAATCTTCTAGAGAACTGCCCAGATAACCGTACAAATCTCACCCAGGAGAGAACGCGGGCCGATTTGGTCCAATTGGCACGGTACATGCTCCAGATAGAAGGAGGCCTACCGGCAATCTGGTGTTCTGGGCGTGTTTGGGAAGACGATTCGGTTTTGTCCTACACGTTCTTCGTCTCCAACCCAAGAGCGGATTCATGGTTTCCGCAAAAAGGGTAGATCCAGACAGCTGGCTCGCCCCCAGACCGTAGCTGATGAGGTCCGCGAAGCTCGCGACGCCTCAGAGGACCGCTGAGATCCCTAGATCGGGACCCCCAACGAAGCTGGGTACAGCCCAGAGCAAGGAGAGATTGTGAAGAAGCTCTTGTTTTCCTGTTTGATCTGCCTACTCATCGCCCCCCTCGCCGTCGCCGCATCGCCTGCGGACGCTACCGAGACCTTCCCCTACGCCCCCACGGCCAAGGATGACGAAGCCACCCGGATCGCCGAAACCGCGGCTCTCCACGCTTGGCTCAGCTCGTTCGAAGGGCCCGGCGCTGCGACCTACGACGTGACGATCCCCGCCGCCGAGCGCACCGCCCTCGGCTCGGTCCAGCCCACCAACGGCCCGATGCAGATCGGTGTCCACGGCGACGTGAGCTTCGAGTTCAACCCGGCCGCGAGGACCCAGGCCTTTGGTTCGAGCACCTTCGCCGATGGAAACCGGGTGTGGAGCGGCACGTTCCGTTCCCCCGGCGCCGCCGGCGTGCGGCTGCACCTCCAGGACGTCAACCTGCCGGAGGGCGCCGCCCTTTACGTCTTCGGTCGCCACGGCCACGCCTTCGGCCCCTACACCGGCCAGCACAAGACCCTCTGGACCAACACGGTCGCGGGTAGCGAGATCGTGCTCCAGGTCCACCTGCCCCTCGACCAGGAGACGGCCGGCGGCACCTTCCGCGTCGCCGAGCTGGCCCACATGGGCGACAACTACCGCTTCGGTCAGACCCTCGGCCGTGCCTTCTGCAGCTGGAACGACAGCTGCATCACCAACGCCGAGTGCGCGTCGATCCCCAGCGCCATCCAGCCGCTGCAGGACGCGGTCGCCTACCTCGTCTACAGCAAGTCCGGTGGCTCCTTCATCTGCTCCGGCGGCCTGCTGAACACCACCAACAGCTCCGGCGACCCCTACCTGCTGACCGCCAACCACTGCTTCAGCTCCCAGTCCTCCGCCTCCAGCCTCGAGGCCTACTTCCAGTGGACGGTCAACTGCGGCGCCAGCTGTGGCTCGCAGTACAACCCCCCGGGCTCGGTGCCCCGCACCAACGGCTCCACCCTCCTGGCCACCAGCGCCACCACCGACTTCACCTTCGTCGAGCTGAGCCAGGCCGCCCCTTCGGGCAGCGTCTTCCTCGGCTGGACCACCACCGCCGTGGCGAACTCCTCCGGAACCAACCTCTTCCGGGTCAGCCACCCGTCCGGCTCGCCCCAGGCCTACTCCGAGCAGTCGGTCACCACCTCCGGCGGTACCTGCGGCTCCTTGCCCCGGGGCAACTTCATCTACAGCAACGCCACCTTCGCCGACACCGAGGGCGGTAGCTCCGGCTCGCCGGTGGTCAACGGCAGCAACCAGGTGGTGGGCCAGCTGTTCGGCGCCTGCGGCGCCACCCCTGAGACCACCTGTGACAGCGACGACCGCACCGTGGACGGCGCCTTCGCCGTGACCTACTCGTCCATCTCCCAGTGGCTCGATCCGGGCTCCGGCGGCGGTGGCGGCGGCGGCGGTAGCTGCACCGGCAACAACGTGTGGACCGGCACGGCGAGCAGCAGCAGCAACCCGGTGACGCCGAACTGCTCCGCCAGCGGTAGCTTCACCGGTGAGCTGGTGTGCGACGCCGGCGCCGCCGACCTCGACCTGCACCTCGACAAGCAGAGCTGCGGCGGCTGGTTCGGCTGCTCGTTCTCTTCGGTGGCCTCGTCCACCAGCTCCGGCTGCGACGAGACCGTGAGTGGTTACAATGGCTCGAGCGGTACCTACCGCTGGCGCGTTGACCACTACAGCGGCCCGGCCGAAAGCTTCACGCTCTGCACCAACAAGTGCTGATTCGAAGCTAATCGGACGTAGGAGGAGCCCGCGGTGCGCCGCGGGCTCTTTTTCGTAGCTCCCCAGAACCACGGTTCCCCCAAAGGACGACAGGCATGTTGCCATCCCCCTCTGCGCTGACCGCCTTGGCGCTGCTTGCCCTGCTCTGGCCGGCGGACGCCCGGGCCAACTCCTTCCCTCCCCCCGCTCCAATGAAACCGGAGCAGGTGGCGACCGCCGACCGGGCCCTCAATCGGGCGGCGGGAGCGCGCGACCGCGCGGTCTTTCGTGAGCTGCTGTCGCCCGAGGTTGTTTTCATGGCGGGGGAGCTGCACCGCGGCCGCCTGGCCGTCTTGGCCATCTGGCAGCATCTCTTCGACGGCAAATACGATTTTCGCTACGAGGCCGAGACCCTCGAAGCTGAGATCGCCCAGTCGGGGGAGTTCGGGTGGGCCATCGGCTCGGTCCGCACCAGCTTCCTGCGCCCAGGCAAGACCGAGCCCGAGGTGATCGACGGTCACTATCTCAATCTTTGGACTCCGGACGCCGACGGTGCCTGGAAGCTCGCGTACTCGGGCTCCCTCGTCGTACACCCGACCTTGGGCGCAGCGCGGGATCCCCGCGGCGGCCTGATGACCGCGTGGCCGGAGCTGGCGGACCAGCTCGACGCCGACATCTCGCTGCGCTGGACGCCGGAGTCCCGCGTCCGGGCGGCCTCCGGCGACCTGGCCTACACCTTCGGTGAGTACGAAGCCTCGTTCACCACCACGGTCGAACCCGGCAACGCCACCGCCGCCTCCGAAGCCAAACGCGAGGGCGAAGGCGACGTCTCCATCGAGTCGAAGGTCGCCGGCAAAGGGCATTTCCTGGCGGTCTGGCGCAAAGATCCCAAAGGCCACTGGCAGCTCGCGGGCGAAGGCTTCACGCCGCCGGGGATTTACGGCGAACAAAAGCCGTGACGCCGGCGATGGGAGCCACCGGCGGGGTTCGGCCTTGGATCGTCGCCATCGTCGCGGCGGTCCTCGTCGCGCTTCCCCTGGCCGCGGCAAGCGGGGCTGCCCCGCGCTCTCAGGGGATCGTCGACAGCCTGGAGTGGCAGCTCCTCGAAGCTGAAACCGCGATCCGCAACGGCGAGCCCAGGATCGCCGAGAGCCACTACCGCGCCGCCGCCCGGGAGGTTTGGCTGCTATCGGGATTGCTGGCGGCCGAAGCCGGTGACCTGACCACCGCCCGGAACCGCCTCGACCTCGCCCGCAACGCCGCCGCCACCGACCTGCACCGGGCCCGGGTCGCCTTGGCCCGGGTCGAGTTGGAGCTCGGCGAGGTCGAGCAGCCCCTCAAAGAACTGAGGCTGGTCACCCAAGAGCGGCCGGACGACGTGGCGCTGCGGGTCCTCTTCGCCCAGGCCCTGCGCCGGACCGGGCGCCTCGAAGAATTCCAGGCCGAGCTCGATCCCTTGCGCAGACTGGACCCACGGGCGGCGGACGCGCTCGTCGCCGAGACGTCCGAGGTCCAACGGGCATCGGGGCCACCGACCCTCGACGGGCTCCAACCGCTTCCCCCGGAGCAGCGCCGGAGCCTGTACGGCCGACTGATCGCAACCCAGGTCCGCATCGCCCGCAACCTCGCGGCCCTGTCCCTGACCACCGACGGCGCAGGAACCCCGGCTACCCCCCTCCCCCCGACGGATCGCCCCGAATCCGACCTCCAAGACTCCGCCGCACCCTACGGCACCCTCGACCTCTCCGCCGACTTGCCGCCCCTGGCGCGCCCGACGGTGGCGCCCTTCCAGCTGGATCCCGTCGCCCTCCTCGCCGACGCCCCGCCGTCGCTGCGGGGGGCCATCGAGACCCTCGATCGGGGGGACACCTCAGCGACCATCGCCGAGCTTCGCGGATTCTTCGATGCGCCCACCGAGTCCGCGGCGCGTGCCCTGCTGGGCCAGATCCTCGCCGCCGGCGGTGACGTCGAGGCCGCCGAGGCCGAGCTTCGGCATGCCGCCGAGGCGTCGCCCCCGTCCGCCGCGGCGGCGGGTGCCCTGGGCCGGCTCCTGTGGCTCACGGATCGGCCCCAGCCCGCCATCGTGTACCTGCGCCGCACCGCCGCTGCGGGGCCCCTCGACCGCGACCTCGCCCTGGCCCTGGCGGACGTCGAAAGCGAAGCCGGCAACCTGGGTGCCGCGGGGGCCCTCCTGCGCTCCGTCGACAAGCGCTTCGGTTCCGCCGAGGCGCTGCTACGACTCGTCGACGTCCACCGCGGGCTCGGCGAGCTGAAACGGGCCCTCGACGCGGCGGACCGGGCGACCGTGTTGGCGCCCAACAGCGAGGGGGTCCTGGCGGCCCACGCCGTCGTCGCCCTCGACGCCGGAATCGTCCCCAGCGCTGCCCGGTCCGTCGAGCCCCTGGTGCGCATGCACCCCCGCGTCGCCCGCTACCGATTGCTCCTCGGCCGGGTGTGGGCCGAACGCCGGCAGATGGGGGAGGCGGCCGAGGCCTTCCTCGCCGCCGTCGACCTAGATGCGGGTCTGATTGAAGCCTATCTCCCCCTCGGACTGGCCCTACTCCACGAGACCCGCTTCGAGGAGAGCGCCGAACGTCTTCGCCATTACCTGAAGGCCCGCCCCGACGACCTCGAAGCCATCGCCGGACTGGCGGAGGCCGAAGAGCG